>JAJYNL010000032.1 GCA_021786375.1 Actinomycetes bacterium
CGTGATAAAAGTTGACCGAGTAACCAAGTCTTACAAGGCAGGGCAGTACGCACTGAGGGACTGCTCGCTCATGATTCAGCGTGGCGAGTTCGTCTTTCTGGTCGGCCCCTCCGGGTCGGGCAAGACGTCGCTGCTGCGGCTGATGTTACGCGAGGAGCGGCCCGATATGGGCCACATATTCGTGGCGGGGAAGGACCTGGGGGCGATGCCCGACTGGAAGGTTCCCTTCTTCCGGCGCAACATCGGCGCGATCTTCCAGGACTACCGTCTCCTGCCCAACAGAACCGCGTTCGAGAACGTCGCCTTCGCCCTAGAGGTGACCGGCAAGCCCAAGCGGGCGATTGCCACCCAGGTTCCGCAGATGCTCGAGCTGGTCGGCCTGGCTGACAAAGCCAAGCGCCTGCCCTCGGAGTTGTCCGGCGGCGAGCAGCAGCGCGTGGCGATTGCCCGTGCCTTCATCAACAAACCGCTGATCCTACTGGCCGACGAGCCCACCGGGAACCTGGATCCCGACACCACCTGGGGCGTGATGCGGCTTCTGGAGCGGATCAACCGCACCGGGACGACGGTGCTCATGGCCACCCACGACGTCGGCATCGTCGACTCGATGCGGCGGCGGGTGATCGAACTCGACCGCGGCGTGATAACGCGCGACCAGGTAAGAGGGGTTTACGGCTTGGGCTGATCGCCCGACCGGCAGGAAGGACTATTGATTTGGCATTTTCAGTCGACTACGTGGTGCGCGAGACGGCGGCGAATGTTTGGCGCAATCGCCTGATGAGCCTGGCGGCGGTTCTCACGATCGCGGTGTCGCTTGCCCTGGTGGGCTCGGCTCTGCTGATCAAGCAGGGAGTCTCCGTCGCAACCAGCCAGTGGCAGGGAGGCACGCAGCTCCTCATCTTCCTTCAGCCCAACGCATCGGCCGCCCAGACTTCGGCCATAGCCGACCAGTTGAAGGCCACCTCGGCGGTGAAAAACTTCTTTTACTTCGACCAGGCCCAATCATGGACGGAGTTCAAGCGCCTTATGGCCAACCAGCCCGATCTCCTGAACTCGGTGACCGAGTCCCAGATTCCGCCCTCCTTCAGGGTGGCGCTCAAGAATCCCGCAGAGGCGCCGGCCATCGGCCAGATCTTCAACCAGCAGGTGGGGGTGCGTAACGTCGAGTACAACCGTGCGGCCATCAACACTATGCTCAGGATCTCCTCCATTGCCCAGCTGGTCATTCTGGGGCTGGCCACCGTGCTGCTGCTGTCGGCCACGGCACTGATACTCAACGTCATCCGCGTGGCCATCTTCGCCCGCAGGCGGGAGGTGGCGGTCATGAAGCTGGTCGGAGCGACCAACTGGTTCATCCGTATCCCCTTCATGCTGGAAGGCCTGATCCAGGGGCTCGCCGGCGCGGTGGTGGCCGCCCTGGCGGTGGTAGGGGTGCGCTCCATGGTCTCCTATATGATCCAGCACTTCAAGGTGCAGCTACTCTCCTCCTTCGTGGTCTCCACCCACGACCTGGCCATGACGGAGATCTTCGTGATCCTGATCGGAGCCGTGGTGGGCGCGGCAGGCTCAGCGCTGGCGGTTAGGCGATACCTCGAGGTGTGAGCTTCCAGGCTTGCAGGGCGATCAACCCGGCGACGCAGCGAATTGACCTGCGAGCGGGCCGGACGACCCGGCCGGCCGGGGGGCGCGATACCCGGCGCCCGGAAGGTGCAGCACGCCGTGGCGGTTGGATGCCCGTCCCGGCCGGCCGGGAATTCCCACCGGTGTGAGATGGACAGGCTTTGGAGCCCTGCCGTAGCTTGGCGGTACACTCTCAACCGTACGGCAGCATTCCTGGAGGTTCGCCCATGAAGGAAAACCCGGTGACCGTGGCACGGTCGCACAGCCTGGCCGATCTACTCCGCCGCTCCGCGGCGCGCTTCCCCGGCAAGACGGCGCTGATCGATGGCAATACCTCCTTAACCTTCGCAGAGTTGGATGCGGCCGTCAGCGCTACTGCGGCCGCCCTCCTCGATCGCGGCCTAACCAAGGGCGATCGCCTGGCCATCCTTTCGCGCAATTCGTGGCAGTTCGCGGTGCTCACCTTCGCCTGTGCGCGGGCCGGGGTGGTCTTCGTACCGATCAACTTCATGCTCAAGGCGAACGAGGTCGACTTCATCCTGGAGCATTCGGAGGCTACCGCGGTGGTGGCCGACGACGGAGCCCTGCTGGCCACGCTGACCGAGGCTCTCGCGCTGGCCGGCATCGAACCGATCCTGCGTGGCTGGATCGGACCGGAGGGATCCCCGGTTCCCGAGGGGTGGGAGAGCGTCTCCGCCTGGGCCGGTGGAGTCCCACGCGAGATCGACGTGGTGGTTGGAGACGATGACCCGATCCGCATCATGTACACCTCCGGAACCGAGTCGCGGCCCAAGGGGGCTATTTCCTCCAGCCGCTCGCTCATCACCGAATACGTCAGCTCCATCGTGGATGGAGGCATGACCAGCGACGACGTGGACCTTCACACCCTGCCGCTCTACCACTGCGCCCAGCTCGATTGCTTCCTGGGGCCCGACGTCTACCTCGGCGCCACCAGCATTGTGCTTCCCGCCCCCGACCCGGCCACGGTGCTTCGGCTCATCGAGACGCACAAGGTGACCAAGTATTTCGCACCGCCAACGGTGTGGATCTCGCTGCTGCGCCATCCCGACTTCGATCGCCACGACCTCTCCTCGTTGCGCAAGGGGTACTACGGCGCCTCCCCCATGCCGGTGGAGGTGCTTAGGGAGATCCAGAGCCGGCTGCCGAATCTTCGCCTGTGGAACTTCTACGGCCAGACGGAGATGGCGCCCGTGGCCACAATCCTCCCGCCCGAGGAGCAGGTCGAATACGCGGGATCGGCGGGACGCGCCGTCCTGAACGTGGAGACCCGGGTGGTGGACGACAACGACCAGCCGGTGCCTCCGGGGGTGATCGGCGAGGTGGTCCACCGCAGCCCGCACGCCACCCTCGGCTACTACAAGGACCCGGAGAAGACCGCCGCGGCCTTCGCCAACGGCTGGTTCCACTCAGGCGACCTGGGAGTCATGTCCGAGGAGGGAAGGCTCACCATCGTCGACCGCAAGAAGGACATGATCAAGACCGGAGGCGAGAACGTCGCCTCGCGTGAGGTCGAGGAGGCGGCCTACCTTCATCCCGACGTCGCCGAGGTCGCGGTCTTCGGCCTGCCCGACCCCAAGTGGGTGGAGGCGGTCACAGCGGTGGTGGTGCTCAAGCCCGGGGCCACCGCGACGGGTGAGGAGATCCGGTCATTCCTCGCCGGCCACCTGGCGGGTTACAAGGTGCCCAAGGCCGTCTTCGTCGCCGCATCGTTGCCCAAGAACCCCAGCGGCAAGATCCTGAAGCGCGAGCTGCGCCAGGACTACGCCGCGCTCGCCAACCAGGACTGAAACCGGCATTGGGATGATTACCTGAGCGGAGGGGCGGTACGTGCCCAACCGAGGCGATCCTCCCCGTTCACGGAAGGTTTCAGGTCGCGCGTCAACCGGTGGATGGAGCACGGCCGGACCGGGAGCGGTCCGGCCGTGCCCGACGTTCCTGATCAGAAGGTGACCGGGCTCCAGCTTGCGCCGCCATTGGCGGTTATGTACATCTGGCTCTGGGTCTGGCCGCTCGTGGCATCGCTAGGTGAGCCGAGGATGCAGAAGGCCTGGGTTGCGGTGGTGTAGCCGAGGTCGAACAGCGGGTAGCCGCCGCTGGCCAGCGGAGAGCTACCGAAATTGAAGGTGCTCCAGGTCTTGCCTCCGTCGGTGCTGGAGTAGAGGAACGAGGCCCCGGACTCGGCGGCGACGGAGATGTTGGAGGATGAGCCGGCCGCCACCGCCGACATGTCCCCCGGGAAGGGCGGAGCGGCAAGGGTCCGCCACGAGCTTCCACCGTCGGTGGAGAGGTCGATCTCCTTCTGGGAGCTACCTGCGGCCACGCCGAGGGTGCACCCGGCCACGATACCCTCGCTGGAGCCGTTGAGATAGAGGCTGCCGATCACCCCCCTGATTCCGTTGGCTGCGCAAGGGGAGGTGAGGCCGGTCCAGCTGGAGCTGCCCGAGGCCCGGAAGTACGCCCCGGGAGAGGTGCGAAGCCCATAGACAATCTCGCCGAGTGAGTTGCGGAAGTACCCCATGCTTCCGCTGAGGGTTGCGGGCGGGGTTTCCACTGCAAAGCTCTGCGGGGAGGAGACCTGGGCGGTTATCAGATAGGACTGGCCGGTGCCGCTCGTGGGTTGAACCACGGCGGTGGCGGTGCCGCCGCCGATCTCAAGCGAACGGACCGCCTCGGTGCTGCCCAGTCCGCTGATGCCGGGGACGGAAAGCTGTGTCCAGCTCCCACCGCCGTCGGTGGTGAGATAAAGGGCCGGGCCAAAGGCGTATCCGACGCTTTGATCCACGAAGCGTACGGTTGAGACGCCGTTGGCGGCGGGCGAGGACTTGGAGATCGTGAAGCGGGGGTCGAGCGGGATCCCCGATAGCGCGGCTGCGGTCCAGGTGGCGCCGGTGTCGGTGCTGCTGGCCAGCTCGGCGCACCATCCGGTGGAGGACGAGGAGCAGGGCACCCCGCCAAGAGCGAAGGCGTCGGTCGCCGAGACGAAGGTGGCTGAGGAAGGGTAGAACCCCGCGGGCACGGCTCCAAATGTGCTCGTGGACTGGTTTGAGCCGACGGTGGTTGTCGGTCCGGCGGAACTCGACGGGGAGGTGGTGGCCCCCGAGGTGGTGGAGGTCGGCTGCGAGGCGGAGGTTGAGGAGCCGTCCAGCTGATGGAAGCCCAGCGCGGCGCCCCCGACTACCACTACCAGCGCGGCGCCCGCCAAGATGATTGGTTTCAAGGCGTGCTTGGTGGAGCCGGCTCGGTTGCGACGATCCATTGGGTTCTCCTCTCGGCCGATGCGTCCCAACTTCTACCTTATAGAGATCGTCAAGATCGGCTCCGGGCGTTAGCCCGATCGGCCTTTTTCCAGGCATTCCCCGGCTGCCAGGAGTTTTGTTCCCCGGGAGTGGGGCCGGTCAGTCGCCGGTGCGGCCAAGCACCAGGCGCATCTCCAGCCCGCCGTGGCGTTCCGCGAAACCGAGGCTTCGGTAAAGCCGTTCGCCAGCCGGGGTCGCATGCAATTCGACCCTGCCCACCCCGGCACTGCGCAATTCCTCCAGCAGGAGCACTACGACCGCCCGGCCGTAACCCCTGCGCTGGTAGCGAGGGTCGGTGCTAATCGAGCCCAGATATCCCGATCTGCCGCTTGGCAGTGACGGACCGGGTGGGCGTGCCAGGATGTCGGCCAGCCCGCCGGCGGCAAGGCCGGCATCGCCGGGTGCATCGACCACGGCACCCAGCAGGCTTGCTCCGCCCAGGTTTGCCTGCAGGTGCGCCAGGCAGGCATCCCGCCATAACGGATCGGAGGTGTCGACGCCGACCGAGTCGAACATCAGGGCTCGCAGCCGGACCAGCTCGGCCGCGTCGGAGGGTGTCGCAAGGCGTGCCGGGGAGGCGCCTGGATAGGTTTGCATGACGGTGGAGCATACCGCCCGGAGGCCACCTCAGGCGGGCGATGGCAGAGAGAAGGGCCGCCCCCGCGCGGGCCTCGGGCCCCCGTTTGCGACTCAACGCTTCTCCGGTAAGCCTCAGCGGGCGTGTGCCTCGTGATGGTGCACCGCGGGGGGCATCTGCTCCACGACTCCCGGATCCTTTCGTACCTTGCGCATCGCGTAGATGGCCGACAGTCCGCCCACCACGGGCACGGTGGTTATCACCATCAGCAGGCCCAGATTGATGCTGCTCAGGTTGGGGACCGGGATTCCGGTGGCGATGGTGAAGTTCGCCAGGCTGGGGAGAATCAGAGCGAGCAGGCCGCTGGCCACGAAGATGACCCCGCCCACACCCAGGGTTATGGAGGCGATGGTGCGACCGACGAAGCTCCGGGCCGCATCACCTAGGCCACGGCGCTGCATGGCGCGACCGAAGGCCGCCCCGATAAGCACCTGGGCGATAAGCGTGCCCGTGCCGAAGAGCGCTCCGGGCAGCCATGCCACAGCGGCGCTGGGCATGGCGGGGGAGATGGTGGTGTAAAGGATGGTGGCGAACGCGCCGGTTCCCATCCCGGCGATCAGGCCGTGCAGCATGGCCAGCGAGCGCGGGGGCTGCTTCCTTGCATCAAGCGGGGGCAGCAGCTTGTCCACGAATGGCATCAGGTGGATGGTGGTTCCGCGGGTTCTCATTATGAACCCGGAGGTCGCCATCAGCAGGCCCACGACCACGTAGATGATTCCCTCCACGTGGCTGGACTCCATCCATGTGGTCAGCGCGAAAAACGCCAGCATGGAGAAGACGGCCCTTTGGATGGTGAAGCCGAGCGAGAAGAAGAGGCCCGCGCGCATTCCACCGCGAGTGGAGTAGCTCCCCACCGCATACGAGAAGGTGATGGGCCAGGTGTGCTCGTCCGGGGTGACCCCGTGGATGGCACCCAGGAGCAGTGCTATGGCCAGGAGCGACAAGGTGCCCGCAGCCGAGGTCACATGGAGGAAGGCAAGCAGGTTCATCGCCCTGCCTCCTGGCAGCTCTCGCAGATTCCGAAGATCTCGACCCGGTGCGAGCTGGGCAGGAACCCTCCTACGGCAGCGCCTTCGAGGGCGCAGGCCGCGAACTCCTCCACCCGCTTGCACTCGGTGCAGATCAGGTGATGGTGGTGGGTCGGCCGGCAGAGGCTGTAACGGAGTTCGCCATCGAGCAGGATCACCTGGCAGTAGCCGATGCGAGTGAGCGTCTCCAGGACGCGGTAGGCAGTGGTGAGCCCCACCTGGGCCCGGGCGCGGGCCGCCTCGTAGAGCTCCTGCGGGGTCACCGCCCTGTGGGACTCGAAAAGCGTCTCCACCAGGGCTTCCCGCTCAGGAGTGAAACGCTGGCCCGCGTCGTGCAGGCGGGTTCGGATCTCTTCGTTAATTCCTTCGTGCCTCTCGGTTGTCGTGGTGCTCACCGCTCGCTCTCTATCGAAAATGATTTTCAATAAAGCTTAGCGCCGGGGCGGTGGCCTTTATTCCTCGGGCGGTGGGAATCTTTGTCTGTACCTGCGAGGGCGGGCTTGCTAGGGTCGGTGGCGGCAAGGAGGAAGAGATGGAGCATCCGGGACACGGGCCAGGGGCCGAGGCTATACGCGACTACTACTTCGGGGGGTCTGGAGCGGAGTCGACGCTTTCGTGGAACCGGCGCGACTGGGACGCCATCGAGCTGGTGCCCAGGGTGCTGCGTAACGTGGCTCACCTGGACACCACGGTTGATCTGGCCGGCCGGCGCATACCGGTTCCCCTGGTGGTGGCGCCCATGGCCTACACCTCGCTGCTGCATCCCAGAGCCGAGGCGGTGATTGCCGAGGCCGCCGCCCGCCACGGAGTCTCCTACTGCCTCTCCACCCGCTCGGCGGTGCCGCTGGAGGAGGTGGCTGACGCCTTCCGGCGGGGCCTCAAGCTCCGGGGAGGCTCCGGCACCAAGCCCCTGCTTGCCTTCCAGCTTTACGTAATGAGGGACCACCGCTTCTCGGACTCCCTGGTCCGCCGCGCGGCCAAGAGCGGTTACGAGGCCATCTACGTGACCGTGGACGCCCCATTCATCGGAATCCGCATGCGCGACCGCGAGAACTCCTTCGCAGTGCCCGAGGAGTTCCTGTCCGCTAACATCTCCGAGGAGTTGGAGGGCTGGGTGGTGGAGGAGAGCGAGACCCGCTTCGGGTCCGGGGTTTCCTCGGCACGCTTCAGTGGCCTGGCACCGGATCCGGGCGTCGACTGGTCGGGACTCGGTGACATTATCGACCTCGCGGATGGGATGCTGGTCTTCTTGAAGGGAGTGCTATCCGCGGCGGACCTCGCGCTCGCGGGCGGGCTTCCGGTGGCGGGGGTGGTCGTGTCCAACCATGGGGGCCGGCAGCTGGACGGGAGCATCTCGACCGCTCGTGCACTCTACCGTATGGAATCGGAGCTGCGGGAGTACCGGGGCGCGGTGCTGGTGGACGGAGCCATCTCCTCGGGGGCCGACGTGGTGCGGGCCCTGGGTCTGGGCGCCAAGGCGGCCATGGTGGGGCGGCATCTGGCCAGGGCTCTCTACGAGCGCGGCGAGGAGGGCCTGGACAGGGCCGTTTCGTTGCTGGTTGAGGATGTGAAGGTCTCGCTCGCCCTGGCTGGCGCCTCCCGCCCGGAGATGGTCGAGCGCTCTCAACTACTGGTGCCGCCGGGCTGGTGACCTCCGCCCTTCCCTGGCGCGGGCGCTAACATTTACTCTCGCAGTGGACACGAGACCGGTAGGCATCTTCGACAGCGGTTTTGGCGGATTGACCGTGCTCCGGGCCATCAACGACCTGATGCCGAACGAGCGGCTGGTTTACTTCGGTGATTCCGCGCGCTATCCCTACGGCCCGAAGACGCGCGAGCAGGTATCCGCCTACTCCCTGCAGATCGCTGAGCTCCTCATCGAGCGCTACGACATAAAGATGCTGGTGGTGGCGTGCAACACCGCGTCGGCCCAGGCCCTCCCCATGCTCGAGGAGCGTTTCGCCATCCCTGTGGTGGGGATGATCGAGCCTGGCGCGCGAGCATTGGCGATGCAGTCGATGGGGGAGCGCATCGGCGTGATCGGAACGGTGGGGACCATCGGCTCGGGCGCGTACCAGACCCGTCTTGCCAGGATCGCCCCCAAGAAGCGCCTGGTGTGTGCGGCCACCCCCGGCTTCGTCGAGTTCGTCGAGCGGGGGGAGACCGGCTCCGACCAGCTGAAGGTCCTGGCCGAGCGGCTGCTGCGCCCGGTGATCGACGCCAAGGTGCAGACTCTGCTGCTGGGCTGCACTCACTACCCCTTCCTGGCGCGTGCCATTAGCGAGGTGCTCGGTCCCGAGACGTTGCTGGTTTCCTCTTCGGAGGAGACCGCATTCGAAGTCCGGGGGCAGTTGCTGGATGCGGCCCTGGCGACAGAGGCTGGGGAACCGGCTGATATCGTCTACATGACTTCGGGCGACCCTGACGAATTCCGCCGGATTGGCAGGTGCCTACTGGGCATAGATCTCCGGGACGTCGTCTCGGTCAAGTGGGCCGGAGAATGATCCGTGCGTGTGCGCAGGCGCAAGGCGGGCAAGGGGAGATAAGCATGCGGCATGACGGTAGGGGTCTCGACGAGCTTCGCCCCGCACTGATAGAGCGGGACTTTACCGAGATGGCGCTCGGTTCGGCCCTGGTGACCATGGGCAGGACCAAGGTGCTTTGCACCGCTTCGATGGAGGATCGCGGCCCCGCCTGGCTGCGCGGCACCGGCAAGGGCTGGGTTACCGCCGAGTACTCCCTTCTTCCCGGCTCGACCAGCGAGCGCACCTCCCGCGAGGCCGCCAAGGGACGGCAGTCCGGCAGAACGCTCGAGATCCAGCGCCTGATCGGCCGCTCCTTGCGCACCGTCGTGGATCTCGGCTCACTCCCGGAGACCCAGATCGTGGTGGATTGTGACGTGATCCAGGCGGACGGCGGTACCCGCACTGCCTCGATCGTGGGCGGCTACGTAGCGCTCGCAGACGCTCTTGCCCGGCTGGCCAAGTTGGGCAAGGCGGGAAGCAGGGCCCTTACCGGCCAGTGCGCGGCGGTCTCGGTGGGGATCGTGAAAGGCTACCCCATGCTGGACCTGGACTATGTCGAGGACTCCGGCGCCGAAGTCGATATGAACGTGGTCATGGCCGCAGACGGGCGGTTTGTGGAGGTGCAGGGGACGGCGGAGGGCGAGTCCTTCGACCGAGGCCAGCTGGACGAGCTGCTCTCCCTGGCCGAGCACGGAATCGCCTACTTGCTCGACCTTCAGTCCGCGACTCTGGCGGAGCCTCCTGCCCCCAGGCCGGGTAGGTAGCCGTGCGGCTCATGGTCGCCACCGGCAACCGAGGCAAGCTCGCCGAGTTTTCGGCGATGCTGCGCGGTTCCGGTGCCGAAGTTATCCCCTTGCCCGTGGGAGCGACCCCGCCGGAGGAGTCGGGAGCGACCCTGGCGGAGAACGCGTTGATCAAGGCTGAGGCCTGCCATCAGGCTTACGGGGGCTTGGCGGTGGCGGACGACTCCGGCCTCTTCGTGGACGCACTCGGCGGGGCGCCGGGCGTACACTCCGCACGCTATGCGGGAGAGGCTGCTGACGACGCCGCCAACCGCGAACTCCTGCTCGCCGAGCTGGCCGAAGTACCCGAGGGCCTGCGGGGCGCGGAGTTCCGCTGTGTGCTCTGCCTGGTCGACGGCGAGGACGAGCCTCGCTACTTCCAGGGAGTGGTGCGCGGCAGCATCGCTTTTGCCGAGCGGGGCTCGAACGGTTTCGGGTACGACCCCCTGTTTGTGCCTGAGGAGGGTGACGGACGCACCTTTGCCGAGATGGAGCCGTCAGAGAAGGACACCATCTCCCATCGTGGCCGGGCCATAGCCCGGCTTGGCGCGGCGATCGGCGCCACGGCCGGGGGAGGCAGGGTGACCGGCCTGGATCACCTGCAGATGGCGGGACCACCAGGCTGTGAACAGGCGATGCGGGCCTTCTACTCCGGGCTGCTCGGACTGGAGGAGATCGCCAAGCCACCACCGCTGGCGCCCCGGGGCGGGCTCTGGTTCAGGCTCGGGGGTCGGCAGCTGCACGTGGGAATCGAGGACGACTTCGTCCCGGCACGGAAGGCTCATCCCGCTTTACGCGTCGCCGGCCTGGCTGCGCTCAGGGAGCACCTGGCCGCCGCAGGCGTGAAGGTGATCGAGGACTCCCTCCTGGAGCCCTACGGCGTGGCCCGGTTCTATGCCGACGATCCAGCCGGCAACCGCGTCGAGTTCGTGGAGGACCTTGGTGCGCCCCCCGGCTGAGGGCCGACCCGATACGCCCGGGGCATTCCGGTGATCTAGCCCTGCCTCAACAGGATGGCACGGCCGTAGTTGATTCCCCCGGTCGTCCTTCCTCCCACCACCAGGATGTCTGATCCCAGGGATGCCGCGCCGCTGTAGGCGAGCGGCACCGGTAGCGAGCCCGCCGAATAGACCATCGCCGTGGCCGGGTCGAACTGCCAGATCGAGGACACCGCGTTGCCGGAGGAGTCACTCCCGCCCAGCAGGTAGATCTTGCCGTTGCTGACCACGGACGCCATGCCCTCGCATGCCACGGGGAGCTGTCCGACGATCTCGGACTGCCCCGTCTTCAAGTTGATGGCCTGGATGTTGGAGGTGACCACGCCCCCGCTCTCCCCGCCGAAGACGTACAGGTGTCCGTCGTACACCACCGATGCGCCGTAGCGTACTGGATCAACCAGGTTCCCGACGCTGGTGAAGCCGGACCCGTTTACGGTCTTCAGAACGGTCGCGTCCATGTTGACCCCGTTATAGCCGCCGGCCAGGTAGGTGCTTCCACCGTATGGCGCCACGGAGAGGTCGGACCGTGGTTGGGGCAGGCCGCCCTCCAGTTTCGCCGTGCCCCCTGGTATTCCCACGGATTGGACCGAGGCCACCGTGGAGCTCTGCCCGCCACCGAAGAGATAGACGTGCGACGCGATCCTGGCTGCACCCGCGTCATGCGTCGCCTGGGCCAGTGAGCCCGCCGCGGCCACTGTGAGCTTGGAGCCCGAGAGCTTGAAGCGGTATATGGAGGTGACCGAACTGCCGGCATTGTCGAGCCCGCCCAGCGAAAGTGCGGTGCTCGCGCCGGTGGCGGCCACCGCAACCCGCTGAAGGGCTTGGGGCAGGGGATGGGTCCCGATCACGTTCAATGAGCTCTTCGATGTTGGCTGGATCACGTTTATCGGTCCGGCCAACACCGAGGCGGGAGCGCCGGCGGGCGGCTGGCCCATCGTGGCGGCATGGGTGACCAGGAGCGAGAATGGCGGGGCCAGGTCCAGACCATCGGGGTTGGAGAGCTGGCCCGGCGCGGAGCCCGCCACCCCGGTGCCGTACTGCCAGACGACCTTGTCGGTCTTGGGGTCCACCACGATCACCCGATTGTTCTTGTCGTCGTTCAGCACGACATCCCCGTTTGGAAGCGGAAGGGCCAGCGAGGGCTGGTTGAGCGCCTGCGCGCCGGTGGGTGAGTACCGCCATAGCACTTGGCCGCTGGAGGTGAATTCCTCCACTGTGCCGGGCTTGGAGTAGTCGGCGGTCAGGAAGACCCCCGGACGGACTTCGTTGGTGTCCGAGGGATAGAGGACGCCCGGAGCATGGAAGCTCTGGTAGATGGTTCCGTTGAGGCCCATCTCATCGACCCAGTCACCGTTTATCTCGGTGACCACGTAGTGTCCGTTGGTCATCGGGAAGGCGCCGTTTGGGCTGCCAAAGCGGACGGGAGGATTGTGGTAGCAGTAGTTGGTCGAGAGCCCGTAGATGTGCACCGGCGAGAGGGAACCGGGTTTGATCAACAGGATGCGGCAGTTCTTGATGTCCGGGGAGAGGATGTAGCCGTCGGGCAGCATCATGGCGTCGTCCGGATTCCAGAGGTGGTTGGGCCCCATGCCGGACTGGCCGGGAGTTCCGTAGCGGAAGATGATCTTGTGCTGGGCGATGGAAATGACGCTGATCACGAAGTCGTCCTCTTCGGTGGCGATGATGTACTTGCCATCCGGGGTGAAGAAGGCATCGTCGGGAATGAGAAAGGTCTGGCCGGGCGCCAGATCGCCGGGCTGCGGGAATTGCCAGAGGATGCGCCCCTTCGGGGAGACGACGATAAGCCGGTTGTTGGAGCGGTCGGCGATTAGCAGTGGCCCGGGCAGCACCGAGGGGTTGGAGCCGGGTTGCAGATGGGGACCCGATATCGGTCTGGAGAAGGCGGCCGGCAGGCCGGGAAGGGCGGGCGCCGGCGCCTTTGCGGGAGCCTTGGTCCTGGTGTTGTCCGAGGTTTTGGCCGAAGCGGCGTTCTTGGCGTGGCTGCGGCCGGCCAGGTAGATGGATGTCACCGCGAGAAGCAGTACAACCACGGCGATAGCAAGTGGCTTCGCTTTGCGCACCGGCACCCCCACTTCGAATGCACGGCGGATCGTCTCCGCCGCTTCGAATACGCCGATTCTAGGCTTCGAAGGCTGAATCCCGGGTGAAAGGTGCGCTTAGCCGGCCCACGGTCCCCAGCTGAAGGACTGGACGATGAAGGGAACTCCCGTGGTGTCGGCTATGTGGCCGACCCGGCCCCAGGGGCCGTCTTCGACCTCCCGCCGCTGCGATCCACCGTTTGCGAGGGCTGCCGCGACTGCGGCATCGGTGTCCTTTACCCCGAAGCGGACCTCCCAGCGAGGGGAGGATTCGGTGTCCTCCAGGATGCCGGCGGATGGTCTTCCCTGTTGAGCGGCCGTCGAGTAGCGGGGCCCTCCCGAGGTGTCCACCGCGCTCAGCTCCCAGCCGAAGACCGCCCTGTAGAAGTCGAGCGATGCCTGGTAGGCGCCTGTGTGCAGCTCGAACCACCTCGGTGCGCCCGGCTCGTCGACACGCCCGAAGCCAATGAATTCCATTGGCGCCCAGACCCCGATGAGGGCTCCGCCCGGATCGATCATCGTGCCCATTGTCCCTAGCTCCGCGACCTGCATGGCCGGGACGGCCACCGTAGCTCCGTGCTCGGTGCCCAGGGCCAGGGTCCCGGCGGCGTCGCGTGAGGCGAGGTAGAGGTACCAGGAATCGGGTGGATCGGTGCCGGGGCTGGTCGCCATGCCTCCCGCGACTGGGGTCTCCTCCAGGAAAAACTGGAAGTATCCGCCGAACTGCTCCGCCTGCAGGCCCGGCCTCCAGCCGAGTACCGCCTGGTAGAAGGAGCGCGCCTTGGGGATATCGCGGGTGTAAAGGTCGACCCAGCAGGGCTCGCCCGGGAACCATCTCTCTCTCGTCGCCACTGCGGACCTCCTATGTCGAACGCATCCGTGCAGGCCTTGCCTGGATGGGATGGAGATGAGTGCCCGTCATGAGGTAATTCTGGCACCCGTACCACCCTTGTGCTCCCAGGCCGGGCAGGGTTTGTCGCCCTGGGAATTGCGTTCCCGAGCCGTGGAGGGTGCTCCGGGAAGTGGATCGGGTCCTGTACATGGCGGCCAGTCGGGACCGTGGGGCTGATTGGCTGGATGTCGGCGGTGTTCATCGGCGAGCTGCCCACCATGCTGAATCCCCACGTGCCGGCGCCGACCCCGACTACACGGCATGCCCCGCTGTGGGTTTCAAGCAACCGTATGCACGAGCTGCTCGCGCTCGAGGTGGAAGAGGTGAGGGTTGGCCGCACGAGGGGAACCGGGGCCGCTTCGCCACTCCGGCGGGGTTTCGCGACTAGTTAAAGGAGCGCCACGGCCCCCCATTTCCGCTTCCGCGGCAACCCAGTGGAGACGCCGTCCGGGTGGCTGCTCCGGATAGGGATCTGGCGGAGCTTGTCCACGGTCAGGGCCGAGGCGGGGGGTGCCACATTGATGCCGCGGGAGTGCTTGCCGGCCAAGGCGCGCAAGAACGGCTGATTTGCGGCCCCGGGGCCGTGGCGAGATGACCCGGGGCCCTAAAGTTAGGGCATGAGGCAAGTCGCGCGAGGAACCTTCGGGGTCGAGATCACTCCATCCACCCCTGAGCTGGACGGGGCGGTCAACCGCTTCGAGTTGCACAAGAACTTCGACGGGGACCTGGTTGGCACCGGCTCAGGGGTGATGCTCTCGGGAGGGAACCCGTCCACCGGGACGGCCGGCTATGTCGCCATCGAGACGGTACGCGGCACGCTCGGAGGCAGAAAGGGCGCCTTTGCGCTGCAGCAGTTCGGTACCATGGTCTCCGGTACGCCGACGCTTCACTATGAAGTGGTGCCCGGATCGGGGTCGGGTGAGCTGGCGGGACTACTCGGGACCTTGCAGCTGACCATCGAAGGCGACGGAACCCACCGCTTCGAGCTCGAATACGAGCTCTAGCAGCTTAGGTTTAGCCCAAGAAGGCTTCGACCCGCGACAAGAAGCCCGTTGCCCGGAAGAGGAATGCGTGCCCGGCGTCTGAATTAAACCGAATTCGGTTTAATTCAGATTATGCCGAGGTATTTGTTAAGCCGAGGAATCCTGATTTGGCCTCGTCACGTGGCTTTGCTCGAATGATTCCTCGGCTTAACGTTTCAGTGCTATCGCAGGCTGTAGAGGGCTTGGAGCT
>JAJYNL010000025.1 GCA_021786375.1 Actinomycetes bacterium
TCCTAACCGGCGTCTTGACGAAATAGAGGCCTACCAACGGGCCGAAGGTGGGTGCCGAAGCTTCGATGCCAACTGCCTCGAGCACCTTGACCAAGCCGTCCGCAAGAGCCTTCGCCCGACCCTCTAGCATCATGTAGCCCGAATCGTCGAGGGCTGACAAGACGGCGATACCCGCCGCGGTCGCCACCGGATTTCCCGAGAGCGTGCCCGCCTGGTAAACAGGGCCGAGGGGGGCAAGCTTCTCCATGACGTCTTTGCGTCCGCCGAAGGCGCCGATCGGCATGCCGCCACCGATGACCTTCCCAAACGTCCACAGGTCGGGGCGCACCCCAAGCCTCGCCGAAGCGCCACCCTTGGCCACGCGGAAGCCCGTGATCACCTCGTCGAAGATGAGCAGCGCGCCCACCCGGTCGCACTCTTTGCGCAATCCTTCGAGGAAACCCGCCTCGGGAAGAACCAGATTCATGTTGGCCGCGATCGGCTCGACGATCACGGCTGCGATGCTCTGGTCAAGCTCGGGCACGAGGTTGTAGGGCAGCACGACGGTGTCGGCGACCGCGCTGGCGGGCACCCCGGCCGAATCAGGGAGGGCGAGCGAGGCGACTCCGCTTCCACTTCCCGCCAGGAGCCCGTCCGAATGACCGTGATAGCAGCCATCGAACTTGACGATGCGGCTGCGGCCGGTGAAGCCACGCGCCACCCGCAGAGCGGACATCGTGGCCTCGGTGCCGCTCGAGCACAGGCGGACCATCTCGCAGCCCGCGACACGCTCGGTGATCAGCTCGGCAAGCCTCACCTCTCCGGGAGTCGGCGCTCCGAATGTTGCGCCTAGGCCGGCCGCCTTCACGATGGCCTCCACCACCCGGGGATCAGCGTGACCCAGGATCGAGGCGCCGTAGGACTGCACGTAGTCCAGGTAGCGCCTCCCCTCGACGTCGTAGACCCAGGCACCCTGGCCGCGCTCGACGAAGTACGGCGTCCCGCCGCCAACCGATTTGAAGGCTCGCACCGGCGAGTTCACCCCGCCGGGTATGAGCTCGCAGGCTCGATCGAAATACTCCTGATTGGTCGAGTAGTGCACTTGGGCGCCTCCGGTGGGGAATGTGCGGCGATTTGGCCTGGAAGCCGATTCTAGGAGGAGGCGGGCCCAGGCGCTGGCTCGCCCGTCCACCCGCCACCTCGCGTGCCAGTATGGGGAAAGTGAAAGTTGCTTCGGTATGGGTGGCGCTTGTATTTGCCGCAACGCTGCTTGCGGCGTGTGGGCAGGCGCCACCGCCGGTGGATGGCGCCGGAAGCCTTCCTTCCAAGGCGCCACCGGCCACCATCATGGCCAACGGTGCATGCATACTTGCCGGGAGCAAGGGTGCGCCCACGTCCAATGGTTCCCGCACGACTCTCGAAGTACGAACAAATCCCCGCTTCGCGCTCGTCATATGGGTGCCGGGGCTAAACGCCAGACCTTGCCGAGCCGTGCTGTCCAGGCTCGGCCGGGAGGAGGCCGATGCCCTCGCCGCCGCTATCGACGCCGCGCCACCATTCCCTCCCCGGACGATCGCCTGCCCTAACGACGACGGAGGGGCCGCGGACGTCTACTTCTCCTACCGAACGGCACCCTCGGTGGCCAGGGTGTGGATCTCCCTGGCCGGATGCCGTCCGATCGCCGTAATGGACCGTTGGCCGCGAAAGCTTGATTGGTCCGTCATGGATTTGCTGCGCTCCGGTGCCCCGCAGGCCTGGCGGCACTACCTCGGCGACTGATTCACCCGGTAATCGCCTCCGGGCGCAGCCTGCCTAGCCGAGGACTGCGGCGAGGTCGTGAGCGAAATAGGTCAGAATGAGGTCGGCTCCCGCTCGCTTGATGGCGGTCAGCTGTTCCAGCGCGACGGCCTGGCCATCTATCCAACCCTGCGCCTCGGCCGCGCGCACCATGGCGTATTCCCCCGAGACCTGGTATGCGGCGATGGGAATCGAAACCATCGGTCGCACGGCGGCGATGATGTCGAGGTAGCTCGAGGCAGGCTTGACCATGACAACGTCGGCACCTTCGGCAATGTCGAGCTCCACCTCCGTGAGAGCCTCGCGCGCGTTGCGGAAGTCCTGCTGGTACCCCTTGCGGTCACCGCCGTTGGCAATGGTTACGTCGACCGCCTCCCGGAACGGTCCGTAGAAGGCCGAAGCGTACTTGGCCGAATAGGCCAGGATTCCCACCCCACTGAAGCCCTCGGCATCCAGTGCCGAACGGATGACGCCCACTTGACCGTCCATCATCCCCGAGGGGGCGACCAGGTCGACGCCCGCGCGAGCCTGGGCCAGGGCCATCTGCGCGTACAGCTCCAGGGTCCCATCGTTGTCCACGCACCCGCGGTCGTCGAGAATCCCGCAGTGGCCATGATCCGTGAACTCATCAAGGCAGAGATCAGCCATGACGACCGCGCCATCGCCCAGGCGATCCTTCAATGCTGAGATCGCGCGCTGAGTGATGCCGGAGGCCGCGTACCCCTGGCTCCCGACGGGATCCTTCTCCTCGGGTACCCCGAAGATCATGAAGCCCTTGACGCCGAGCCCGGCGAGACGCTCCGCCTCCTTGACAAAGGAGTCGATGGTGTGCTGGTAGATCCCAGGGAGGCTGGTGATGGGCAGTGGCTCGGTGGCACCCTCCTTGACAAAGAAAGGCGCGATCAGGTCATCGACCCCGAGACGGGTTTCCGCCACCAGGTCCCGCAGCGCCTGCGAAGTGCGCAGACGACGAGGGCGGCGCTGGATATCGAACATGACATCTAATTTAGGCCGCGCCGCCGCCTTCGGGTGCGGCACTACTCCGTTACACGGTCTATGCCACGGACAGCGGATTCCAGTGCTCGCACGAGACGATCAATGTCGTGCGTTTCGACAGTTGCCGCGACCACCACTCCGGCCCGCTCAGCGGTGACAGTGTGACCGGGCCGATTGAGACGGCAATGGGAGGCACCGCGCTGGGGCCGTAGACGTCCGGGAATCCGGTCACCGTTGAGGACGACGTGAAGCAGATCGCATCGGCTGAGTCCACTTGAGCACGCGCTGGCTCGTCGGGATGGAACGGCAGGGTTGCGAACCGTTGAAGCTCCTATGTTCTTCAAGCCGCTAAATGTTCGTTGAGCCAGGCCCGGTAGGTGGCAATGAATTCCTCGTCGTGATCGAGCCCTCTCTCAATCCGTGGATCTTGGCGAGCCAGACGACGAGGTCGTCCGAGACGGTCCGCAGGGAGACCTGCGCTGCCGCTCGGGTTGAGAAAGCCGGGCCCGAGGTCCTCGTAGGCGGGGTTCCACAGCAGGAAGAAGACCTCGCGGGCGAGGTGACGCTTGAGACAGCGCGTGACGTCACGCGGGGTCTTGCCCTCGGCCGTTCGTCGGACGGGTACTCGGTCGACCAGGTGGTGACCGAGGTTGGCTCCGCGCTCAATGGCAAGCGGCGCAAGTTCCCCGGGGACACTCCGCGACGACAGGGTGACCACGATCATCGCCGAACACCGGGACCGCTTCGCCAGGTTCGGGGCCGAGTACGTGGCCGGCGCCCTGGATGCCGAGAATCGCCGCATGGTGGTAGTCGATGACGCCGAAGTTGACGACGACCTCGTGCGGGACATGACCGAAATCATGACCTCGCTGTGTGCCCGCCTCTATGGCAGGCGCTCGGTCGCCCACCGGGCGGGAAAGGCGGTCGAGACGGCCATCACCGGTGGTGGTTTTGATGACTGACACCATGGTGGTCGATGCGAGTGTGGCAACGGTGGATGTTCTTCCACGCTTGCCAAGCTAATCGCCCGCGCCACCAGGTGCAGGACCCTACGCCTTGGCCAGCAGTTCGGCTCCCCCTCCGGAAAGCAGTCGCTGCCCGGCGGCGGCGCCAACGGATTTGGGGTCGGCTCCGCCCATGCTGGTCTCCACCATCCTGAGACCGTCGAGCGAGGCGATCATTGCGTATATCTCGATGGAGCCATCGCGCGCTCGCGCGTAGGCACCTACCGGCAGCGTGCAACCCGTGCCCAGCTCCGCCAGCATCGCGCGCTCTGCCGTGACCTCAGCCGTCGTGGCGGGATCGTCGATGCCGGCCACCGCCTCCAGGGTTCGCAGGTCTCCGATTCGGGCCTCGACGGCTATCGCACCCTGCGCGACCTGGGGGCAGAAATCCTCGACCTCGAAGATCTGGCGCGCCTGGCCGCCAATCCCGAGTCTCTCCAATGCGGCATATGCAACCATGACGGCCTTCGCACCCTGGCGACGCTCCAGTCGAGTCCTAATGTTTCCCCGGGCCTGCACAACCTGGAGATCAGGCCGTTTGCGCAAGAGAAGTGCGCGACGCCGTGCTGATCCGGTGGCCACCACCGACCCGCTCTCCAGCTCATCCAGGCCCGCGCCGACCAGAGAGTCGCGCATGTCGCCCCGCCGTGGGCAGGCCACGATGGTCAGTCCTTCTACCTGGGCCGAGGGCAGATCCTTCGCTGAATGAACCGCCAGGTCCGCCTCTTGGCGCAAGACCGCGGCCTGCACCTCCTTGACAAAGACACCCTGCCCGCCGATCACCTCAAGGGGGCTGCTGAGATCGCGATCGCCGTGTGTTGATATTGGAACGAGCTCATATGGAACGCCAAGGGAGTCACCCACGCTGCGCGCTTGCCATAGGGCGAGTTCGCTTTGCCGGGTTGCAATCCTGATGGGCCGGTTCACAGGTCGAAAAGGTAGCTGAGCGCCTCGGCCAGCTTCTCCGCCCTCTCCAGGTTTGTCTCGCGCAAACGGGAAACCGGCTGGTGTAGCACCTTCGCCACGATTCCTCCCGCGAGGGCCTCGATTGCCTTCACATGGGCCGGATCGAGGTCGGAGAACTTGGCGCGGAAGCGCGCGAGTTCCGCAAGCTTGATACTCTCGGCCATCTGGTAGAAAGAGGCGATGGTCGGGGCAATCGAGGCATTCTGGGCGGCCCTCGAGCCGAAGTCGGCAACTTCCGCCTCGACGATCTCCTCCGCCAGGCCGACTTGGCTCCGCCTGATCTCCATCTGCTCGTCCAAGTACGAGTAGACCGACTCGAGGTCGAGCAAAGAGACGCTCCCCAGTTCCGCCAGTTCCGGATCCACGTTTCGTGGCATGCCCAGGTCGATCAGCACGAGATCGCGAGAACGCTCCTCCTTGGCAATCAGTGACGCAACGGCCTCCTTCTCGACCAGGTAGCTGGTGGATCCAGTGGCAAAGACTGCGGCGTCGTAGCGGGCCAGGTTGGCCAGCGCGAACTCAAGCGGGACGCTCTCCGCACCGAGCAGGAGCGCGACCTGATCGGCCCTGTTGCCGGTGCGATTTGCGAGGTGGACCTCCACCCCTTGCTCCACCAGCGCCTGAGCCACCTTGGAACCTATGTCTCCGGCACCGATGACCAGCGCGCGGGCAAGACCGGGCCGGACTTGGGTCAAGAGCTCGGTGGCCGCGTATGCGGATGAGGTCGTGCCACGCGATATCGCGGTCTCGGTGCGAACCTTCTTACCCACCTCGAGTGAACGTTGGAAAAGCCGTTCAAGGTATGAGCCAGTGGTCTGCAGGTCATGCGCCCTCACAAAGGAGCGCCTGACCTGCCCGATGATCTCAGATTCGCCCAGGATCTGGGACTCCAATCCGCCGGCGAGCCTGAAGAGGTGGCGAATTGCTCCGGCGTCGTAATAGACGTGGGCGTACTTGGCCAACTTCTCCTGGCCCACGTCCAGTGCGTCGGCCAATCGCTCGATGATGGCGTCGATGCCGGCGTGGAAAGAACCCACCACGGCAAGAACTTCGGAACGGGCGCAAGTGGTTAGCAGCACCACCTCATCGACGAGCTCCGCTGATGCCAAGCACCGCAGAGTAGGCTCAATCGCGGTATCCGGAATGGCGAAGCTGGAAAAGTCTTCGTCCTTAAGCTCCGCCTGCGAAATTCCGACCGCTACAAGTGGCATCGTCTTATTTCGTCCATCGCTTGGTCGCACCAGCCGAACCCGGTCGGCTCGAGGGCGAAGCGGCCGAGCGCTTGGTCCCAAGCATCATCCTCGACTCTTCCGACATCTGCCCTCTTTCCCAACTACAGCCGACCTTGGCTTCCAAGGTCGACACGCTCCTGAACCCCGCTTGTACGGCACCTCGGAGGTGCCGTACAGCCTCATTTGCAGCCGTCCAACTATTGCTGCCGATGGCGCGCACGTCGCCATCGGCAGGCCGAGGAACGGACAAACCAAGAGCCGCGAACACATCCTCCTCGCCAAAGGCGAGATGATCGCGCCACAGGATTGCCAACCATTGCGAATCGTTCGCCGGCCGTGGCGACAAATCTCAGCTCCTCGATTCTATCGAACCGCACAACGCATCTATTAGCGTCTCCTTTACTTACCTCTTAGTAGGCGTGGCTCCCAAATCACTTCGACGCCGATGGCGGGCCTCTCCGTTGGCTCCGGCGGCGCGAACGAGCGGCGTTTGCGGGCAATGTCAAACGCGATCGTCGCACGGCCACTCATCCGGTCGGCATCGCGGTACGGATTCCGCGACAGCGGCAGGCGGGCTTCGACCGGGAGGTCTAACTTTGAGGCCATGGTGGAAGTTGCCTCCGCTGCCATAGCCGCGCTCTTCGGACTGATCTTCGCGATGTCGACCTTTGAGAGGTGGTTGGCCAAGAGACGCCGGCACGAGTTGGCTTGGTCGATTTCATTGTCCATGTTTGCCATTGCAGCTTTCGCCCTGGCCCTCGGAGCCCAGATGGGCTGGAACCCGGTGGTCTTCAAAACTTTCTTCCTCTTCGGGGCAATACTCAACGTGCCCTACCTCGCATTAGGAACCGTATACCTTCACTTCGGCCAGCGGATAGGGGACAAGGTCGCTGCGGCGGTGGTACTCTTCTCCTTCCTTGCCCTGGGCATAATGGTCGCCACCCCTCTCACGCACCCCCTCCCCTTGCATCAGCTGGCCCAGGGGTCCAAGGTCTTCGGACCGTTGCCGCGCATCTTTGCCGGAGTCGGCTCCGGCCTCGGAGCGATCGTGGTCTTCGCCGGAGCGGCGCTATCGTTCCTGCGCACCAATACCGGCAGGTTTCGAATTTCCAACGCCCTTATCGCGATAGGCACAGCCATCACCGGAGCCAGCGGGCTGCTCAACTCGGTGTTCGGGGCTATGACCGCCTTCGCGGTAACCCTGGTCATCGGGATTGCCGTGATTTACTTCGGCTTCGTGGCCGCTACAACGGCAACTCCTCAACCCAAGGCACCCGCCGCCGGAAGTCAGTCCATGCCCAATTGAGCACTGCGCTCGTAGCAGGCTCTAACCCCGGCTCGTATTCCGGCCCTGACCCCGGCCACGTCGAAGGCATTGGTGGCCGCAATGGTGGTGCCTGCGGGCGAGGAAACCTCGAGGCGCAGCGACCGGGTGTCGTACTGGCGTCGGGCCAAAAGCTCGGCTGACCCGGCAAATGTGGCTACAGCGAGCTTGGCGGCAAGTTCTGCACCCAGCCCCAGCTCGATTCCCGCATCCACCATCGCTTCCACGATGTAATAGACGTAGGCGGGGCCCGAACCAGAGATCGCCGTCACCGCGTCCATCTGATATTCGGGCACGGTCACCACCTCGCCGAGCGCGCGCAGAAGCCTCGCAGCCTCCTCGATAGCGGATTGGTCGGCGTTCGATCCGGCACTGATGGCTGTCACCCCCATGCCTATCTGCCCCGGGGTGTTCGGCATGGCCCTCACAACGGCCTTTGGGGACGCGAGAGCCTCCTCGAGCTTGGCGGTGGGCACTCCTGCCGCTATCGAGATCAAAAGCTCAGGGGGCTCGCCGGCGAGCGACCTAACCACCTCAGGCACCTGTCCGGGCTTGGTGGCAACGATGCAGGTCCTGGCGGCCACCGGGCCGTCTGCCAGCCTGATCTCAGGGTATGTGGCGGCGACTGAGTCTCGCGCCGCACGGCCCGGCTCGACCACCACCACTTCAGAGCGGGGCACGGTGCCGGAAGCGATTATCCCATCGAGCAGCGCCCTGCCCATCTTTCCGCAGCCAACGAGCAAGAGTTCCACCATGACCTAGACATTAACCTTGAGCGGTGCCGGCACGCTCGGCAACGGAGTCATATGTAAACGGCCATAGAGGCCTAGGTGCACACCGTTGCACGAGGCTGCGCGCACTGGGGATCGCTTGCTACAGGTGATTTCGTCATTGGTCTTGTGCGATGGTCGGCTTGGTGGTCGGCGCCGCAGCAATTTGGCAAGGTCCTCGCGCGAATCAGGGGTGGCACTCCATGGCCGGACGAGCCACACCCATCCGAACGCGCCGCACACAACAGTTGTCATTCCGGCTCGGGATGGGCAATGAGAGCCTCCCTGGACTCCCTCGGCCGCGGGAAGCGCAGCACAATTCCCGCTAAAGCCACCCGATCCACGTTCCGTAGCGACGGACGCCGCATGGAGGCGAAAAAAGAAACGGCCATGTCCATCGGCGTCACCCCCGAACGCAAAGGAAGCCATAGACAGGCTCGCCGAGAACCAGTTCGAGCGGCAGGGTCGCCAAGAGGCACAGCGAGAGCAAGTCCGGATGATCGAGCCGCTCCAAAAGCAGCCCCTTATCGCAACTCAGAACTCCTGCGCCTCAGGCGCATTCGGTGAGCTCGCGAGCCGCAAGCACCTGGGCGATTGCGGAGACCTCGGCAGCGGCGCGACGCCACGAATAGGCACGAGAAAGCTCCAGCGCAGCGTTCAGGGCCCTGCCGTTAGGGAAGTAGCCCGAAAGAGCCTTGACCATGGCCCCGCCGAATGCTTCAGGGGTGCGCTCACTCACCAGAAATCCCGTACGCCCCTGCTTCACCAGGGAATTCAGCCCTCCGACGCTCGCCGCCACCACCGGTGTTCCACAGGCCATGGCCTCCAACGCGACCAGGCCAAAAGACTCGGTGCGCGACGGCACCACGACAAGGTCGGAGGCCCGATAGTAGCTGGCAAGCCGTAGATGGGGCTCCGGATCCCGCAGTATCAGACGGGAGGCGAAGCCACGTCTCTGGGCCAGGGCAAGGCAGCGTGAAAGCTCGTCTTCACCCAGATGTCCGGAGGGGCCGCCTACGACCACCAAGTGGGAGTCCGGGTGCAGCTCGAGCACCTTTTCAAAAGACTGCACCGCGAGGTAGAGGCCCTTGAGAGGCTGAATCCGACCGACGTAGAGAACGATCGGCCCTGACTCAGGAAGGCGGGCGGCCCGTCGGGCCGCGAGCTTGTCACCGTGGCCGAAAAGGGCGTGGTCCACTCCGAGTCCCACGGTCCGAATCCTATCGGGATCAAGACCCAGATGGAGGCGAAGGTCATCGGCCTCGTGGTCACACGATGCAAGCACGACGTCGGAGCACGAGGCAATCTGGTCCTCGGCCGCAATGCGATCCTGCTCGCCAACAAGGTCGTCCGGACGAATACGCCCCTGGGCTTTCACGCGCTCAAGGGTGTGGAAGGTGGTCATCATCGGGACTTCGTAGTGATGCTTGAGGCGATGCGCCACAATGCCCGAAAGCCAGTAGTTCCCGTGCACCACGTCGGGAAGCTCGGCACAGCCCATGGCAACTCGTTGGATCACGTTTTCGCTGAACTCCTCGACCAAGCCGGGAAGCTCCTCCTTGGGCAACTGCATCAAGTCGCCGGCTGGAACATGATGGACCGACAGGCCTGGCTCGATTTCGAGCACGGCCGGATCGTTCGGAGAAGTCGCCCTGGTGTACACGCTCACGGAGGCCCCGATACGCGCCAGTGCCGAGCCGAGCTGACGCACGTAAACGTTCATCCCGCCACCGTCTCCAGAGCCCGGCTGCTCGAGCGGCGAGCTATGGAGCGAGATAACCGCGAAGTTCGTCATGCAATCGACCTAGCCATAGATCCCCCAGAGGAAAACCCCTACCCTCAACAAGACTGGAGGGAAAGTTGTTTCATCCTCGGCAAAAAAGGCGCGCCACCGATGTTAGGCGCCTTGGCTGTACTATCTTCTGCGCCTTTGCAGTCCGACCCTAAGCGTCGCGATGGATGACTTTTTTGAGCAGCTCGTCGACCATACCCGAGTCACCACGGTAGCGCACGACCAACTCAGCGCGGATTGCATCAATCGCGACGAAAAGCTCCTTGCGCCATCGGGAGATCTCCGCTTCGACCGCCGAAAGTGCAGACGTGGCTCTGGAGATCTCGTCGTTGGCGTTTTGGCTTTGCTCAGCGGTTGCGAGCATCCTTCGCAGAGCTTGCTCCACCGCCTCCACCTGTGAGTCCTGGAGGTTCGTATCGACAAAGCGCCCGAATCCCCGCTCGCCAGCGAGGTTCTTGCCGATCGCAGAACTAAGGGCGGTTACGGCGTCGGTAGCGGGCGTCTCCGTACCCAGGCGCTGCGCGTCGAACTGCAACGTGTCCAGCCTTCCCTGGACCACGCGGCGTGCATAGGAGACCATCGTCTCCACCGCCTCCGCCTCCTCCTTGCGCCGCCGCAGCTCGTCCGAGGTCAACGCCTCCAGCCCGGAGCGGTAAGAGGGTTCGGTGATGCGCTTGACGTCGGACTCAAGCTGTTCCATGCGCGCAAGCATAGACGCCGCCGAAAGAGCGCGCACGTGGGGCCGAGAGCATCAGCCGCGCCAAAGCAGCCTCGGCCAAGGCCAATAGGCGCACAGAACACGTCCCTCGTAGTCGTGAGGCGAAAGGCTGCCGAAATGCCGCGAGTCCCGCGACACCTCTCGATTATCCCCTTCGACCTCGAAGCGGCCATCCGCAAGAACGGTCGACACCCGCTTCACGACAAGGTTCTCCGGCACCGGAGCCCTTGCGACGACTATGGCTCCGGGAGAACAGAAGAAGCGCCTGAACCCGCCAACGCAAAGCAGCCGATCACCGGGCGCCAGGACGGGCAACATACTGTGGCCGGCGACGCGAATGCGGAAGAGGAGTCGCATCTGGAAGAATGCTAACGCCCACAACCTGGGTCAAAGCGATCAAATTAACCCCCGCCTTTGGCATAAAGTTCACATTGCATCCGATATACCTATCGGTGAAAGTTCGCCCCTGGTCGCGTACCCGCGCGTGGGGCGAATGGCCGGAATACGAGAGGACTGAAATTGAACCTGTTCAAGACGATCATCAAGGCTGTTGAGCCCCGCACCGCCAGCGCGCACTGCGACCTCCCCTGCGGCGTCTACGACCCGGCCCAAGCACGCGTCGAGGCCCAGTCGATCAGGGCGATCGTGGAGAAGTACAACGCCAGCGATGACGAGTACTTCCGCGCACGTGCCATCTCAATCAAGGAAGACCGGGCGGACGAGGTGAACCATCACCTGGACGTCCTCTGGTACCAGTACTTCCAGCCTGCCCACCTGGAGAAGTATCCCGAACTGCATGAGGTCTTCTGGAAGACCAAGAAGCTGACCAGCCAGGCGAAGCGCACCAACGACATCGCCGTGGCAGACGACCTGCTCGCCGGGATCGATCGCATCGCCGAGATCTTTTGGGAGACCAAGAAGTAGCCGTTCCGGCGACCATACAAAGAAAGAGAGGGCCGCGACTTGGTCGCGGCCCTCTCTTTCGTGTCACCGCGATGGGTGTGCGGGCATGGGCCCGCTTAGCGGCCGATCCGGACCTGTGCAAAGAAGTGCTGCCAAGGGGCAATGGTGTGATAACCCAAGGCAGCGAGGAGCACGCCGAAAAGCACCGCAGCTACCGCTACCAGGATACGCCCACCCGAACCCGCGACACGTACGGAGGAGAAGCGGATCTTGCCCAAGCTGCGCAGTCCGAGATCTCGGCCACCCTGGTAGGCGGCCTTTGGGAAATACGCCACGATGTGCACCGCGGCGAGGATGAACCAAAGTACGAAGGAGGCCTGATGGATTCCACGCCAGGTTTGCGTGGACACTGCGGTCGGACCCTTCAGCATCAGCTCCACTCCCGAGCCGATCAGCACGACAGTCGCAATGATAAGAAGTGGCGCCGCAACCCTTAGAAGGGGTTGCGGAGGGCCTGCGGCGTAGTAGCGAGGGCTCCTCGTGTAGTAACGGGCAAACCTATAGGAGGTGGAGACCAGCTTTACGAGGAGGGGTGGGATTAGAGCAAAGCCGAGTATCACGTGGTATGGCAGCAGCGGGCCGATGGCCGGCACTGTGATTCCGATCAGCAACAGCTCGACAAAGACCACCAGCCCGACCAGCGCCGTCAGGCGGGTGTTGGCAAGCACGCGCCGCTTTGGCCCCAGGTCGTCACGACTGGGGGTGATCATCTCTTCGAGAACGTTCTCTACCGACGGCGGGAGCGAGGGTGAGCTCGCACCAGGAGCCCTCGGTGGGCGTGGCACCCCGCGGAACTGGTATTCGCGCCGGGTCACCGTTCTGCCCCGGGGGGACTGGGGGAACGTATTCATTGTTCTGACGTTCTAATGGGAAAAGCTGAACCGCAAATTAATTCGCGTGCTGCGACGCTCGAACGCCAGTTCCAGTTGCAGGCCCGGCACATACTCGGGTGCTGACATCGACCCTGGACGAGGCTAAATTCTGGGGAGAGCTTGGAGCGTCGCCTCACGGCACGCCCTTTAGCTGGCCCTCCTGGCGCAATTGGTTAGCGCAACGGACTTTTAATCCGTGGGTTCTGGGTTCGAGTCCCAGGGGGGGCACCACCCCTTGTACGAGGTCCCGGCAGACGGCTGGCATATCGTCGCCAGGACTTCACTGATACCGTGGCACGACATGCTACGCAGAGTCGCCTACCATACTTTGGCCACGGGGGAGCCGACCGCCAAGCCCGTCACTCCCCGAGGGCAAGACGGGGGACCGCAAGATCCATTGCGGGAATCCTGCCGCATGGCATTCCCTTGCGCCGGCACGAAATGCCGAACCCGCGCCAATACTGGCCACCCGGGATCCCGAGCCAGCAAACGATGGAACGAATCTCGATGCGCTTGGATTCCGACGACGGTCCGATGGCATACTCGGAATGGAGGTAGGTGGCTGCCGTGGCGTCAACTCACGAGGATGAGTATTTGGAATTGGCGTCCTACCGGAAATGCGTCGAACGTATTCAGGCCAACTGGCACGTATTTGTTGAACGCCGCACACAACGCCTTGGGCAGGCTCTCTTCGACGCCCCGGTTGAGAAGATCGCCGAGAACATCTTGGAGGATCTCTTCACGGGGGTACTCGACTGGCAACTTTCCGACGTCAATCTGCAAATCGGCCGCGCAGACCTGATCCTTTCAGATTTGGGCATAAAGAGACTTGTCCTCGAGACCAAGAGGCCGGGCGCGCTGGCATGGAATCGGCAATCCGTCCATTCGGCACTTGAACAGGCGCGCCGCTATGCCGCGGTGCAAAAGGTTGAAACCATTGCGGTTAGCGACGGGAGCATCCTCTACGCCGCGGACGTCCATGACGGGGGCCTTAGGGACCGCGTGCTTGTCAGCCTTGCCTCGATCGAGCCGCAGCTGGATTTGTGGTGGCTTTCAGCCCACGGAATCTACAGGACGCGGCCGCAACCTGTGGGCGGGACCATTTCGAACTTTGACGGCATCGGCGCGACAGTGACCCCGCAACCGGGATTCGCAACGTTGCTCCACCCCAAGTACCGGCTTCCCGCTCAATGCTTCGCCTTCATCGACGATGCGAGCCGTCCCACGACATGGAAGCTTCCCTATCGGCTAGGAGATGGGGCTATCGACGTCAAGCGGCTCCCCAAAGCAATACAGGCAATTCTGAGCAACTACCGAGGCGCAAGGGTCACCATTCCCAGGGAAGCCGCGGGTGATGTGCTGGTGCAGCTCGCTCGCGCCGCAGCATCGCTCGGCAAAATGCCCTGCCAGACGAACCCAGCCGCAGACGCGTACGTCGAAGCACATCAAGCACTCGACCAGCTGGATCGGCTGTCGGAGGTTGGCTGCTGCGCCCCGGTGGCCTCGAAATAGAGAGCTGCCGATTGCAGCGGAGCGCAACGTCGGGGCGAGGCCCTACTGGCCACGGCGCGCTTGCCTTCCCTCTAGGGCGCTGGAATCACCGTCACCGGGCATGTCGCGTGGTGGACGCAGTGGGAAGCCACCGACCCAAGTCTCAGGCCAGGGAAACCGCCCGCACCGCGGGTTCCGACGGCCAAAAGCGCCGCGCCCTCGCTTGCCTCCAACAGGACCGGGGACGCACGCCCCTGAACCGCCCTTGGCCGAACTTGGACACCCAAGTCCTTGAGCGCCGACTTAACGGCCCCCTCGAGAAACTGGGCGGCCTCCCGGTAGATCTCGTGGTCCAGCGATCCCGGCGTCAGGACCAATCCCGACGGCGGTCCGTAGGCGTAGACGGGCTCGAGAACCGCACCAATGCGTGCGGCGTATTGGGCCGCCCAATCCAGCGCCAGTCGCGCCGGTTCCGACCCGTCAAAACCTACGACAACCCTTTGGTGAGGGTCCGCAATCTCTGTCATAGCGAGCCTCCTGGTCGGCAGCTTAGGCAGGCTTGGGCAGCGCAACTAAATTCTCGCCACACCCGGTGCGCGGGGCGCCCTTTGCAAGGGCGGCCGATTCGGCGAGGGTCACGCGCTCCGGAAAGGTACAAGTGGATCCGCCCATAAAGGGCTGACCACGATGCCAACGCTGGACAGCAGCCTGGCGCGTCAGATGATCTTTGACTCCCTGCCTTGCCAGTA
>JAJYNL010000051.1 GCA_021786375.1 Actinomycetes bacterium
TCGCCGGCACCGGCGTCACCTTCGACAAGCTCTCCGAACCCACCCCGACCCAGCGGCGGGTCTTCGAGCTCATCGGCAAACCCATCCCCCTACGCCTCAAGTAGGCAGAACTTGGGCGCTGCCAAGCCAGTGAGCAGGTAGTTCATGTCCAAACCGTCGTAAGTCAGGGCTAATACGAGCCTTCTTTACTGACGAGGCTGCAGGAATCGGGCTCGGTGGGCCCTACGGTCCGCACGCTTGCTCCCTCCAAAGCGGCTCCTGACGCTCCGCTCAGCCCGTTGCCTCTCGACAACCGGCCGGAGCCTGCCACCTGGCTTTCCGGCCTTCACCCGGGTGAGGACTCCCACCCGCCTGGGTTGATCCGATTCTTGAGAACGCAACGCCGCCACTCCGTGGCCCGCTACTCCACCCGGGAGGGAGGAATGCCGCCCGGAATGCCTCAGAGCCCCAGCACTCGCAGAACGCCGCGGGCCACCGCCTGGCTCATCTCGTAGATCGCGGCGTCGCGTGCTTTGTCCACCCGCTCGATGATCCCCTCGTCGCCTCCGTCCTGGGCGAGCGAGTCAAGCGTGGAGACGATGGTCTTCTGCGCCGTGTCGGAGAGCTCGAAGCCGAGCGAGGCGAGGCGCTTGAAGATCTCCGAGGACGATATCGGCTCGGGCGCGGCGTTTGCCACCAGCTCGATAGCCGCCTTGGCCAGCTCGGAGGTCGCCCCTGTCGTCTTCTCGACCGCACCGGTGAATCCACCCGGCCCGGTGCCGGACTCTGCCTCGCCTATCCAGGACTTCATCTTGCGTATCAGTTCTGAGAGCGTCTCGGCCTCGAAGGTCACCGTCGCCATATCTATTCCGTCCTTATGCTCAATGCGGAGCGCCTGTGGCCTCGCCTCGCGCCAAGGGCCTAAGCCCGAGGTAGATGCGCCGCAACAGCTGAATGGTGATGAACCCGGTCGCGCCCCAGACCAGATCCTCCTCGAGCGCGAAGAAGTGCATCTCTCGGACCTCCGAGCCGCGGGTCCACAGCTCGCGGTGGTAGACGCCGGGTGCGAGCAGAGTGCGGATCGACACCTCCATCACGGCGTCCACCTCCCCCTCGCTCTTGAAGTACTGGGGGGCGGCCACCTCGGAGACGCCCAGGAAGGCGGTCATGGACACGCCGCTGGAAGCGGTGGAAAGCTCAGTGATCGGGCCCACCAGCTCGATGTTCTCCGGCTCGACGCCTATCTCCTCGTAGCTCTCCCGCACGGCGGCGTCCAGAGGTGTCTCGCCAGGCTCGACCTTGCCGCCCGGGAAGGCGATCTCCCCTGCGTGCACCTTTAGGCTCTCGGTCCGCCGGGTAAAGACGAGCGCGGGCGAAAAGGCCACTCCCACCAGGATGGCCAGCACTCCTGCGGGCCGCTGTGGCCCGGCCTGAGGCGGAGGAGGCGGCGTCCGCAGCCGCGAGCTTGGAATGGAGGGGGAGCGCTCGAAGGCGCGCGCCACCGCGTAGCGGTTTTCGGGCAACAAGGAGCCAAGCTCGTCCACCCATTCCGGGCGGCCGACGCGCCGTGAACCGGTTGGCCTCGGTACCAGCTGGCGAAACCGGCTGGAAAGCTCGATTATCTCCCCCAAATCTGCCTCACAAGCAAACTGTGACGGCGGGCGTCCCTGCACCTGAAAACCTAATGCGGGTTTGGAACTTCCGATCGACGCACGGGCAAATGCAAGGGCCCGGGCAGATGCCCGGGCCCTTCACATGGGATTCCGGCTGGGCCGGAAGGCGCTTTTGCCGCCTTACATCATCCCGCCCATTCCACCGCCACCGGGCATGGCCGGAGCCGAGCCTGCCGGCTCGGGCTTCTCGGCGACCAGGGCCTCGGTGGTGAGCAGAAGCGCGGCGATGGAAGCAGCGTTCTGCAGGGCCGAGCGGGTCACCTTGGCGGGGTCGATGACGCCCGCCTTGACCAGATCCTCATAAACCCCGGTACGGGCGTTGAAGCCGACCGAGCCGATCTCGGACCCGACTCGCTCGACCACGACAGCGCCTTCGAAGCCGGCGTTGTTGGCGATCCAGCGGACCGGCTCCTCGAGAGCCTTGGCAACCAGGATGGCACCGGTGGCCTCGTCGCCGGTCAGCGAAGCGGCAAGAGCCTCTACATCGGCGCGCGAACGGAGCAGTGCGGTGCCGCCACCGGCGACAATCCCCTCCTCGATCGCGGCACGGGTCGCCGAAAGGGCGTCCTCAATGCGATGCTTCTTCTCCTTCAGTTCCACTTCGGTGGCCGCGCCCACCTTGACAACCGCGACACCGCCGGCAAGCTTGGCCAGGCGCTCCTGGAGCTTCTCGCGATCCCAGTCAGAGTCGGTGTCGTCGATCTCACGGCGAATCTGGGCGATGCGCCCGTCCACCTCGGCCTTGTCGCCGTAACCGCCGACGATCTTGGTTTCGTCTTTGGTTACCTCGATCCGGCGGGCACGGCCCAGTAGGTCGAGCGTGACGCTCTCCAGCTTGAGGCCAACCTCTTCGGCTATGACCTGTCCGCCGGTGAGAATGGCCATGTCCTGGAGCATCGCCTTGCGACGCTCGCCGAAGCCGGGGGCCTTGACCGCGATCGAGGAGAAGGTGCCGCGAATCTTGTTGACCACCAAGGTGGCCAGCGCCTCACCCTCGATATCCTCGGCCACGATGACCAGGCCCTTGCCGGCCTGCATGACCTTCTCGAGCACGGGCAGGACCTCGTTCACCGAGGAGATCTTGGCCGCGTAGAAGAGGATGTAGGGGTCATCCAGTACCGCCTCCTGGCGATCCTGGTTGGTCACGAAGTACGGGGAAAGGTATCCCTTGTCGAACTGCATGCCCTCGGTGAACTCCAGTTCGAGCCCGAAGGTGTTCGACTCTTCGACCGAGACCGTGCCATCCTTGCCAACGCGGTCGATGGCATCGGCGAGCACGTCCCCGATGCTCTGGTCGGCAGCCGAGATCGCCGCGACCTGGGCGAAGTCTGACTTGCCCTCGACTGGCTTGGCCTGGCGTGCGATCGATTCGACCGCGGCCACAACCGCCTTCTCGATGCCGCGCTTTAGGCCCATCGGGTTCGCACCGGCGGCCACGTTGCGCAGTCCTTCACGGATCAGTGCCTGGGCCAGGACGGTGGCGGTGGTGGTGCCGTCGCCGGCAACGTCGTTAGTCTTGGTCGCAACCTCTTTGACCAGCTGGGCGCCCATGTTCTCATAGGGGTCTTCCAGCTCGATCTCACGGGCGATCGAGACACCGTCGTTGGTAATGGTAGGGGCGCCGAACTTCTTGGCCAGCACCACGTTTCGGCCCTTGGGGCCAAGCGTCACCCGCACGGTGTCTGCGAGCTTGTTGACTCCGGCCTCGAGAGAGCGCCGGGCGTTCTCGTCGAACTTGAGGATCTTGGTCATTAGCGGGATACCTTGGCCAGAACGTCACGGGAGGAAAGGATGAGAAGGTCCTCGCCGTCCACGGTGATCTCCGTGCCACCGAACTTCGAGTAGACGACGGTGTCGCCCACAGCGATGTCGAGCTTGATGATCTCACCGGTGTTGTCAGCCCGGCGGCCGGGGCCGACGGCGATGACTTCGCCCTGCTGGGGCTTCTCCTTAGCGGTATCGGGAATTACGAGACCAGAGGCGGTCCGCTCTTCGGACTGAGCCGGACGGACAACGATACGGTCGTCTAGGGGGTGAAGCTGCATGCCTCGCATAGCCTCCTTGTTTCGTGGATTTGGTTTCACTATAGCGCCTCTTTTAGCACTCTCATCCATTGAGTGCTAATGGATTCGGCGACGGGCATCAGGCCAGGCGCAGGGAGGGCATGGCGTCAAGCTCCGGGTCCGATGGCCCGAAGCGCTCCAGCAGGAAGCGGCCCGCGGCGGCGATCATCGCGCCGTTGTCGGTGCAGTCTTGCTTGGCCGGGACGTACACGGCTAAGCCCGCCCGCTCGCCCTCCTCCGCCAGGCGTGCCCGCAGCAAGGTGTTGGCCCCGACCCCCCCGGAGAGACCGACCGAGGCGCAGCCCGAGGCGATCGCCGCCGCCACCGTCTTTTCCACCAGGGTCTCCACCACCGAGGACTGGAAGGCGGCCGCCACATCGGCGCCGGCCGCGCCGGGGTGGCTCTTCACATAATTGGCCACAGCCGTCTTGGGGCCCGAAAAGGAGAAGTCGTACTCGCTCTTGGTCTTGGCCCGAGGAAAGCGTACGGCGAAAGGATCTCCGGCTATGGACAGGCGCTCGATTTCCGGCCCGCCCGGATATCCCAGCCCGAGAAGCCTGGCGACCTTGTCGAACGCCTCCCCGGCGGCGTCGTCCACCGTCTCACCAAGAACGTCGTACTCTCCGCGGCGCTCGGCCCTCACTATCATGGTGTGCCCCCCGGAGACGACCAGCGTGGCCATGGGGAAATGCACCTCGGGATAGTCGAGCTCGATCGCGAAGATGTGGCCCTCGAGGTGATTGACCCCAACCAGGGGCACCTCCCACCCGATGGAGAGGGCCTTGGCCGCAGCCACACCCACCATCAGCGATCCGGCCAGCCCGGGACCCTTTGTGACCGCCACCGCCTCCAGCCCAGCCGAGGAGAACTCGCGGCCGGCATCGGTGAAGGCCCGAGTGATCACCGAAAGGATGACTTTGGCGTGCTCGCGGGAGGCAAGCTCAGGAACCACCCCGCCAAAATCCCGGTGCAGGGAGATCTGGGAGGAGATGACCGAGGAGAGGGCCCGGCCGGAGGTGTCCACCAGGGCGGCCGCCGTCTCGTCGCACGATGTCTCGATTCCCAGGATCAGTCCGCTCACACCACCACGCTAATTGCCCGTAGAGGCCGACGGATTTGGCCCGTCAGGGGAACCAGCGGCGACGTCCTCGCCTGGCTCCCAGTCCCCTCTCCTGCGCCAGGCGCTCGAGGCGCGCCGCATACTCGGGAGTGTCGATGTCGTAGGCCCACATGATGATGGCGTCCTCGTTGTTCTCCTGGTAATACCCCTTGCGCACACCCACGGGCATGAACCCGAAGCTCTGATACATGCGCTGGGCACCTGGATTGGAGACCCGGACCTCCAGGGTGAGGTTCTTCGCCCCCGCGTCGAGCGCCTCGAGAATGAGTGAGTACATGAGCGCCGAGCCGACGTGGCGGCGATGGTAGTCGGGGTCGACCGCAATGTTGGTGATGTGGGCGTCCTCGAGCACGTACATGACCCCCGAGTAGCCCACCACCTCGGCACCCAAGCGGGCCACCGAGTAGGAGCGCTCCTTCTTGTAGGAAAGCTCGGAAAGAAAGACGTTCATCGTCCAGGGGGTGGGGTAGACCTTGCGCTCAATCTCGAGAACTTTGTTCAGGTCGCGCCTGCGCATCGGGTCGACGCGCAGGTCGCCCGGCCTCACCGAAGCGCTGAAGGGAGCTGTGCTGCTTGCCATCTCGCGTGGAACCCTGTTCGTGCCAGGCGATTGTCCCCGGCCCGACCTCATTCTACGTCCGGCCGGGAGATTGGCGGGGCGGCAGCGCTCAAGCGCTCGACCAGTCCCGGCGCGCTACACGGGCCGAGAGCGTCGCCGCGCGAGCGAGGGTGAGGATTCCGAAGGCGATCCACAAGTTCGCCGGCGTGTCGAGGGCGAAGTGGACCGAGAGCGCCGCCGGCAGGAAGGCGGCGAGCGAGGCAAGCGAGGCCCAGGCGAGGTATCCGAAGTCGCCGAGCCCGATAAGGATTCCGTCCAGCATGAAGACCAGAGAGGCCACCGGCTGGAGCGCCGCCACGATGCGCAACAGCTCGGTCATGGTGGACCTGGTGGCCGGGTCGGTGGTGAAGGCCGCCGGTAGGATTCCCGCCGTTACCATCACCACCGCTCCCGTGGCCAGGCCGAAGACGATCGAAAGGCGCACGAAGACACCGGTGGCACGTCGCGCCTCCTCGAGCTCACCGGCCCCCAAGGAGCGTGCGAAGCTGGTCTGGGCAGCGATCGCCACGGCGTCGAGTAGGAAGGCCAGCACCATCCAAATGGTCATCGAGGCGCTGAACGCCGCCAGGGCAACCGTCCCCTGTCCCTCGGCCACCCAGATGGCCAACAGGATCGCCACGCGCAGCGCCGCGGTACGGACGATGAGCGGACCGCCCGCGGAGAAGACCTCAACCACCGAGGCGAAGTCGGCAAACCTGGTACCGCCGGTGCGCCGGTGGGCCAAGGCCACCAGCCACAGGTACCCCGCGGCGACCAAGGCCTGAGAGACCACCGTCCCCAGCGCGGAACCGGCGATTCCCATGCCCACGCCGTACACCAGCGAGAAGTTGAGGACGATGTTCAACAGGTAGCCCGCGACCTGGACGTAGAGCGGCCCCTTGGCGTCGCCGAGCCCGCGCATCGTCCCCAGTCCCCCAAGGCTCATCAGCTGGAATGGGACCCCGAATAAGGAGATCTCCAGGTAGGTCCGGGCAAAGGGAAAGGCCGCGGCGGGCACGCTGAAGAAGGTGAGCAGCCATCTCCCAAACACCGCCAAGACCACGGCGACAACAGTGCCGATGATGGCTCCCGCCACCAGTGCCGAGTTCCCGAGCTTGGCCGCCTCCGCGTGGCGACCCTCGCCCACCAGCCGTGAGACTCGGGCCGTGGTCCCGTACGCGAGCACGATGAAGGACGAGGTGACCAGCGTAAGGATGGCCGCGGCGGCGCCGAGCGCCGCAAGCTGGGCCACTCCCAGATGGCCCACGATTATGGAGTCCGCGGCCAGGAAGGCCGGCTCAGCCACCAGCGTGAAGAGGGTGGGCACGGCGAAGCGCAGTGTCTCCTCGACCAGCCCGCCGCCGAGCGATTGGCGCCGCTTAAGCGCCATCTCTTGGTGGGAACTTGGCTACCGCCTCGTATTCACGGACGTAGCGGACCTCTACGGACTCGGGTTCGATCAGCTCACGCACGACGGCTAGCGAAGCCAGATAGGCGCCGAGCGGACTTCCGGCCAACCGGGCGAATGCATCGGCAGCCAGCTCGACCTGGGCGAGGCCGGCAACTCTGCCCGCAATTCCCTCGCTGCATGCGACCACCCGGCAAGGGCCGAGCGCGGCCAGGTGCCGCTCGCACTCCAGGGTATCCAGCGTCTTGCTGGAGCTCCCCGGCTCGCCCATCAAGAGCATGTGCCATTGGCCCCGGCGGGCGTCATCCAACACCACCAGGGGCCTGTCCCGGCCGAGCTCGGCCGCCGCAGCGTGCCCAAGCGCCTCGAGATGGTCGAAGACCAGTACCCGAGCGCCTCTGGCCTTGGCGAACGACTTTGCCGCGGCTACGCCGATGCGGCTTCCCGAAAATCCTCCCGGCCCCACGGAGACGGCAACCGATGAGATTGGCTCGCCGGCGCCGGCGGCTACCGCGACGACACGGGCCAGGAAGTTGCCCAGTTCGGCCAAGACCATGCGCGCCCCGAAGATCTGATGGACCAGGAGCGGCCTTTGCCCATCGAAGAGCGCCAGCGTGGCGGGCTCGGTAACCGTGTCGACCGCCACGATAAGCTTTGGCGCTCCAGCCACCTTGCACACCTTCCTGTTCGGCACCCTGCCCGGCGGGCCCGGTCCGGATCACGAAAGAGCCTACGCCCCGGCGCCGCGGGCCACCTCCGAAAGGCCGGCTGCGGCCAACCTCCCACCCCAGCGATCGGCGCTGCCTGAGAAGGCGATGGTGCGCCGTTGCGCCCCATCTACTTCAACGGAGACTGCGAGGGGATCGTGCACGGCAAAGATGCCCGCCGAGCGGTCACCCCACTCTATGACCGTCACGTAACCGGCCTCGCCGAGTTCGAGCATGTCGATGGCGAAGGCGTCGCCCTCCTCCAGGCGATAGAGGTCGGCATGCACAAGGGGAAGCCTCCCCTGGTATTGCCGCACAATGACGAAGGTCGGGGAGGTGACGCGCCCGGTGATCCCCAGCCCCCGGGCGATCCCACGCGTGAATGCGGTCTTGCCCGCACCCAGATCCCCGATCAACAGGACGACATCTCCTGCTGCAAGAACCGAGCCGAGTGCCTCGCCCAGCTCCTCGGTCCGCTCCTCCGAATCGGAGACGGCCTCACCCAGCACCGGCCCTAGCTCCATCGGCCTCGCTCCTTCAGGAACAGCTTGGCCGTGGTCATGTCGGCACGCATGGCTGTCACCGCGCTGCCTCCCTGGCGCAGGCCGTAGGAGGGGTGGAAGGTGGGCATGACCGTGCCAAAGCGGGTCTGGAAGAACTTGCCGCGCGCCGAGGTGATTTGCAGGTCCGGGCTGATCAGGAAGCGGGCGGCCACCGCCCCCAGGGCGACCACCAGTTCCGGTGCGATCGTCTCGAGCTGCGCCTCCAGGTAGGGCGTGCACGACTCCACCTCGTCGGGCTGCGGATTACGGTTGCCGGGAGGGCGGCACTTGACGATGTTGGCAATGTAGAGCGAGGCCCGGGTGACACCCAGCTCCTGCTCTATGAGAGTGTCCAACAGCCGGCCGGAGCGGCCCACGAAAGGCAGACCGGTGGCGTCCTCCTGAGCGCCCGGTCCTTCTCCCACGAACACGAGAGGGCTGGCAGGGCTACCCATGCCGAAGACAACGTTGGTGCGCGTCCCGGCCAGGCGGCAGCGGCGGCAGACGGCGGCTTCCGCGGCCAGTGCCTGCAGAGTCGTGACCGGCTCATCCACGGCACTCCTCCACCAGGCGGCGCGGGATGCGCTTGGAGATCCCGCAAAGGACCTCCCAGGTAATCGTGCCGGTTCGCTGCGCCCACTCGTCGGCGCCGATTCTCTCCTCACCGGAGGCCCCGATGAGCACCACTTCGTCCCCGGGCTGTACGTCGGAGTCGGGCCCAAGGTCGATGACGAGCTGATCCATGGTGACCATCCCGGCAAGGGGATGCCGCCTTCCGGCGATCAGGACCTCGCCACCACCGGTGAAAAGCGCTCTGGGCACCCCGTCGGCGTATCCGATGGGCACGGTGGCCACCTTGGAGCGCGTAGTCAACGGGCGGCGCCTGCCGTAGCTCGGCCTCTCCCCCTCCTCCACCTCCTTGACAAAGGCAACTTTGGAGACGAGCGAGAGGGCGGGAACCAGCTGCACCCCGGACCGGTCGGAGCCGGGATGGTAGCCGTAGATACCCAGCCCGACCCTCACCCGGTCATAATGAGAGGAGGGATGATAGAGAAGGCCGGCGGTATTGGCGATGTGGCGTTCTTTCGGGGTGACCCCCAGCTTGGCCAGCCTGGCAAGGCCGTCCTCGAAACGGCAAAGCTGCAGCGACGTGAACTCCCGGCTCTCCGGACTCTCCTCGTCCGCCACCGCGAAGTGACTCCAGAACCCCTGTAGCTCGCGGCCACGCAGGTGCTCGGCGATTTCGGCCAGCTCCTCCAGACGTGCGCCAACTCTGTACATGCCCGTATCCAGCTTCAGGTGCACCAGAAGGTCATCCGGCTGCGCCGCGGCGAGCTTGGCGGCCGCCGGGGTGTAGACGGTCACGGAGATGCCCTCGGAGCGGGCCACCTCCAGCGTCTCGGGTGGCACTTCGGACAGCACCAGTATCTCCCCGTCGATCCCCGCCCTGCGCAGCTCCACGCCCTCGTCGACCAAGGCAACCGCGAAGCGGCGGCAACCGGCCTCGAAGAGCACGCCGGCTGTCGCCACCGCGCCGTGGCCGTAGGCGTCCGCCTTCACGACCGCCATGACGCCGGCCGGAGCGGCCAGCCGGGACAGGCGGGAGTAGTTTCCGGCCAGCGCGCTCTTGCTCACCTCAGCCCAGGCCGGACGCAGGTCGGCGCTCATCGGCGCCTCCAATCAATTCTGCTCTGGCTCGGGAAATACAGTGGTCCGTGGGCCCCGACGGGATGGAAGGGAACCGACCACTTGCGTGCAGGGAAGGCGCGAAGGAGCTCCACGGCTTCTGGAACCCGGGCGAGGACCCTGGCGGCGGTTGCCGGTTCCGTCCCCTCCAACTGAGCGGCCAGCCCGTGCGCGACGACCGCCTCGCAAATGGCCGCCTCGATGTCCCCCCCTTGTGCGAGACGCGCGCCCAGCAGCCCGGCCAATACGTCTCCGGTCCCCGCGCTCGCAAGGGCCGGACCGTTGGCCGGAATGGCCAGGAAGCCCCCCAAAGGGGTGTAAACCCGGGTGGGATAGCCTTTCACCAGCAGGTGGAACCCTCCACGCGCCGCCAGGCGCGCCAGCGAGTCATGGTCGGTTCCCGAGCCCAGCGCCTTTGCCAGCCGGGAGAGTTCGGCGCCGTGGGGGGTCAGAACGGTTGGCCCGGAACGTTCGGCAATGAGACCGGCCAGACGCGGGTCGGCGGCAATGGCAGTTATTGCATCCGCATCGACCACGACCGGCCCGGCATAGCGCCGGGCCAGCACAGACAACTCGGCCCCCGCCCCCCGGCCCCGGCCAGGTCCGATGATTATCGCCTTGTACCTCGAAAGGTCGGGTTCCGGCTCCCAGCCGGAGCCCGTGAAACGCGCGCTCACCGAAACCGTTCCCGAGGCGAGCGAAGCCATCGCCAGGTTGGCCGTCGAGGGATCCTCGGTCAGCAGGTGGACGATTCCCGCACCTCCCGCCAGGGCTGCCGCCGAGGCGAAGGCGGCCGCTCCCATCATTCCCGCAGAGCCCGCAAGCATGGCTAGGCCCGTCGACCACTTGTGCGATGCGACGGAACGGCGGGGCATCCGGATGTCCTCCGGCTCCACCAGCCTGCCCGAAGTCTCCACCTCGGGCAGCTCTCCTACCAGGCGGTAAAGGTACGTCTCGCCCATGAGTGCCGGACCATCGCCGAGCAGCTGGCCCGCCTTGAGGCCGACCAGGGAGAGCGTCACATCCGCCGCGCGCGTGGCCTCCGCAGCCCGCCCGCTTGCTGCCTCGAGGCCGCTCGGGACGTCCACCGCCAGTAGCGGAACCCCCGGAGGCGCCCCGATGCCAGGGAAACCGCCTCGGTAGCCGAAGCCGAAGACGGCGTCGATCACCAGATCCGCTCCCGCCAGCCGGGTGGCATCCACATCGGGGTAGTCAAGCACCTCGGCCTTGGCGCCCCAGGCGGTGAGAACGCGTGCGGCCGCACGCCCGTCGTTACCGTTGTTCCCCTTTCCGGCGAGAACGCTCACCCGCTTGCCGTAGGCGTCACCAAGCATCTTCACGGCGAGCAAAGCGATTCCATAGCCGGCGCGGGCGATGACGGCATCGAGCGAGCTGGCCGCAGCCAGGCGCGCGTCCATCTCCCTCATCTGTTGAACGTCGTAGACAGGCAACATCTCTTAGGCGCTCCTGGAAGGGGTGCCCGAAGCGCCCCCGGGCCGGCTCTCAGTAAGCGGGGCGCTCTCCTCCGTGATGACCGAAGGCCACCGCGAATGCGATCGAGTTGGACCGCTCATGGGAGATGGAGAGGCTCACGTGCTCCACTCCCTTCAACCTAGCCAGCTCGCGACAGCGCCCTTGCAAGAGTACGGCCGGGGCGCCACCGGATGAAGGCACGACCGATATCTCGCGAAGGGCCACCGAGAAGAGGTTGATTCCCAGGGCCTTCGAGACCGCCTCCTTGGCCGCGAAGCGCGCGGCCAACCTGGCCACCCGTCCATCTCCCTTGAATCGATCGGCGTACTCCAGCTCGGCAGGTGTGAACAAGCGCTCGAGCACCCGGGGACGCCGAGCGATGAGTTCGGCCATGCGCTGGTGCTCCACCAGGTCGACTCCGATTCCCATTATCGCCGCACCGTCGCTCACAGCGGTTCGCCTCCATGCTCCGCGCCCTGCAGCACCGTGCCGACGAAGGCCTCCAGCGCACGAGAGCGCTGCTCGTTGGCTGGGAGAACCATGCAGAAGTTGCGCCTCAACTCCTCCAGCCCCAGGTCCAGCTGGTGGAGGTAACCCATCTCCACCTCGCGCTTCACCACCAGTGAGGAGAGCAGGGCCACGCCATAACCGTCGACTACGGCCTCCTTGACCGCCTCGGTCCCGGCCAACTCCAGGACCTTGCGTGGCGTCACACCCAGGGAGGCCAGGGCCTCCTCGGAGACCCTCCTGGTTCCCGACCCGTGTTCGCGGAAGATGAAGGGGAGTTGGGCGACCAGCTCGGCGGGCGAGAGCAAGTTCGAAGCCTGAGCGAAGGACTCCGAGTAAACCAGCACCAGGCTGTCGCCTCCGATGACGTAGGTCTCCAAATCTTCCCCGAACTCCCGCACCGGACCTTCAACGAAGCCGACGTCCGCCCCCAGGGAGCGGATGCCGTCGATCACCCCTTGGGAGTTGGTCGCCGACACGGACAGAGTGATATCGGGGTGGAGTGCGATGAATCGCGCCACGAACCCGGGGAGCAGGTGCGCGGCAATCGTGTTGGACGAGGCTATTGAGATGGAGCCTGTCAGCAGTGAGCGCAACGAGTCGACGAAGTCACACGTCGAGGCGTAGCTCCTGGCCAGGTTTGCGGCGTACGGAACCAGCGCCCTGCCGGCCGGAGTGAGAGCGACTCCACCTTTGTGCCGTCGAAGGATCGGCTCTCCTATTGCCGTGGCGAGATTGCGCATCTGCACCGAGATGGCCGGCTGGGATAATCCCATCTCGTCGGCCGCGGCCGAGATGGAGCCAAGTGTGGCCACCTTGTGGAACGTCAGCAGCTGATCAAGTTGTGGCCTGGGGTTATCCAATGCTCCTCCAGCGGTAGTACTTGCCCGTGCCCCGATTATATTAGATTCTTATAGAAAGACAAGAGGACTTTCATTTGATTTATAAAATCACATCGCCGATGATTGGATCCATGAAGCAACTCCGTGTACCGACCCGCATCCCACCCGCACTCTTCACCGCCACCATGGGCACCGGCATCACTTCCGTGGTTGCCGCCCACCTGTCCAGTGCCACTCCGGTGCGCTGGCTGGGGATGGCTCTTTTCGTCGTCAATGCGGCCCTCTTCGCCGTCCTGACCGGCCTCTACGCAGCCCGTCTGCACCACGACCGCCGGCAGCTCCTTCGCGATCTGGAACATCCCCGTGACGCGCTCTTCTTCGGAGCCGTCCCGATGGGCTTCGCCACTCTGGTCAACGCATCGGCGGTCTACCTGCCGCGGCTACTGCACCACGTCCCGGTAATCGGACTCACCGGGGCATGGGGCATCGACGTGGCAATGGCGGCGCTCTCCGGTCTCGCCGTCCCCTATTACATGTTCACACGCCACTCCGGGAAAGAGGCCGAAGTATCGGTCTTTTGGTTGCTCCCGCTGGTTCCTTCCGAAGTCGCCGCGGCCTCGGGCGGCCTCCTGATCGGGATCCTGCCTCCGGGTTATCGCGAAGCGGTTTGGGTGATCTCCATGGTCAGCTTCGCACTTTCGGTGCCGATCGCCCTCTCGGTCCTGGCACTCGTCTTCCAGCGCTTCGCCATACACGGCCTTCCCCCCAACACCCAGGCGGCTTCGGCGAACATCGCCATCGGTCCGCTCGGCACTGGCTCGCTTGCCCTGGTGGAACTCGCCAAGGACTTCGACCCCGCTTGGTTCCACGCAGGGGCGGGCGCGCATTCGGCCGCAGTCCTGCTGGGCGTAGTGGGTGGCCTGATTCTCTGGGGCTACGGGCTGTGGTGGTGGATACTCGCCCTGATGGCGGCCGCCCGCCTCTTTGCCGAGAATCACCGCTTTGACGTCGGCTGGTGGGGCCTCACCTTCCCCCTCGGGGTCTTCACCCTGGCCAGCTATGCGATTGGCGCCTACTACTCCATCGGGGCCTTCACGATCATCGCCATTATCCAAAGCGCAATCCTGGTGGCAACCTGGGCGGTCGTCGCCTTTCACAGCACGGCCCAGCTGCTAACGGCGGCTCGCAGGCGCCAAAGCAACGCTCAGCGTGCCCAGCTGGAGCTCGCGGAAACCGCCTAACAATACCCAGTCAAGGTCGGGGCGGCTCTCAGGAGATTCCTTATCACTCCTGGGCGCCGCCCCAGCGGCATTTCAGCAACGGCGTACAGCATGAATATGCGCAAGGTGCGCAGCAGGAAAGGAGAAGCCCTATGCGAAAGCCGACCATCAAGCCAAGAGTCGCGGTACCGTTGACACTTCTGGCGGTAGGGGGCGGCTGGGTGGCAGGGGCGACCTTGGGAACGCCCACCCTCTCGGCGGCCGCCACGGCCTCGACCAGCAACATCGGCGCTGGGCCGGCCGGCCCAGGCCCACGGGACCCAGGAGGACGGATCGGCCTCGACCTCATGGCCAATGCGGCAAAGGACATCGGGATACCCAAACATGCCCTGCGCGGCGAACTGGCCTCGGGCAAGACCGTCGCCCAGGTCGCCGCCGAGCACAATGTCTCTGCAGCCACCCTGATCTCGGAGCTGGTCTCCACGGCCAAGACCGACATCACCCAGGCCTACGCCGTGGGCAGGATCACCGCCACCCGGGAGAGCAACATGCTCACTCACGTCCAGGCGATGGTGACGAACTTCGTCGACAACAGCATGTCGGCGCGGATGGGGCCGGGTCGAGCCGTGGCTATTGACCTCATGGCCAATGCGGCAAAGGACATCGGGATACCCAAACAGGCCCTGCGCGGCGAACTGGCCTCGGGCAAGACCGTCGCCCAGGTCGCCGCCGAGCACAATGTCTCTGCAGCCACCCTGATCTCGGAGCTGGTCTCCACGGCCAAGACCGACATCACCCAGGCCTACG
>JAJYNL010000024.1 GCA_021786375.1 Actinomycetes bacterium
CCACTGCCTCACGAATGCAGTTGATGCCAAGCTTTCCCAGGCCGAGGTGCAACCAGCTCCAGAAATAGCGGAAAAGGCACAGGGACGGCTGTTGAACAAGAAGAGGAGATCATGGTCGATGGAACCACAGTTGCTAAGGGCGATGGCAAAGGCCAAGCTGGCCTCGCCTTAGGCGTCGAATCGGTCGCTGGCCGCGATACTAGGGGTGACGCGCCCCCCTCGGTGGGCAAGGTACTGGAAAGCGCCCAGGGCCTCGGGCTCACAATAAGCGACCCCTCTGCTACCCGCAAAGGACTGGAGAGGCGCCCTATACCTTCCAGGCCGGGTTCTTGATCATCCGTGCATATGCACGTGGCTCGCTGACGACCTTCCTTTGCCGCATAAGGGCTACAAAGTGAAATTCTCGATCGAAGAACATCGGCTTACCGTAGCCAAGCTTCTTTAGTCCCGAAGCCGGCCAACGCACACCCCTGACGCCTTCGGCGTTTGGCGGCTCGGAAACGACCAACAACCCGCCTGAGCGAAGAAAGCCGACAGACAGTTCGGCAAGCAGCGGGGGAGGGCCGAAGCAGCGAGCCACGACGATGTCAAACTCCTCTGCCCGAGAAGCGAGAAGGTCCTCAGCCCGACCATTGATGACCTCGACGCGCTCCGTCAAGCCGAGTTTGGCCACAAACTCCAGGGCGACCTTGGTCCTCCTGCTCATTGAGTCGACCAGGGTGATGCTGAGCGAGGAAGATTCCAACGCCAGGAGAAGCCCCGGGATTCCCACGCCACTGCCGAGATCCAACAAAGAGAGCTCGCCGTCTCCGGCGAGCTCTCTAATTACATCTATGTAATTCCTAGCGTGAGCGAAAATCCGCTCTAATGGCTCGGAGCCGATCCCTCCAACGAGCCTTCCTTTGGCATACCACTCCTCAAGCACACCTTCGGGCCGACTCGCCATCCAGGACTCAGTCCTCCTGGCTGTCCTCGGCTAGACCCACCACGATATAGCGGCGTGGTTCCTGGCCCTCGGACCTGGTTGACACCCCTTCGATCTCAGCCATAGCGTCATGAACCACTTTGCGGTCAGCGGCGTTCATGGGTTCCAGGGTGCGGGACTTACCACTCGCCTTGACCTCTTCAGCCACCTTTATGGCGAACCGCTCCAAGCTTGCGCGACGCTTCTCCCGGAAGCCGCCGATGTCAACAAACACCCGCCCGTTGGCCCTGCGGTACTTGTTCTGCACCGAGGCCCGCGTCAACTCCTGGATGGAGCTCATCACCAGCCCTTTTGGACCAATCAACAGGCCGTAGTTGGAGTCACCGGTCACAGCGACGGTAATGTTGTCGTCCTCGATGTGCTGAACCGATACCTGGCCCGGGAGTTGGAATTCCCTCATCAAGCCCGCCAGGAACGACTGTGCGGCACCGGCCTGCTCCACCAAGGGAACCGTCTCGCCTTGCGCATTGGAATCTTCCACTTTGTCCTCAACCACCTTTGCCGGAGCCTTTCTAACAGGCCTCTCGGCCTGAACATCCTTCGGAGCCTGTCGGCGCTCCTGCCGCTCGGCCGTTGCGCCATCGCTACGCTTGGGTGCCCGCTCGCGCTGACGGCGCGGATGCCGACTATCCTTTGGCCGCGGAATACTCGGCTTAACCCTGGCGCGAATTCGCGCTTCCCGCTTCAGCCGCCCAAACAAACCCTGCTTGGGCTCCTCGACTACCTCGTACTCGATATCCGACTCATCCACACCCAACAGGTCGAGAGCCGCCGTAACGGCCTCCCTTATGTCCTTGCCTGTGGTCTCTACCCATTCCATTTGTTGACTATCAATCCTTGTTCGGCAGGCGCCTTATTGCGCCTGTCTACTTACGTTTGCGCTTGGCGTTGCGGTTCTGCGGGGTCGTCCGGGGCTTCTGCTGCCCAGGCGCACCGCCGCGCGGCTTCTGGGGCGTCGCCTTGCCGTCCGCCTCTCCTCCTGCTTCGCGCACCTGCTGAGAAGCCCCCTTGAGCTGCTGCCATATGCTCTGCTTCGGCTGCTTGGGGATCTGTCCCGAGTCTTCGAGCGCCTTTGTCTCGACCATCTTCTGACGAGCCTCCAGTGAGTGCTTCCGAAGCACCGGATCGTGCCGCCACATCAACTCCTGCTGACCAATGCGGAAAAGCGAAGACACCACGAAATACACGTTAACACCGGCCGGGATACCGATATAGATGACCCCGAACAACAGCGGTGAGTACTTCATAATCATGGCTGCCTGGTTATTCGCTGCAGCAGCAGTCGGATTCTTGGAGTAGATCTGCCATGTCGAGATGAATACGAGAACCACAGCGATGATGACCACGCCGTAATAAGGGAGTGCGGTCAGGAACCCGCTGTGAACATGCGTGGCCGCAGTCCCGAGATCGATGCCCAGCGAGTGCATCTTGCCACCGCCAGCAACGAGGTTCTTGTAGAGAAGCGTCGTATGGGAAATGTACTTCGGGGCCGGAGTGCCATTCTTCTGGATGTTGGTAAGACCCCGGATAACGTCATACATGACGAAGAGGAGAGGGAACTGCAGCAGCATCGGCAGGCAACCTGAAGCAGGGGATACCTTGTTCTCCTTGAAAAGGCGCTGCATCTCCTCGTTCTGCTTGACGCGGTCATTCTTGTACTTGGCCTGCAGAGCCTTGAGTTCGGGCTGAAGGCGCTGCATCTCCAGCATTGAGCGCGTACTCATCTGGGTCAGCGGCCACACCACAGCCATAACTGTTACTGTCAGCAGGGCGATTGCGCCCGCATAGCTGTGGACAAGCCCGTAGTAGATGGCTATGAGTCCTGCCAACAGCTCAAAGATGGGCTTGAAGAGATCGCCCAGGTAAGTCATTTGGCTACCTTTGTACGTTTAGGTTCTGGAACGGGGTCGAACCCCTGGCCACCGAATGGATTGCAGCGCGCCACGCGCTTGGTGGCCAACCACATGCCCCTAGCTGACCCGTGGAGCTCGACCGCTTCATAGGCGTAGTTGGAGCAAGACGGGTAATAGCGGCACGGAGCGATCCTCCCCGCCCTCAGCTTCTGGTAGGCGCGTATGGCTCCCAGCACTACTTTTTTCAAACCCGATGCTCCTCGACCGCTTCTGACATGGTCTTGCTTGCACTTAAAACGGCTCGCGAAGCTCGGACCGTCAGCGAGGTTACGATCTCCGATAGTTGATGGTAATCCAGGGCGGCCGATTGCGGGTACGCGAGCAATATATAGCTGCCCGCCGCCATAGAAGACTCGTGCTCACGGAATATCGCTCTGATCCTGCGACGAAGCTTGTTCCGCACGACGGCCTTGCCGACTTTGCGTGGGACAGACATCCCTAGCCTCACCTCGGGTTCGTCTCCCGGCAGGAAAACAAGGGAAAGGGCGCCGGCGCGATATTTGCATCCCCGTGCCCTGACTTCCGCGAACTCCGCCGATCTGGAGATCGACTTCACACCCAGGCCAGCCCGGCTCCGGTCAAGCGCTCAGACGCTGCCTACCCTGCAGCCGCCGCGCCTTCAACACTGCACGGCCTGCCCGAGTGGACATCCTCTTGCGGAAGCCATGCTTCTTGGCACGCCTCCGGTTGTTTGGTTGAAACGTTCTCTTCAACGCGAACTCCGAAATCTTGGCTAAAAGCGCTCGTGCGCTTTTTGGACAAGGTTCCATCATAGTCTTGGAACCTCGATCATCTCACCCAGGCGAGCTGAGAGCTTGCTAAGATCGCTTTCCCCGGAACCTCGCCAGAGATCGATACCTAGACTCTGGATGTTTCGCCCAACGCTCCGTAAAGGATGGCGAGGTGAGGGCACCAACCTGCATAATGAGCCTATTAGCTGGGATTTTCGTACTATGAGTGAGGCCGAGGACCTCTGGAGGATGTGCCGCCCCAAGATCATGGACCGGATCACCGAGTCCTCGTGGCTCGCCCTCTTTGAAACCGTCGTTCCGTCTCGGCTTGCCGATAACAGGCTCTTTCTCGACGTCCCCTCGAGCATCGCCAAGAATCGAATAGAGCAAAGGCACCTGGGCCAGATCAACGAGGTGCTCAAAGAGCTCGGCTTCGAGGACACCGAGGTGGTCTTGGGTATCTCCGCCGCATCATCGGCAAACCGATCGGATGGCGAAGCACAGGACACCTTTGATCCAGACGAGCACGAGCTCTTCACACCTGAGCCCCGGCCGGAACGCCAACGGCAAGCCAGGACGTCTGCCGAGGAGAGGGGTATGATCAACCCGAACTACAGCTTCGACGCCTTTGTCATAGGCTCCTCCAACCGTTTCGCGCATGCTGCAGCCCTAAGTGTGGCGGAGACACCGGCCCGCTCCTACAACCCCCTCTTCATCCACGGCAAAGCCGGCCTCGGAAAGACGCACCTCCTACATGCGATCGGTAATTACGCGCTGGAGAACTATCCGGAGCTTAAGGTCAGATACGTATCGACGGAAACATTTCTCAACGAATTCGTCGATGCCATTCGCAAGAACAACACCGCCTCCTTCAAACGAAGGTATCGGGAATGCGACATCCTCCTCATCGACGACGTTCAGTTCCTCGAGGCACGAGAGTCGCTTCAGGAAGAGTTCTTCCATACCTTCAATCACCTGCATGCGGCCAGGAAGCAGATGGTCCTCACCTCCGACCGCCCGCCCAAGGCCATCGCGACCCTGGAAGAGCGGCTTAGGAGCCGCTTCATGTCCGGACTGATAACCGATGTCCAGCCACCGGAAGTCGAGACGCGTCTCGCCATCCTTCGCAAGAAGAGCGACATGATGGTTACCCCGGTACCTGACGAGGTCCTCCAGTTCATCGCTCAAGCGATCAAGGACAACATCAGGGAGCTCGAGGGGGCGCTAATACGCGTAAGCGCCTACGCATCGCTCAACGGACTCTCGATCACCACCCAGCTCGCCAAGGAACTACTGGCAGACATGGTCGACACCGACGTGAAGGCGATAACTCCCGAGGAGATAATCGATACCGTGTCGGCTTACTACGGCCTCACGTCGCTCGAGATCAGAGGAGCTTCCCGAAAGCGTCCTCTGGTTGAAGCCAGGCAGGTGGCGATGTACGTCTTCCGCGAGCTGACCGACCTCAGCTTCCCAGCAATAGGCAAGGAGTTCGGCAATCGAGACCACACGACGGTGATGCACGCTGTCAACAAGGTCGAAGGGCAGATGAGTGAAGACCGCGAGACCTACAATCGCGTAACTGCGCTGCTCACGAAGATAAGAAGTCAACAGCTGTGAATAACTATGTGGATAACTATGCCCGCGCCTGTGAACAAGTGTTGAAAACTGGGCAAACAAAGGGCAAACTCGCGGGCGGTGCCGATATGGATTCCACAGGGACGTTGGGCCGTGTGGAATACCAAGTGTCAACTAATCCGCTTTCACCTGGGGAAAGATGGGGTTCTCCACATTCCACAGGACTATTACTACAACCACAGATAAACAATGAATAAGGAGTTGTTAGTTGCGGTTTAGCTGTGAAAGGGACCTCCTCGCCGAGAGCATCGCTACCGCCGGCAGGGCGTTGGAGAGTAAATCCTTCGGTTCCGGGGTTCACTTGGACCTGACTGGCGACTCTCTGGTCGTTTCAGGACACGAGACCGACATTCTCATTGAAGTGCGGGTCGAGGTGTTTGGCATAGAGGACGGGCATTGTGTGGTACCGTCTCCGCTCACTTCAGACCTCATCCGCTCGCTCGGTGAAGGGGTGGTGGAGATCGAGGGCGATGACATCAACCTGGCAATGCGTTCACAAAGAGCTCAGATGTCGGTAAACCTGATCAACGACTACAACCCCCCGTACACAGCGCAGTCCGAGTCCGAGCCGGTGACGGTAAAGCCATCGGACCTTCGCGACGCGCTCTCCCAGGTGATTCGTGCCTCGGCCAAGAGCGACGCACGCGACTTCGTGTATACCGGAGTTCTCTTCGCCGCCACTGACTCCGGCCTACGCCTGGTTGCCACCGACGGAGTTCGTATGGCGATACGCGACATCGCCGGCCTCAACCTCCTGGGCGGCGATAGTGAGGTAATCGTTCCCGCACGCTCTCTTTCCGAGTTGGAAAGAATGCTGGGCTCCAAGTCCGCCCAGGACGAGCTCAAGGTGACCATCTCGTCGAAGGAAGCTTCCTTCGAGGTCGGCGACACCCTTCTGGTGACCAGGCTCATCGAGGAGAAGTATCGCGACTATCGCCAGATCCTGCAGCCGAGCTATCCGAACCGCATGGTCGCTCCGAAGAGGGAGATGATGGAGGCGTTGAGGCGCTTACGCCGTATGGCACGGGAGAATCGCGACCTCACCAACCTGAAGATGGAAATTACCGAGACCTCCATGGTCATGAGCGTTCACATACCGCAGGTTGGCACCGCCCGTGAAGAACTTGACGTTACCTACGTTGGTGAGGACATAGGGCTGGCGTTCGACCCAGAGCTGCTCAATGAGGGCGTGGACGCAGTGACAAGTGACTATGTGGCGATGGAGATGACCGCCTCCAACAAGGCGGTGAAGATTTCCAACGCAGACAACTCGGATCTCACCTACTTGCTCATGCCAATTCGCCAGTAGTGCGGGGACAGGCGCCTACGGGGTATTTCGAGCCGCTGGTGAGGCGGTAAGCGTTGTACGCGGAGTTCGTGCATATTACAGACTTCCGGAACATCGCCTCGATGCGCCTCGAGCCGGCTCAGGTTGGTGTGACCGCGATCACCGGATCTAACGGGCAGGGTAAGTCAAGCATCATCGAGGCGATCAGCTACGCGCTTTCAGGTCGCTCCTTCCGCAACGCGCGCAAGGATTCCATGGTCCGCAAGGGTTGCGATCAGGCAGTGGTGAGAATCGGGCTGGCGGTGGCTGGCAGGCAGGTGCTCGTGGAGCTGGCGGTGAGGAGCGGGACCTCCGACGCCTTGCAGTTGAATCACAACGCCGCGGCACGCGGCGAAGTGGCGAGGCTCGCCCCCTTGACGATATTCACGCCGCGCGACATCGATATCATCGCTGGTCCTCCATCTGAGCGGCGCGACTTCGTCGACAGCGCGCTGACAGTTCTTGGTCCGCGGGCGGCCGAGGCCGTGGAAAATTACGACACCCTCCTGCGTCACCGCAACTCGGTTCTCCGCCAGATCTCCGCGACAAACTCCTCTTCTCTTACAGAGATGCTCGATGTCTTCGACGAGCAACTTGCCGAAGCGGGGGAAAGGTTGGCGAGGATGCGCTGGAGCCTGCTTTCTCGGATAGAGCCGGTGCTGTCCCACCTGTATGCTGGAATATCGGGAAAGAGCGACACCATTTCGTTGTCCTATAGTTCCACCTGGGGACAAAATTTGCGAGAGGCCATGACTCGTAGCCGCGGCGAGGATCTGAGGAGGGGAGCAACCTCTGTAGGTCCTCATCGGGACGACGTAGCCTTCAGCCTGAATGGCCTCGATGCTCGCTACGAAGCCTCCCAGGGCGAACAGCGCACCCTCGCGTTCTCCTTGAAGATGGGATTGCACGAGATGGTGCGGGATCGAATCGGAGAGGACCCGATCGTTCTCCTGGACGATGTCTTCTCTGAGTTGGATCGGAGCCGTAGCGAAAAGGTGCTCGAGACGTCCAGGGCCGCGCAGGTGTTGGTCACGACCAGCATCGGTGATCGTCTGGATGAGCGGGTGAAGTTGAAGTTAGAGGTATGCGAGGGAGCCCTCCAGTGAGGTACTCCCGGCTCGGGTTCGAGTCACCCGGGCTGCATGGCATCGACCATTCGCTTCGGATCCTGGCCAAGTTCCTTGATAAGGACGGGAGCCTGGAACTGGAGAGGATACGTCAGGCCTGGGGATCGATTGCCGGGGAGTCCTTGGCGAGCGTTACTTGGCCTCTTCGGATCGAGGGCGAGCGCCTTAAGGTGGCGGCCGCCACGCCGGCAGCACGGGCTGCAGTGACAATGGCCTCCGGGAGGATTCTCGGAGAGCTTAGGAAAATGGGTTTCGGCTTCAGCGAAATTGGGGCCGAGGTGAGAAGCGCCACCAGGCGTAGATGACGGTGGGTAGAGAGTGACTTCATTGGACGACACTTCAAAAGTAGGAGCGGATTATACCGCCGAGTCGATCACCGTGCTCGAAGGCCTTGAGCCCGTCCGCAAGCGCCCAGGAATGTACATCGGCTCCACCGGATCGACCGGACTTCATCACCTTGTTTGGGAGGTGGTGGACAACGCCGTCGACGAGGCAATGGCAGGCCACTGCGACCATATCGTCGTCACCCTCATGGCTGACGGCTCGGTAGAGGTGATCGACAACGGTCGAGGCATTCCCGTCGATGATCATCCCGCATATCCGGGTAAGTCGGCAGCCGAGGTCGTGCTCACGGTGCTGCACGCCGGCGGAAAGTTCGGCGGAGGTGGGTACAAGGTATCAGGAGGCCTCCACGGGGTTGGGGTGTCGGTGGTCAATGCGTTGTCGATACGGCTCGACCTCGAAATCGACCGCGGCGGTAAGACCTACAGGATGAGCTTTGTTGAGGGCGGGACCGTAGCGCAACCCCTGGTAGCAGTGGGCAAGTCGTCCAAGCGGGAGCACGGCACGACAGTCCGCTTCTGGCCCGACCCCAACGTGTTCGAGGAGATAGATTTCCGCGCTCAGACGGTTATCGAGCGTCTACAGATCATGGCCTTCCTCAACAAAGGGCTGCGGATCGACTTTCGCGACATCCGCGAAGGAAAGTCATCCGCAGAGAGCTTTTGCTACTCGGGTGGAATCATTGACTTCGTCAACTACCTCAACTCCTCCAAGGAGTCCCTCTTCAAGAAGGTGGGTTACTTCGCAGCCGCCGAGGACAACCAGGAAGTCGAGATCGCCTTCCAGTGGAACACCGGTTACTACGAGAGCATCCACTCATTTGCCAACGGCATCGCAACCATCGATGGAGGAATGCACGAAGAGGGCTTCAAAAAAGCGCTCACAACCGCGATCAACAAGTACGCTCGCTCCCGCGGCCTTCTCAAAGAGAAGGACGACAACCTGCAAGGCGAGGATGTGCGCGAGGGCCTTTCCGCCATCATCTCGGTACGGCTTACAGACCCTCAGTTCGAGGGTCAGACCAAGGGACGTCTTGGAAACGTCTCCATCAGGTCGCTTGTGGAGCGCACATCCAACGAGCGACTCGGTGAGTGGATGGAGGAGAATCCAAAGGAGGCCGTCCTCATCACCCAGAAGGCGATACAGGCCGCACGGTCCCGTCTCGCAGCCAAGCACGCCAGAGACTTAACCAGACGCAAGAGCGCCCTTGAGGGGGCGGGCCTTCCCGGAAAGCTGGTCGACTGCTCGTCAAAGAGCGCTGCCGAGTCCGAGCTGTTCATTGTGGAGGGCAACTCTGCAGGCGGCTCGGCAAAGGACGCGCGTGACCCCCGCACACAGGCGATCCTTCCCATCCGGGGCAAGATCCTCAACGTAGAGCGGGCCAGAATGGACAAGATGTTGAAGAATCAGGAGATCATGGCCCTGGTCTCCGCGATCGGCGCCGGGATAGCCGATGACTTCGACGTCTCCAAAATCCGATATCACAAGGTCATAATCCTGGCCGACGCAGATGTCGACGGCTCTCACATTCGCACGCTGCTCCTGACGTTCTTCTTAAGGCAGATGGCTGCGCTGGTGGAGGGCGGCTTCGTCTATGTTGCACAACCACCCCTGTACTCGACGCGAGTCGGCAAGTCCAAGGTCTACCTGAAAGACGATGCGGCCAAGGCGCGTTTCATGGTCGACAACCCCAATCACAAAGAGGAGTTCCAGCGCCTGAAAGGCCTCGGCGAGATGGACTTCGACGAGTTGCGTGACACGACCATGGATGCCGGCAAGCGTTCGTTGCTGCAAATATCGGTCGAGCAGGCAGCGCTGGCCGACGAGGTTTGCAGCGTCCTCATGGGCGAGGACGTCGAGCTTCGCCGCCGCTTCATCCAGACCAACGCCAAGGACGTCCGCTTCCTGGACATCTGATAACAGGAGAGAGTTTTGAGCCCCCAACCCCCAGACTCGGGAGACCTATTCCAAGGCTCCGTCGAGCCAATCGAGATACAGGAGGAGATGGAGCGATCCTTCCTCGAGTACTCGATGTCGGTCATCGTTTCGCGCGCACTTCCTGACGCCAGGGACGGATTGAAGCCGGTGCACCGGCGCATCCTTTACTCCATGTTCGCCGAAGGACTTCGGCCCGACCGTCCGCACGTCAAGTGCTCCAAGGTGGTTGGAGACGTGATGGGCAAATTCCACCCTCACGGCGACGCGGCCATCTACGAAGCCCTGGTCCGGATGGCCCAGGATTTCTCCCTCAGGCATTTGCTGATCGATGGCCACGGCAACTTTGGTTCCCCTGACCCCGAGACCGGGCCGGCAGCCGCGCGCTACACGGAGTGCCGTCTCAGCCCGATTTCGCTCCAGCTGATGGCGGGGATCGACGAGGATACGGTCGACTTCACGGGCAACTACGACGGAACCGAGCAGGAGCCGACCGTACTGCCTTCCCGCTTCCCTAATCTCCTGGTGAACGGCTCACAGGGCATCGCGGTTGGAATGGCGACCAACATCCCGCCCCACAACCTCGAGGAGGTGGTGGATGCGGCCATCCACTTGATCGACCATCCCGAAGCGACGCCGGACGAGCTAATGGAGTTCGTGAAGGGCCCGGACTTTCCGACCGGAGCCAAGATTCTTGGACGTGGCGGGATCGTGGACGCCTATAGGACTGGCAAGGGATCGATACGTATCCGTGCCAACGCCGAGATCGTGGAGGCTCGCAGCGGTGGTCACCGGATAGTGGTCACCGAGCTCCCTTATCAAACTTCAGTGGAGCAGATCGAGCGAAAGGTCGCCGAGCTCGTCAATAACCATGATCTAGAGGGAATTCGGGAGGTGCAGAACGACTCCGCAGGACGTGTCAACCGTCTGGTGATCGAGCTGAAGCGCGACGCCAACCCGAATGTGGTATTGAACAATTTGTTCAAACTCACACCCATGGAGAGCCGTTTCGGCGTGAACATCATCGCCCTTGTGGACGGAGTTCCACGTACGCTCAATCTGTCGCAGGCCCTCACCGCTTACGTGAGGCATCAGGTCGAGGTGGTTAGGCGCCGAAGCGAGTTCCGTCTGGCCAAGGCAAGGGCCCGGGCACACATCGTCGAGGGCCTTCTGCGCTGCATCGATCAACTCGATGCCGTAATCTCCTTTATCCGCTCTTCCGACGACCGCCCCGCGGCTCGTACCGGCTTGATGGTAGAGCCCTTCTCGTTCACCGAGGTCCAGGCAAACCACATCCTCGACATGACGCTCGGGCGCCTCACCCGTCTTGGGCGCCATGAACTCGAGGAGGAGATGGCCAGTCTCAGGGAGACCATCGCCTTCCTGGAGGAGATGCTTGCCAACCCAGAAGTCTTGAACGGGGTGGTGAAGGACGAGCTGGCGGCGGTCAGAGACGAGTTCAAGAACCCCCGCCGGACGGCGATAACGTCGGACCCGGGCGACTTCAGTGAGGAGGACCTCATCGACGATGAGCCGCGGGTAGTCATCCTCACCAAGTCCGGTTACATCAAGGCCATGAGCCTGGACGTCTTCCGTACCCAGCAGAGGGGTGGGAAGGGTGTTCAGGGCGCCAAGATCAAGGAGGAGGACGTGGTGTCGGAGGTTCTGTACACCACCTCCCACAGCTACCTGCTGTTCTTCTCGAACAAGGGGCGTGTCTATCGGATCAAGGCTCACGAACTCGGGGTGCGGGAGCGCACTGCACGCGGTATGGCCCTGGTGAACGTACTTGCCCTCGACGCGGACGAACAGATTGCGACGGTCATCGATACCAAGGCTTATTTCCCCGATTCGTATCTCGTCTTCTTTACCCGGCAGGGACTGGTGAAGAAGACCCTCCTCGAGGAATACGACAAGTCCCGTCGCGACGGCCTGATCGCTTTGGCGTTGAGGGAAGGGGACGAGCTGGTCAAGGTACTGGTGGTTCCCGCGTCGAGCGACCTTCTGGTGCTCACGCGCAAGGGAATGGGCATTCGCTTCACGGAGTCCGAGGTGCGTCCGATGGGTCGCTCCGCCTCGGGAGTGCGCGCCATAAAGCTCAAGGCAGGCGACCGCGTCGTCGCCGCGATCGAGACCGGGACGCACTCGGAAGTCCTGATGGTAACCAGCGCCGGCTATGCCAAGCGGACCAAGGTGGACCGTTTCTCGGTTCAGCAGCGCGGCGGGATGGGCGTACGTGCTATTCGGCTCACCAGCTCCAAGGGGGTTCTGGTCAGCGCCTTTGCGGTGTCTCAGCAGGACGAGGTGATAGTTGTGGCCGACGGTGGTACGACTATTCGCACCACGATTGGCTCGGTTGCGGTGCAGGGGCGTGATGCCACCGGCGTGAAGATAATCGACCTTCACGACGAACACGAGGTCAGTTCGGTCACGCCGGTTGTGCAGGAAGAAATCTGAGGCCGCGTGCTAGGATTTCCGTATCCAGGTGAGCACCTGCTTACCCGCGATTGAAAGGTTCTTCCCTGGCGCTATGGTGACGGCAAAGGTGGCGCGAAACACCAGCGGTACTGCCGCCAAGGAACGGAAGAAGTCGGCGGCCGGCAAGCGAAGTGCGCGCCCGATTCACAAACTTCGAATCCAGCACGTATCGTTGGCTTCGGTTGCACGGGTCTGCACGATCTTCTACACCGGCCTGGTCGCCGCAGGTCTTGTGGCCACCATTGTGGCCTGGGGCGTGCTGGGATCAATGGGCTTCATCACCAAGGCGAATCACTTGATCGATCAGTTGGTGGGCTCCACCAACTACCAGCTTGGGCTGACCCAGGTGCTCGTGATTCAGTTGGGCGTAGGCATAGCCTGGGTCGTCGTAATGACGGTCCTCACCTATTTGGCGGCAGCCATCTATAACCTTGCCTCCGAGATGGGCAATGGGATATCCATAGGGGTTGTCGACGACAGCAAGTGAACAGCCGTCATATTAGGTTGTTCATGTGGCTCCGGGGCTATAGCTCAGCCGGTTAGAGCGCAGCACTGATAATGCTGAGGTCGCTGGTTCGATTCCAGCTAGCCCCACTCCGCACTTCCCGGGGATGTAGCTCAGCTGGAAGAGCACCTGCTTTGCACGCAGGGGGTCAGGGGTTCGAGTCCCCTCATCTCCACTCGTGTTTCGTATTCGAACTCAGACACGTTGAAGATGTCGTCGCAGGGCGGCCGGTACTGCTCAGCGCAGAGCCGGCCGTCTATCACATCCAAGCGCTCGAACGCTGCGGCGTTGAACTGCTTGCGGGTGCGATCGGAGGCTTTGCGGGCTCTTCAGCTTTTAGCGGGGTCTACCCAGTCGTGACCGCCAAAATGGCTACACCGGAGAGAGCTGGCGACAGGGGCGCCGGTAGCTTCTCAAGGTGTGAAACAAAAGAAAACCTTCCCAAGCACCCCTGCCGTCACCGATCCTAGCGAGATCGCCATTGAGCGGATAATCGGCGAGGTCATCTGCCCCAAGTGCCAATCGGCTGCCAGGGTGAAGGACCGCGATTGGGTGAGCTACGTGGATCTGCCCTACGCCGGCACACCGTCCAGGCTGGCCTGGCACAAGCACCGCCTCCTGTGTCCAAACCCGATTGCGAGGCCACCACCTGGACCCACACCGACCACCGCATCGCCGCCAAGGACTGCCTGCTCACCACCCGCGCCGCCAAGTGGGCCACCAAGCAGGTCGGGGGAGGCAGAACCGTCACCGAGGTGGCCGCGGAGCTTGGCTGTGACTGGGGGGTGGTGAACCGGGCGGTGGTGCTCTATGGCGAGGCGCTGCTCGCGGCCGACAAGAAGCGG
>JAJYNL010000030.1 GCA_021786375.1 Actinomycetes bacterium
TCTTCTGTCGCATCGGCAACTGCGCTCCTTATTGCTCATGTGGGTCATATCAGCGCTCTCGCAGAATCCAGCCGCCGGCCGTGATGGTCGCCGCGTCACCCTGGCTGGCACTGCTGGGGTGACGACCAAATGCGGCCAGGGTGTCACCGATGTAAAGCTCGATGACCCGGCGGCCATTCTCCGCCCTGAAGACCTCGACAGTTGGTCGATCGGTCCGCCGGAGGCGGTGCCGGGCCCATCCGCCTGAGCCCCGGACGAGGTCGGAGAAGGCGAGGTCCGGCGTCGTCGCCCAGGCGAGGCGTGACTCGTCAAAGTCGTAGGTGGTGTCGTCGACCTGTTCGGTGCCGGAGGGCAGTTGGTGTTCGTCGTCGAAGGGGCACTTCCCGTCGGCCGGGTGGTTGGGCCCGGGGATGAGCGGAACCCCGCGCCCTGCGTCACAGAGGAATCGATCGGGTGTGGGTCGAAGACGGAGCGGTCATCGAACTGGTGGCCCAGGATCGTGCCACGCGCTTCGACGACGATGGCCCGCCGGTCGCTATTGGTGATCCCGACCTGACGGTCCGAAGGGTAGGTATCCAACGTCGTTCCTTTGGTCCTGGGTACCTTTCGAGCAGAACGCTTAAGTTAAGCGCCGCCAGGGTCTTGGGCAACGTTGTCGTCGGCCGGGCCACAAAGCTCAGTCGTAACTAATGTTCAAAAGCTACTACCCGTGGCAATGTGGCGCAAGGCGGCCGATCTCAGGGTGCGCCTACTCCTTGGGTGCTGAAGAGCAAACGGGCCGGGCACCACCGATCGATATTGGTGGCTCCACGGCGTCGGCAACACGACCATCGGTAATGGCACAGGCCGCAATAGCCGGCCTCGACCCGGCCCGGAGTAGGAAGGGCCAGGGTCGCGGGGCGGCTAAAGCGATCACGATGACGGGCCACGGCGTTGCCGGCGAGATCGAGGCCACGGCGGTCTTCTGGGAGGGCATCGGCCAGGATAGCGCTCGAGTCCGCTATCAAGCAGGCTCGCCCCGGGCCAAGAACACCCGCGCCCCGTTCAGCCAGGCGGCCGCGTTAACCGCGGTCATTCACGTCGCCCCGAGCAGGATGGAGAAGGCGGCGGAGATCGCGAAGCCGAGATTCAACAACTTCCCCCGGCCACACCTGTCCAACAGGCATCGGAAGCTCACGACCAGGATCGCCCGTCGCAAGAAGATAGCCCATGGGCAGCCGCACGAAGACGGGCGCGTTGGAGGCGAGCAGCGGGTTCGTCTTGATTCCCGGGACGATGCCGGGCGGCGTGACGAGCGTGACTGAAGCGTTTCTCCCCGCCGTCAGGAAGCCGGTTTTTGGGCTCGACGTGGCGATCCACTTGTTCCTGGGATCAGTCGACCCGCGCGAACCGGCCGGGTGCGATCGTGTCCTGTCGGTATTCGGCGTGCGCTCGCTTTCAAGAGCTTGTCTTCCGGTTGCGACGCGTTGCACCTGCCCGGCTCCTTATGGCGAGCAGCAACGAAGAGCTCTGAAGGGCTACCAGGAGACTCATGGTCGGGAGCGCACTTGAGGACCTGCAGGATTTGTGGCCACGGGGTGCCCGGGTTTACCGCCGGTTTGGGATGGCTTAGTCCGGTTCTCGGGTTTGGCCGCTGCCATCGCGGCCGCCTGCGGTGCCAGGGCACCTTCGGTCCCGACGATCCGTGCCGGCATCCCCTTGATCGCCGCCAGGTCCGCACCGTCGACAGTCTCACGCTCGAGGAGCAGCTCGACAACGCGGCCGAGCGTGTCGAGGTGGGCGTGCAGCACCGCGGTCGCTTGGGCCTCTGCTTCGCGGAGGAGCCTCGCCACCTCGGTGTCGATAACGCGCTGGGTCTCCTCCGCATACGGCCGGCCGGCGAAGGGGTTGTCGCGGCTCGGGCCTTCTGGCCCGTAGCCGATCGGGCCCACCTCGGTCGAGAACCCCCACTCTCGTACCATGCGTGTCGCCAGGTCGGTCGCGCCGGCCAGGTCGTTCGACGCACCAGTCGAGGGCTCTCCGAGGACGAGGATCTCTGCGGCGCGGCCACCGAGCCGCACCGCCAGGGTGTCGGTGAGGTAACTGGCGGGGTAGAGGTGCCGCTCGGAGATGGGGAGCTGCTCGGTGACCCCGAGCGCGGCACCGCGGGGCAGGATCGTGACCTTGGCCACCGGGTCGGCGTGCTCGGAGAGGAGCGCGACGAGAGCGTGACCCGCCTCGTGGACGGCAACGGCGTGCTTTTCCTCGGGCAACAGCGCGTTCGAAGTGTCGCGTCGGCCGATGAGAAGCCGGTCGCGTGCGGCGTCGAAGTCGGCAGCGGAGATGACCGCGCGGCGGGCTCGCACCGCGTTGATCGCTGCCTCGTTGACGAGGTTGGCCAGGTCTGCGCCGGAGAACCCCGGTGTTCCCCGCGACACGGCATCAAGATCGACGTGCGGACCGAGCTGCTTTGTCTTCGAATGGATGGCGAGGATGGCCGTTCGCTCGGTTCGGTTGGGCAGGGGGATCTCGACGGTCCGGTCGAATCGTCCCGGTCGCAGTAGCGCGGCATCGAGGATCTCGGCCCTGTTGGTGGCCGCCATGACGACCACGGCGGCGCCCGGCTCGAAACCGTCCATCTCCGAGAGCAGCTGGTTGAGTGTCTGCTCGCGCTCGTCGTTGGAGCCAAAGCCGCCTGGTCCGCGGCGCCCTCCGATAGCGTCGATCTCGTCGATGAAGATGATCGACGGTGACCGCTTGCGGGCGTCGCCGAAGAGGTCCCGGACCCTGGAGGCCCCGACACCCACGAACATCTCGACGAAGCTCGAGCCCGACAGGGCGAAGAAGGGGACACCGGCCTCGCCGGCGACAGCTCTGGCCAGGTGGGTCTTGCCGGTCCCGGGCGGCCCGACCATCAGCACACCTTTAGGGCCGACCGCGCCGGCGGCGGCGTAGCGGTCCGGGCGCTTTAAGAAGTCGATGACCTCCATGACCTCGGCCTTGGAGCCCTCGTAACCGGCGATGTCGGCGAAACGAGTGGTGGGCCGCTCTTCGTCGTAGACCTTCGCCTTGGACTTGCCGATGCCCATGATCCCGCCGATGCCTCCGCCGAGCTGCTTGCGGCTCTTGCGGCCGATCCAGATGAACACCCCGAAGATTAGGGCCATCGGCAGCAGAAAGTTCAGAACGCTCGCCAGCGAGCTGTTGGAGGGGACGGTGCCGGTCACCTGTACCTTGTGCGCACGGAGCAGGGGTGGGAGCGCGGTGTCGTTCAAGGCGGTGGGTATCTGGGAGGTGTAGGCCACGCCCCCACGCAACGTGCCGGTGACCGAACCCGTCGAGGCGATGGTCGCCGTTGTCACCTTGTTCGCGGTCACCTCGTTTACGAAGGCGGTGTAGCTCAGGGCGCGCGTCGGAGGGGCCTTCGTTCCTGGGTGTAGCACCAAGACGAGCGCCAGCACAATCCCGACCGGCAGGAACCATATCGTCCAGCGGGGCGGAGCCGGGGTTGGCACGGGCAGGAGAGGGCGTTGGCGGGGCAGGCCGGAGGGAGAGGGAGCCGTCCGTTTAGTGTTGCTCACGTCTCATCCCGGGGCAAGAGCGCTACCGGGCACGCCCGTGGTGAAGTGGCATCGGGGTGGCTCATCGCGGGCCCTGGCTGTCTGGGAAGGTGGGGCCGCTCCGTTTGTCTTGGCGATCACCCACGGCGGTGGCTCGCCGGTCGTTCCAGCTGTAACGGAGCCGCGGGCCAACAGAAAAAGCTTCCAACGTCACTCCTAGGTTCCTGGGCGCATTTAAAACACAGCGCTCGAGGTGGACGCTGCCAGGGTCTGGAGCAACGATGCTATCGGCCGAGCCCGCAGAGACTCAGTCGAAGCCGGTCCTTTCAGCTTACCACCGCTCACTGCCGGCGGCAGGTCGACGAACTCTGGTCACAAGGGTCGGGACTGCACTTGGATGTCGGGATCTGCCAGCTGATCGCGCCCCACGCAGTCCGCTGTGAGTTCCGGCGTGCGGAACTTCGCCGAGCGATGCCAAGGAAGTCTTTGCGGCCCTGACGGCCGGGCTTGTCAGCATCCGCAATGCGATCGAGAGCCAGGCACAGCGCATCGTCGTGCTGGCCGAGATGCTGGCTGCACACTGTTCCCAGTCCCCGGGACGAAGGGATGGAAGGCACCTAGGTCGAGAGGGCCTTGCCGGGGTTTGGAGGGGTGTCGCCATGACTCACCTGCCGATGGTACTCCCGGTGCGTCACGCTCGCAGGGAGCCGACTCACGGAGATGTAGCCTCGCAAACGAGCGGCGCGTTGGGTCCCTCTTGGTGGAGGTGTCGGACCCGGACCCGTCGGAAGCCACTTTTCACCCAGGCCCGAAGCAAAGGAGCTCCTGGTGGTCGATGGACACGACATTGTGGCGAGCGGCACTTGTGACGGTGAGTCCGGCCGGTGTCCTCGTGGCAGGTGAACGCCTTGAGCGGGTCCTCGCCATGTTGTCATCCGACGGCGAGGGGAAGGTGTCCGCTCGTGGTCTGTGTGAAGCCGTGGCTGCCGTCCTCGGGGTGAACGGCACCGGCGTGATGCTCATGTCTGGGGAAGTGGCGTACGGATCGTTGTGTACGACCAACGAGATAACCAAGATGATCGAGGAGCTGCAGTACAGCCTCGGTGAAGGGCCGTCCGTGGACGCCTACAACCAGGACCGGGTAATTGCCGAGCCAGACCTTGCCGACCCCGTGGCCGCGCGCTGGTCCGCCTTCGCCGCGGCGGCGCTTCAAGTCGGCGCTCGGGCGGTGTTCGCCTTCCCGCTCCGGGTAGGTGCCGTTCGCCTCGGCGCTCTGGGCCTGTATGCGGACCGGCCCGGGTACCTCAGCGACGACCAGCACGCCGACGCGCTGGTCGTCGCTGACGTGGTGGCCTCGTGGGTGCTCGACACCCAAGCCCGCGCTCCCCTGGGGGGCGTGGCTGCGGCACTTGACGCCGACGCTGACTTCCATCTGGTTGCGCACGATGCCGCGGGCATGGTGTCGATCCAGCTCGGTGTGAGCGTCGCCGAAGCGATGCTCCGCTTGCGGGCCTACGCCTTCGGCCACGGACGAACACTCACGAGCGTCGCCGAGGATGTGGTCGAAAGGAGGCTCCGCTTTGAATGACGGATTACTCGGCCTTTGCCGTGCCGAGGGAGGCGCATGTCAACCCAGGTGGCGGGGTAGCCAGACTATCGATCCCCCACGGCGCATAGCCTGGTAATCGAGAGGATTGCAGATGGCACGAGAAGAGCTGATCGTGAGGGCGCTGGTCGAGATGGCCGACTCCCTCGTCGGTGATTTCGACGTTGTTGAGCTGCTAACAGGGCTGGCGTCGCGCTGCGTCGAACTGCTGGGGATCTCCGCCGCGGGCGTCATGGTTGCCACAGTGCAAGGCGACGTCCGCCTCATCGCCTCCTCCAGTGAGGCGATGAGGGTCTTGGAGCTCTTCGAGCTCCAAGCCGAGGAGGGACCCTGCCTGGACGCCTACCGCAGCGGTGAGCCAGTCGATCACCTGATCCTGAACGCCGGCAGCGACCCGTGGCCGCGCTTCTCGGTCGCCGCGCTAGAAGCGGGATTTCAATCGGTGTCCGCCCTGCCGCTAAGACTTCGCGACATCACCATTGGTGCACTCAACCTCTTCAGCGTCGGAGTAGCGCCGATGAGCGAGTCCAACGCGGTGGTTGCTCGGGCCCTGGCCGATTTGGCCGCCATTAGCATTATCCAGCACCGCGTTGCCGACGAGCATCAGCGGACCAACGAGCAGCTCTCGTATGCCCTGAACAGCCGAATCGTCATCGAGCAGGCCAAGGGTATCATCGCCGAACGGGCGGGCATCGACGTCTCCGAGGCCTTCGACCGGCTCCGGGGTTACGCCCGAGACCACAATCGCCGGCTCACGGAGGTCGCTTTCGCCGCTGTCGACGGAACTCTGGACCCCGACGCATGGTCCGGTGCCCGTGCTCCGCGAGGACCACGCGCATAGCTTCCGAGGCTCTCGACCCGCCGCCACCTGCCTTATCCGGCCGGTGTGTTTGGGCGAGGGAGCATGATGCTCATGGCAAGGACATGTGCGGGACTCGGGACGGGTGGTGGGCTGTCTCCGAAGTCCGTGTAGAGAGCATTGATGGCCGTGAGGAAGACATGCACATGGGTAAGGACTCGTTCGATGACTCCCGTCTTCGCGGCGTCTCGATCTTGCTGCCAGGAGTTGGGACCGAGACTGCGGCCGTGATCCTCTGGCCATCGGGGACGTACGCCCGTGCCTTCCAGGACGGCGCACATCTGGCAGCTCGTCGGTGCGCAGCCTCTGTTTGATCCGCCCCGCCCCGATTCCGAGGCGACTATTGCCACCGTGGAGCGGCGGGGCGCCGTTGCCGAGATGGTCACGGGAGATGCCGTTGCCCTCGACCCGGAAACGGCCGGAGCACTCGGGATGGCCGCGGCGTGCTCGATTCCGCCTGCCCCGGGAACTCCCGGGTGAAGGCGAGCACGGCCGAAGCGAAGTTCAGAGTCGTTATGGCGATTTCCGCATAACGGCTTTCTTCGGGGCGGAGCCCGAATGCCGGTCGAAAAGGTAGTTACGGCCATCGACTTAACCCTCGTCACGCGTTCTGACAGGCGGCCTCTTCGTCATCCCCGCTATGGGCGCCCGGCCCAGTTCTCTTCACCCGTCGCGATCGATGCCTCGCCCAGCGGGCCCTGGGGCTCGAGCTCTACCGGGCCTCCCACAGGGCCAGCATCGGAGATGTAACACTCCACCAGGCGCACAATGCAATTGTCATGGCCACGGTGAACTCCGGAGTCTCGCTGTTGTCGCTCATGGCCCTCCTTAGCCAAGTTTCGGCGGAGATAAGCCTGCGATACGTGGGCCCAGTCCGACACCACCATCCGGGATGAGAACGAGCGGCCATTCGCTCTGGCCCAGGCCCGTCTTGTACCACTCCTGGCCGGGCGCACCCGTCTCCCACTCACCGATGGCGGGAGTGGGCATGACGTTACGGCTATCAAGACCCGCCTCGCCGGCGGGGGCCGGCTAAGCGCTGCTGCACTCGACCGCTGGAGCTGTACTTCCGCTTCCAGGCAGTCTGCGAAGGCTGCAGCTTAAGCGCGCCCAGCATCGAGTTGGTCCATATCCTGCGTCCACAGCGCGAACACGCCAAGCGCTCACGCCCATCCGGCCCGGGCCGAGCTTTGCGAGCAGTTGGTCGCAGTCATCGACTCAACGGCCTGAAACTCACACGAGCGAGCGGGATTTACAAAAGTGCCCGGGGTCGTCAGCCCGGCCGCGGCGCGTACCGGCCATACGCCGCCTCTCCTCGCGTGCCCACTTGGCCAAGGTGGTCTCCACCATGGAGAGATCCCTCGCCACCTCGGCCACGCTCCTGTCGGAATCGATCACCCCATGAGCCGCTTCGATCCTGTACTCCAGGGTGAACCTTCTTCCAGTTGCTCCCATTTATACATCCTGTCTCCCGATAACTTAGGGCGGGCTTTTCGGGTGTCCAGTGAATCTGGGTAACCTCAACTGAACGATCTGAGGAGATCTTTACCTCACAGCGGTACAAGTGCGTGGCTCTACTTAAATGACGTTGGGCGGTTGCTCTCGGCTCAGTAGCTCTCCTAGTATCCCTTCCTAAATCCCCACCGGCTGAAGATGATTCCGAATTGACTGTTCCACGGCGCGACTGCGCTCCTCGACGAAGCGGAGCATGCAGACGCGCCGTTCGAAGCGGCTGAGCTGCGGAATGAGGTCCGCCAGCAAAGCCTGGGCTTTGAGCCGGCCGATAGCTTCGTCCTCGGGGGAGTGCCCGTGGTGGCAAGGAACCTTGAGATTGCGGGCTTCATCCGCGCGCTCCCCGGACAATAATACGTCGAAGATCTCGGCGCGGTGATGTTCGAGGACTGGTGCGGTGAGGACGCCGATAGCCTGCTCGGACGTTCGCAGTCGCGGGGGAACAAGTGAACCAGACTCGCACTGATGGGGTGACTCTACGACGACATAAATACCGTAGCCAATGACGCGTACTCATCCGTGCGCGCGTCAGGGTAATCGCCAGCAGCCAAAGAGCCAGCAGCCCCTCAGATGACCGGCTCGATTGGACGGCTTTTAGGGATGAGGTGACGAAGGAGCCCTTCAGGTAGGAGCGTGCGAGTCGCCGTGTTCCAGACGAATCCGTGGAAGGCTCTCTGGGTACTCGGTCTGGAGGAATTCGATGAGTTGTTCTCGTACCGCACACTGCAAGTTCCAGCCCGAAGAGCTATCCCGAGCGCTCATGAGCGCTCGGACTTGGATCGTCGAGGTTCCTGCACCAGTGACTTGTAGACTCGACACCGCGCCGTCCCAGTCCGGCGAGTCGTGCAAGATCGATAAAAAGCGCTCACGCAGTGCGGAGATCGGGGCACGGTAGTCAAGTTCCAGGTGCACCCACTCGAGGATGGCGGCCATGTTGCGCGTCCAGTTCTCGAAGGGCTCGCTCACGAGAACCGAGACTGGAACGATGAGACGGCGCAGGTCCCACACCCGAACCACCACGTAGTTAAGGTTGATCTCTTCGACACGACCCCAGTGCCCTTGAATCACTACAACATCGTCGATTCGGATGGGCTGGCTGATCGCAATCTGAATCCCGGCAATCAAGTTCGTTATCGAGTTTTGGGCCACGATCCCCGCAACGATCCCCAACAGACCGGCTGACGCGAGGAGGCCGGCTCCGGCGCCGCGTACTGTGGGAAAACTAAGCAAGATCACTGAGATCGCGACGATGACAATCACGAGGGCGACAAACCGGCGAAGCACGCGCAACTGGGTCTGGATGCGCCGGGCTCGCAGATTGTCCTGCAGGTTGACGCGGTAGCGCCCGAGCACGAGATCCTCAAGAACGTTGGTCATTCGAATTGCGAACCAGGACACCGCGATCACCGTCAAGATAACCATCGTGTGTATGAGAGGGTTCTCGATATTCGACGTGACGCGCTCGTTCTTGACAACGATCGCTTCAACGGCGCAAAGGACGATGAGCCGCGAGGGACCGAGGAGGTGATCCAGCGACGAGCGCCCAAGGGCACCGCGGTCTCCCCACCTCGAAGTGATGTGACGGATACTGCGGGCCACGACCTCCAAAACGGCGAGAATCACGATAGCTGTGCCAGCCACCACCGCCAAATGGTCGATCAGTAGCACGGGGTCAGCCTACCTGGGGCTGCGCGAACGCCACCCCGACTTTCGACAAATTCGGGTCTGGAGAGTGGCCGGGGGGACTCGCACCCCCGGCCACTCTCCAGACCCCGTTTCTCTCGTTGGATCTGGTCTCGGTGCGCTCGTAACGCCCGGCGCCTATCTTGGCTGTGGCCTCGGCTTCGATCAGGGCCTGCAGCAAGAGCTCCGCCGCGTAGCGGACGAGGTCGAAAGAATCACCGTTTTTCAGCATGGCGGCGATCTCGTCGAGGGCAGACTGGTTTAAGGCCATCGGGTTTATCTCCTTCGGTGTGTAGCTGCTAACTACTCACCGAAAGATACCCGATGGCCTCAGCTCATCCTGGCCGGACCCCTACCAAGAGCCCACCACTCGGGGGATTCCATCTACCGGCAAACCCGATACCATGCCGGCCCTCGCCGGTCAACGGGCCATGACGCAGCCAGCGATATTGCTTGTGTGCCGCCAGGGCGCCAACCCACAGCGCCTCGCCGAGTTCCGCCCAGGTCCAACGCGCCCTATTGCCGAAGTCACCGACCGCTCACAGTTCGCTTCGCGGTTGACCAGACGAGTAGTCAACGCCGCCAACCTGTCCAGCGGCGAGTGCCGAGCTACGCCCATCAACCCGCGCTGACAGGGCTCGCATTTCAACTATGGTTGATGCCAGCCGTGAAGGAACTGCTGATCGCCACCAACCCAGATCCCGACTCCACTCTCGCCTACGTGATGCGAGTACCTCTCGGCGAGGGCATCGTATTGCGCACCTCCGGGACCTGGCCTCGTACACAAGCTCTCTACTGCTACCCGGTCCCGGTCGAAGAGTGGCCCGACCAGCCGGACATCGTCGAGCGAATCCCGCTCAGCTCATGCGTGCGTCGCGGTGCGGCGATTGACATCGTCGCCGCCCGCTTCCGGGAGAACCGCTCCCAGTTGGTCTTCACCACCGCCCGAGGCCGGGATGCCGTTTTCTGGCAGTCCCCCCGCACACGCAAACAGGCCCGCCCTCAAGTCAACCTGCCCACCGCCCGAGCGGTCGGCCTCGCCGAACTCGAGATCGTTGTCGACGCCCACGAGCGCTATGCCTACCGGTTCCGCGGCCAGCAGGTGCGTACCACCAGCCGGGGCCTTCCCTGCGGCGACTACGCGATCATCCTCGACGGGACCCTCGTTGCCGCGGTGGAACGTAAATCGCTGCCCGACCTGATCAGCAGCTTGACCAGCGGCCGCTTGCGCTACGCCTTGGGAGAGCTGGCTATCCTGCCTCGCGCCGCGGTAGTGGTCGAGGACCGCTACTCGCAGATCTTCAAGCAAGACCGGGTCCGGCCCGCGCTCGTCGTCGACGGGATTGCTGAATGCCAGGTTCGCTGGCCCAACGTCCCCATCGTGTTTTGCGAGAATCGCAGCCTGGCCGAGGAATGGACCTACCGCTACCTGGCCGCTGCCCACGTCTGGGCGATCACCGAACCAGCTGCCGCCAAACGAATCGGCGAGCGGCCAAAACTGCTGCCGGTTCCTGGAGCCCAGACCGGTCCACTACCCGCCGACATCCGCGACTGGGCGCGACGCAATGGCATCGATGTACCTGACCGAGGACGGATCCCCGCCTCGATCCGCCAAGCATGGGAACGCTCCACGGGGCCGAAAGACTACTGACAGCCGGTCCCGGATGTGCTTGGATGGGCATTGCTCAGCCACCGACGGATCACTCGTGGGCCGCTCTACCAGGGCGATATCGGTACGGCAATATGAACAGTCATTGAATCCGGACGGGGGCCACCTGCGCCGCGCCAGAAGATGCCGGCATCGAGCCAGTGTTGGTGCCGATGACCCCGGACCACGTATCGCCAGCGCTCGTTCCGAAACGGCACCGTGGCCGGTGCAGGCGCACCGGCTTACGTCAGGCACGAATATGGTAGAACTCAGCACGGCAAGCGGCCCCCCGCCGGAGGGTTGCTCCTGCTGGGCGAGCTCACACGACCCGCGCGAGGATCTCGAGCGACAGGCAGGTCGACCGGGCATGTGGGCGAGAGACTTGGGTGTCAGGATCGACGAAGTCGGCACCGAGGTTGGCTCCGACTTGAACGCAGAGAGTCCGCGCTTTGCCCCACGCCTGGCGGGCCGTAAGGCATCGTGACCCAGGGCAACCGTATAGCGGCGGCCGTCTACCTTTACGGCGTCACCGCGATCGCGCCATTATGAACTGTTCTGCCACGCCCTGACGGCGGCCGCTGCTGCCTATGGCGACTCGGTCCGTCGATTGTCGGTAGACCCGACCCGCTGAGTCAAGACATTGACCAGGCGGCCGCCATGGGGCTGCAATGCGCAGGCTCCGCTATCAGCGGCCTCGCGCCATCAGGGGCGTAGATTCGCACGCAAGCTGGAGCGCTCCAGCCACTACGACTGCTGGCCAAGGGCGCAGCTCGCGCAGTGTTACACCCTTGGCCGGCGGTTATTTTTCCTGTTCCTGCGTTCGGCGGAGATCCTAGTCCTTCGGCCATCCGCTTATAACGGCGGCCGGAGATCCGGGGCCGTTGGCCGAGTAGCGGAGTCCGCTAAAAGCCGAGGAGTCGCTTTGGCCGCCAAACCCAACGCCTACAAGCGGTTTCTCGGCGCCAAAGTTGGGCTGGATCTGTGCTGGGATTGCCGGTCGCGGTAGTATGGACTGAGATTCCCGCGATGCAAGGTGAATCCGCACAAAATCCCGTTTCCATGCTCCGAAGCTGGACGAGGTTGCGAGAAGGGGGCGGAGCCAAGGCTTTCTGTAGGGCAGCCTCTGGGCATGTCTCGCAGAACTCGGTCAGCGAGTTGCCGCCTTCGAGGTCTGTGGCCGGGTCGGCGTTCAGAGATGCGTGAGTCCTAGCTTTCGGGAGACGCTTTCATGGCCGACGGGGGAGACTTCATGGAGACGCTCTTCGCCCGATCAATCTGAGGGGCCCTCAGTGTGTCACAGTCACCAGGTCCGGATGCAATTGCTCTCGCGCTCCGGTATTAGCAAGACAGCTTCCGGCACGATGAAAACCCAGGGACGGGGCAAGTAGGGAGGACGATTTACATGAGCGCTTACTTCGTTGCCAACTACACCGTGACGAACGAGGACGGGTACCGCAGATACCTGGATGAGGTCGGCGAGACACTCCGAGCGCACGGTGCACAGGTACTGGTGGCCGACTATGCCTCCGACACCGCAGAGGGCTCCCCCGCGCCTGTCACCGTTGTGCTCAGATTTGATTCGAAGGAGGCCGCCCGGGAATGGTACAACTCGTCTGACTATCAGGCAGTGGTTCACCACAGACTCGATAACACAGAAGGGTTCGCCGTCTTCTGTGACGAATACCGCCGATCCGAGGAGTCATAGCGGGCGTCGGCCGGCTGACTGATCAGGAACAGGCGGGTCAGCGTCGGGCGTTCCTGATGGCCGCCGGATGGGATTTTCCAATCGCCGCCGACAGCCCCGGCGGGTTCTAGCCGGCAGCTGTCGGTGGCAGCCAAGTCTCCGCCGAGATTCTCGCCGATCAGTGAGCGGTAACAGGCACATACCCGTGGCGTCCCGAGACGGCATTGTTGCAGCTGCCATTGCCTGGGCCTGGTCCGGCATCGGGAAATTCGGACGAGCCGGGGTTACCCGTGAGGGGCCCGCACGTTCAGGCCCTCCGTTGCCAGCGCTAGTGCCAGAGCCGCTTGAGCCAGCGCGACCCGAGTGGCACTGGACGCTGACCCTTCAACGACACCTGGTTGAAGGCGCCAGGCCGGGTGCAGGCAAGGACCATGGTGTCGCGGTGGCAGATCGGCCCGTTTCGGGCATCGCCGCCCGCTCCGTCGTTGCACTCCTGGAACTTCCCGTGCCGCGTCCTCAATAGCCCATCCCGCACCGCCGTAGGCGTTGCCCGCCGCCTAGCTTGCAGGCGGCGTGGTGCATGTATCGGCTGCGCATCAGGCCGATGAGAGCAGGAGAACGGTCCAGCACGGCCATAATCCGGACTTACGGCGGCTGCTGAGCCAGATCTGGCTCTTGACCAGCACAGACAGGGGGTCAAGCGACTGTCGATGTAGGCACTAAAGGGGTTGACATCCCTGAGGTGAGGTGCTAGGCTGTCCTTATGGCACGCCGTGGTGGTGCAGTTCATCTCCATACGACCCGTCGGCACTACAAGGACAAGGTCTATGAGACCACGCTCCTGCGCCGGTCGTATCGCGAGGGAGGCAAGGTCAAGACCGAGACGCTCGGGAACCTGTCGCACCTGCCCAAGGAGAC
>JAJYNL010000071.1 GCA_021786375.1 Actinomycetes bacterium
CTGGCAGGACGACGCCGATTCCGCCACCACCGCCGTGGCCGACTTCAAGAGCCTGGTCGGGGCGGGATACAAGATCTTGGGCGGGACCGTGGACTCCGGAATCGCGACCCAGCTCGCACCGTTAGCCGCTCAGAACCAGGTGCTTTACGTAGCCGGACCCGCAGCCGCGGATCAGCTGACGGGCATCAACCGCTACACCTTCCGTTCCGGCAGGCAGACCTACCAGGACGTTCTGACCGCCAAGTCATACGTGGCGAGCGCCGGTTCCGGGCAGACCATCGTGGTCCTGGCTCAGGACTACGCGTTCGGCCAGTCCTATGTCACCGATGCCCAGCAGGTCTTTTCGCCGCTTGGGGACACCGTCAAGCCGGTTCTGGTCCCGCTGTCGACTACGGACTTTACGCCGACGGCGCTCCAGGTGAAGGCGCTTCACCCCAACCTGGTATTCCTGGCCTGGGCGGGAGCGACCGGGTCGGCTCTGGCCCAGGCACTGGACCAGCAGGGGGTCTTCAACAACGTCAAGGTGGTTACCGGCCTCGCCAATATCGCCACCTACCCGTTCTACGGCCCCACCGGAACCAAGTTCGACTACCTGTCGCTCTACTTCTACCAGGCGGCCCACAACGCGGCCAACGACTACCTGGTCCAGCAGATGCAGGCGCGCTACAACTCGGTTCCCGACCTCTTCACGCCCGACGGCTTCGTAGCCGCCCAGATGATGGTTCACGCCATCCAGGCGGGTGGTGGCAGCAACGTGAACGCCATGATCAAGGCTCTGCAGGGCTGGACCTTCCAGGCCCCCAAGGGCCTGCAGACCATCCGGTCCAGCGATCACGCCATGCTGCAGCCGATGTACCAGGCCAAGCTGACTGAGAGCGGATCGACTTACACGCCCGTCCTGGTGGCGACGCTTCCTGACAGTGCGACCGCGCCGCCAGTAGCGGCACACTTCGGCGGCTGAGCAAGGCCATGGCGCCGGACTCCACTGCAGCGCTCGAGGTCCGCGAGCTTGGCTACCGCATCGGCGGCGCCGAGATCGTCTCCGACCTGAGCCTGCAGGTCCGCCAAGGAGAGTTGCTGGGGGTCATCGGACCGAACGGCGCGGGTAAGACCACGCTCTTCAACCTCATGAGTGGCCTGGCCAGGCCGAGTTCGGGAAGCATCTTTCTCGATGGCCACGAGGTGACCGGGCTTCCGCCCTACAAGAGGGCGGAGCTCGGGCTGGGTAGGACCTTTCAGACCTCTGCGCTGTTCGGGGCGCTAAGCGTGTACGAGAACGTCCGGCTGGCAGCCCAGGCAAATCTGGGAGGGAGCCTGAAATTCTGGCACCTTCCCAGGCGGTCCGACGAGGCAGGGGCGCTTGCCAGTAGCGCGCTCTCCGAGGTCGGGCTGGCCGAGCTGGCCGGCCGGCCGGCGGCTTCCCTCTCCCACGGGGACAAGCGAAAGTTGGAGCTGGCCATTCTGATCGCCTCCGGGGCCCGGATCATGATGCTGGACGAGCCTATGGCGGGAGTGAATCGCGCGGACATGCCCATGCTTTCCGAGCTGATAGCCGCCTTGCGGGCAAAGGGCAACACCGTGGTGATGGTCGAGCATCACATGCCGGTCGTGCTAGGGCTGGCCGACCGCGTCGCGGTTATTCACCAGGGCCGGCTGCTGGCCTGCGATGATCCTGCGAAGGTGATGGAGAACCGGACGGTGCAAGATGCCTACGTCGGGGAGCCACTCTGATGGCCGGGACGTCGAGCAACCAAGCGGCCGAGGCCGGCGCCGTCGAGGCTCTGGAGGCGTTGACGGTGGAGGGCCTTTCCCTCTCCATCGCCGGCTCGAGAATTCTCGACGGGGTTTCCTTCACCGTACCCAAAGGCGGCGTGACCGCGCTGATCGGCAGGAACGGCGCCGGCAAGACCACCACGTTGCGTTCCATCATCGGCTTGGAGCACGCCACAGGCTCGATCCGTATCACCGGAGTCGAGGTTGCCGAATGGCCCACCTACCGGCGCATCCGGCTCGGGATCGGCTACGTTCCCGAGGACCGGGATGTCTTTGGCCACCTGACGGTGAAGGAGAACCTGCAACTTGCCGAGGTCGGACCGAACGCTCGCTACGACCGGGTCTACGAGATCTTCCCCGAGCTGGCGCAGCGATCCCTCCAGCTGGCCGGTACCCTTTCAGGCGGCCAGCAGCAAATGCTGGCCATAGCCCGCGTCCTGTTGACCGAAAGGGCGGTGCTCCTCATAGACGAGCCCTCCAAGGGCCTCTCCCCCCGATTCGTCGGCGACCTGGTCGAGGCGCTGGAGAAGGTCCGTGGGGGAGCCACGGTGATTCTCGTCGAACAGAACATTCACGTCGTGAAGCGCTTGGCGGGGGAGCTGGTCATACTCGACCAAGGCAGAGTTGCGCACACGGGACCGGTCGAGGACCTCGACGATCCTGAGCTGGTCAGGCGCCTCCTGGGGGTTTCGACGGGATCATGAGCACTTTCACCGCGATCCTGATCAGTGGCATAGCGCTGGGAGCCATCTACTTCCTGGTCGCCTCCGGCCTCTCCCTCATCTACGGATTGATGGACATACTTAACTTCGCCCACGGCGCATTCTTGACCATCGGCGCCTACGCGGGCTTGGAACTTTCGCTGCACCTTGCGGATGGAGGCGGCCTGATCGGCTTTCTGGCTGTTCTCCTGGTTGCGGCGGTGGCCGGAGCTGCAGTGGCCGCCGCGGCGGAAGTGCTCCTCATACGACCGCTGTACGGGCGTCCCGTCTCCCAAATCCTGATAACCATCGGCCTCGATCTTGTGGTGGTCGGATTCCTGCTCGGCGTCTTTGGCAGTGATTCCCGCCAGATAGTGGTTCCGATCTGGTTGACCAGGGCGACGCACGTGGGATCACTTTCGATCCCCAACGGCGACTTCGCCGGCCTTGCCGCCGGTGCCTTGGTCTACGCGGGCCTGGGCCTGTTTCTCAAGCACACCCGCTTTGGCCTCGTGATCAGGGCCGGTGCCGAGAACCGGGAGATGGTGCAGGCGCTGGGTATCGATGTGAGCAAGGCGTTCACCTTCGTCTTCGGCCTTGGCGGGGCGGCCGCGGGCGTGGCCGGCCTGCTGTACGCCGTCGTCTTCAGTGGGTCGCTGGTCGGGCCCACCCAGGGAGACCAGTTATTGATCTTTGCCTTCATCGTCGTTGTCATTGGTGGGCTTGGCTCCATCAGGGGATCGGCAATCGCCGGAATAGTGGTGGGTCTGGTCCAGGTCGTGAGCCAGTTCTATCTGGGATCCAAGAGCGGCTGGGCGGAGGCCGGCGACATCTCGGTGGTTATCCTTCTGGCGCTGGTGTTGTCGCTGCGCCCGGGCGGATTAGCGGGAGCCAAGCAGGGATGAGTTCCCCCGCCAGGTCCAGAAGCGATACAAGTCCTGCCCTCACCGAAGTGGTGGTGTCCCGCCTTTCGGCACACAGCGGCGCTGCGGGTTCGGCCCCGCGCTCGAAGCTGGGAAGGGGGGCGGTGCTGGGCGTGCTTGCGCTGCTGGCACTCCTTCCCTTTGCCGGCATTCGCATACCCGGGGTGCTGCCAAGCGTGGTTCCGGTACTCAACAGCATCGGAATGCTCGAAGTGCTGGCGCTTTGCTTCGTGTTCGGCTCGGTGGCGCTCGGCTATGACGTGCTCTTTGGCTATACCGGCCTGCTCTCCTTCGCACAGGTTCTCTATTTCGCGATCGGCGTGTATGTCACCGACATCGCTGTAACGGTTTGGCACTGGCCTTTCCTGGCCGCGGTTGTCCTCGCCTTGGCCTCCGCCTTCGTGGTAGCGGTGCTTCTAGGGGCGATCGCACTCCGGGTGAGGGGGATAGCCTTCACCATGGTTACCCTTGCCTTTGCCCAGGCGGGGTACTACCTGATAAACGACAACCCCCACAACCTCACCTCCGGGCAGACAGGTCTGGTAATGGCGACGTCGAGACTTCCCGCAATCCTGGTAGGGGTGGACCATACCCGGGAGCTCTACTGGCTCGCTCTTGCCTACCTCGCCTTTGCGTATCTGGTGGTCTGGGTTGCCACCGAGTCGGTGACGGGCCGCGTTTGGCAGGCGATACGCGAGAACGAGCAGCGTGTCTCGGTGATCGGGTTGCATCCGGCCCCCTTCAAGCTTGCCTCGTTCGTGCTGGGATCGATGGTGGCCGCCGGCGGTGGGGTCGTCTATCTACTTCTCATCGGGACAGCCGCACCGGACGCGGTTGCCTCGGCCACGCTGTCCGTCTCCTTGATCGCGATGGTCGTGCTCGGTGGCCTGGGCACCCGCTGGGGCGCCGTGCTCGGCGCCTTCGTTTACGTCTACTTGCAGCAGTATCTGGTGAAGCTGGCCCAGGAGCCCTCGTTCGCACAGCTCCCGGTTGTGGCGCGGGATGCGCTTTCCCAGCCCCAGTTCCTGCTGGGCCTTATCTTCATACTCTTTGTCCTTTTTCTCCCGGGCGGGCTGGCCGGCCTGGGGGTGAGGATGGCGATACGCAGGCATAGGAGGTCCGAGGGCAATGCGGCATAGTGAAATAGAAGAGTTCGATGTCGAGACCGGAAGGCTGCGCACCCACGTTCGCGCGGCCGGCCGTGAGGGAGCGCCTACGGTCATCCTCTTGCACGGAAACGTGGCTTCGAGCCGCTATTACGAACGCCTGATGGCTACTCTCGCGCCCGGTATGCGGCTTATCGCGCCCGACCTGCGTGGATTCGGGCTCAGCGCGGTGGCTCCGGTAAACGCCTTGAAAGGCGTCGGCGACTTTTCCCAGGACCTCCTGGCATTGTTCACCGCACTGGGGCTGGAGGACGGAAATCCGCTCCACGTGATCGGCTGGTCGCTGGGCGGTGGCGTGGCTATGCAGCTGGCCATCGATGAGCCGGAGAGGGTGGCGTCGCTCACTCTCCTTGCCCCCATGTCTCCTTTCGGCTTTGGGGGGACCCGCGGTGTGGATGGGCACCCCCACTGGGAGGACTTTGCCGGATCCGGCGGCGGTACCGCCAACGCGGATCTGGTGGGTCGCCTGGGAAGTGGCGACCGCTCCGCGGAGGCCCCCACCTCTCCTAGGGCGGTGATGCACGCGCTGTATGTCCACTCGCCCACCGCCATCCCGGCCGAGGACGAGGAGGACTACCTCGACGGGATGCTTCAGACGGCCATCGGCGATTACAACTACCCGGGCGATTCCAGTCCTTCGCCCAACTGGCCGTTCGTCGCGCCCGGCGCCCACGGGGTTGTAAACGCAATTTCGCCCGCCTATTGCAACCTGTCGGTGTTCGCGGAGATAGACCCGCGACCCCCGGTTCTCTGGATCCGCGGGGAGGACGACATGATCGTCTCGGACCACTCGTTCTCAGAGCTCGGCCACCTCGGTTCGCTGGGGCTGGTGCCCGGCTGGCCCGGAGAAGAGACCTACCCGCCGCAGCCAATGGTATCCCAGACCCGCTACGTCCTTGACCGATACCGGCAAGCAGGCGGCACCTATCGTGAAGAGGTGTTTGCCGGCTGTGGACACAGCCCCCACATCGAGCATCCGCGTGCGGTGGCGGAGCTGATCGAGGCCTTTGTACGCACGGCCTAGGCCGCGACCCCCGGAAGCTTCCTGGCGGGCTGACCCCCGAAAGACAACGAGACGAGGAACCATGATGGACCCCGAGAAGACGGCTAGCTCAGGCGGAGCGGGGCGGCCCGAGGGTGAGCGCAGGAGATCGGCCGCTCCCGGTGGCTTCCCTGAGCCGAGGACAAAGGGAGAGCGCACCAAGCGAAGGCTTCTGGAAGCCGCGGAGCAGGTCTTCGCAAAGCTTGGCTACCACGATGCCTCGATCGTAAAGATAACGGAGGCCGCGAGTGTCGCCCAGGGCACGTTCTACGTGTACTTCGCGAGCAAGCAGGCGATCTTTGACGCAGTGGTGGAGGATCTAAACCGGCGCGTGCGCCACTACATGGTCGAGGCCTCTTCGAAGGGCACGACGCGGATGGAGGCGGAACGACTTGGTTTCCGGGCGTACTTCGAGTTCACCGCGAAGCATCCCGCGCTGTACAGGATCATCCGCCAGGCCGAGTTCGTCTCCCCACCGATGCTGCATCTCCACTACGACCGCCTGGCGGAGGGGTACACGGTCGGCCTGGCCAAGGCGATGGAGGATGGTGAGATCACCAAGGCCGATCCGCTGGTCACGGCCTGGGCCCTGATGGCCGTGGGCGAGATGATCGGGATGCGCTGGATCCTGTGGTCCAAAGAGGGAGAAATGCCGGAAGACGTCTTCGAAGAGACGATGGCCTTCGTAGCTCGTGCGCTCGGCGCCGAGCGGGGAGGCAGTGATGCCCGGTGAGCAACGGGTGGGAATCTCCGCCACGGCATCCTACCTGCCACCGGATTGGGTGAGCGCTGCTCAGCTCGAGCAGTGGAGCGGGATACCCGAAGAAGTGTTCATAAAGCGCTTCGGACTCGACGGCAAGCACGTGGCCCGAGAAGGTGAGCATGTCAGCAACATGGCCGCTGAGGCGGGGCGCCGGCTGCTCGAGGAGAGCGGAACCGACCCCGCCTCGATCGACGCGGTCGTCTATTTCGGCTCGACCTGGAAGGACTACCAGGTTTGGCAGGCGGCGCCGAAGATCGTAGACGAGCTTGGGTGTACCAGAGCTTTCGCCCTCGAGCTCGACTATGTATCCTGCGGTTCTGTGGTCGCGCTGCGCGTTGCAAAGGCGCTGGCGGCTTCGGACAAGGAGTTGGACCGCATCCTGCTGGTAGGCGCAAGCCGCGAGTCTCATCTGATCGACTACCTGGACGCCGGATCGCGCTTCGCGTTCAACTTCGGAGATGGGGCGGTCGCGGCGCTGGTCGAACGGCGTGCCGAGGCGAGCAGCCTTCTGGCCACCTCAATGAAGACCGACGGTTCACTGAGCCACCACGTCAAGGTTCCCGCTGGGGGATCGGTCCTCCCGGCCAGCCACGAGACCGTCGACAAGGGCCAGCACATGCTACGGGTCGAGGACACCGCTGCTATGAAGCTCCGTCTCGACCAGGTCTCGCTCGGTAACTTCCTGGAGGTCTGTCACGACTCGGCGCGCCGCTCGGCGGTCTGTTTGGACGAGATCGACTGGGTGCTGCCGATCCACTTGAAGCAGTCGATGCACAGTGCGCTGCTGGCGGCGCTAGGCGTCGGCGAGGATCGCGCCGTCTACCTACGGGACACGGGCCACATGAGCGGTGTCGACAACATCCTTGCCCTCGACCGGCTCTCGCGCAGCGGCCGACTCGCCCAGGGCGACCTGGTCCTGATGGTGGCGGCGGGCACCGGGTACACCTGGGGTGCGACCCTGGTGCGCTGGGGAAGGTCGGGGTGAGGGATGAATGGCGTGCATTCCATTGGCAATTGGCTCCCTCAGCGTGCCAGCCTCACGCCCACTCGGGTGGCGCTGGAGTTCGAGGGTGACCAGGTTACCTACGAAGAGCTTCTGGTACGGAGCCGCTGGCGGGCGGCGGCATTTGCCGCGGCCCGGCTCCAACGGGGCGACAGGGTCGCTGTGCTTGCCCAGAATTGCCCGGAGCAGGTCGAGGTCTTCTTCGCCTGCGCGATGTCCGGCCTGGTTTTCGTCCCACTCAATTGGCGGCTTCGCGCGTCGGAGCTCGCCTATCAGCTATTGGATTCGGGATCCACTCTGCTCCTATACGGCAAGAGCTATGTGGAACTCGCTCAAAGCGCAGCGGCGGAGTCCGGATGCGAGCTGCGGGCTATGCCACTGCTTCCGGCACCCGCGCCCGTACCTGCTACTGACTGGGTTGCCCCCTGGGTTAAGGACGAAGATCCACTCTTCATCATCTACACCTCTGGAACAACCGGACGCCCCAAGGGGGCGGTTCTCAGCCATGCCAACACCTTTTGGACGAATCTCAGCCTCGACCTGACCGCCAACGTGGATTCGTCTGACATCGTTCTCCAGATACTTCCGCAGAGTCACGTGGGAGGCTGGAACGTTCAACCGCTCCTGGCCTGGTGGAAGGGCGCGAAAGTGGTACTCGAGCCGGGTTTTGACGCCGGCAGGGTACTTCGGCTCGTGGAGGAGAAGCGGATAACCACCATGATGGGCGTGCCCACCAACTATCTACTCATGGCTGCGCACGGAAACTTCGGTACCACCGACCTTTCCAGCCTGCGTCAGCTCGTGGTGGGAGGCGCGCCGATGCCGGTAGCGCTGCTGGATCAGTGGATGGCAAGGGGGGTGACCGTTTTGCAGGGGTACGGCCTGAGCGAGGCGGCACCCAACGTGCTTTGCGTCCCCAGCGAGTACGCCAAGGCGAAGCTCGGTTCTGCGGGCAGGCCCTACATGCACGTGGAGGTGGCACTCCAGACGCTTGGTGGCGAGGAGGCCGATTCCGGTGCCGGAGCCCTGGACCTCGTCAGCGGAGCCGGTTCGGGTGAGCTGCTGGTGCGAGGCCCAAACGTATTCGCAGGGTATTGGGGCAACCAGGAGGCGACGGCCCACGCACTTCGGGACGGATGGCTCTTGACCGGAGATGTGGCCGAGCGTGACGAAGACGGCTTTTACTGGATTCGCGGGCGCATAAAGGAGATGTACATCTCCGGCGGCGAGAACGTCTATCCCGCCGAAGTGGCTGAAGTCATCTCCGGCCATCCCTCGGTATTGCAGGCGGCCGTTGTGGGCGTGCCGCATCCGCGCTGGGGCGAGACCGGATACGCCTTCGTCGTGGTGAAAGACCGATCCCCGCTCACGGCCGAAGACCTAGACGCGTACTGCCGTTCCCGCCTGGCCACGTTCAAAGTGCCCGGGCACTACAGCTTCGTTTCCGAGTTGCCTTATCTAAGCAGCGGCAAGTTGGACATGCGCGGCCTTGGGGAGATGGCCCAGGACGAGGTCCGCCGGCATGGGACGCCCTAGAGGCTGACCGCCAGCGTCAGTGCCAGGAGCGTGACAAGGAGAACGGGGAGAGTCAGCACGACGCCGTTCTTGAAATAGGTCCCCCAACCGATCTTCACCCCCTTGCGCTCCAGCACGTGGAGCCAGAGAAGAGTGGCCAGCGACCCGACCGGGGTGATCTTAGGGCCGAGGTCGGCCCCTATCACGTTCGCGTAGGCGCTGACGAGGGCTTGATGAGCTCCTGAAGCGGCAGCGTGGATCGAAAGCGCACCGATGAGAACTGTGGGCATGTTGTTCATCATGGCCGAAAGCACCGCCACGACGAACCCGACTCCGAGCGCGTTCGCGGCGGTGCCGTGCGCAGCCAGCAAGCGGATCAGATCGGTTAGATAGATTGTCAGCCCCTCATTGCGCAGTCCGAACACCACCAGGTACATGCCGAGCGAGAAGACAACGATCTGCCAAGGAGCCTCGCGCACGATTTGCAACGCGTTGATGTCCGCCTCCCCGGCAGTGGCGTATCTCTCCGGTCGCCACGGCAGGTGGTGCCGTCCCGCCACCGCCAACAGTGCCACCGCCCCGGCACCCGCGATGGCCGAGACGGGAACTCCCAGCGGGTCCGCCACGAAATAACCGACCAGCAGGACGGCCAGCACTATCCAGCCCGCGCGGAAGGTGGGGTGGTCGACGATGGCGCTGGCGGGCTTGGGGAGCATGTCCGCGCTGTAGTTCCTGGGGAGCCTCCGCCGGAACAGGAGAAAGAGCACGCCCGTGCTCGCCGCGACCGAAACGACGTCCACCGGAACCATGACGGCCGCATAGTTAATGAAGCCGATGCGGAAGTAGTCGGCCGAGACGATGTTCACCAGGTTCGAGATCACGAAGGGCAGGCTCCCCGTGTCGGCGATGAAGCCACTGGCGATGACGAAGCCGAAGCTGGAAGTGGCCGAGAATCCGAGTGCAAGAAGCATCTCCAGAACAATCGGGGTGAGTATGAGCGCCGCGCCGTCATTGGCAAAGATTGCGGATATCGCCGCTCCGAGCAGGATGATCATCACGAAGAGGCGCCTGGCGTTCCCATTGCCCCACTCGCCCACGTGCAGTGCCGCGAACTTGAAGAAGCCGGCGGCATTCAGGACCAAGGAGATGATTATGAGGGCGACGAAGGTCAGGGTCGCATTCCAGACAATGTGCCAGACTTCGGGGATGTTCGACGGTTTGACCACGCCGGTGGTCAGCGCCACCAACGCTCCTGCAGTGGCGCTGTAGCCAATGCCCAGGCCGCGTGGCTGCCAAATGATCAGCGCGAGTGTCGCGATGAAGATGATTACAGCTATTGCCATGCGCTCAGGCGTGCCCTCCGGCATGCTTTTGCGCCGATGCCGCAGGAGACACTGCTAGATCCACGGCGCCCAACGCGGCAACGCCGCGCTCGCTGAGCGAATACCAGATCCATCTTCCTCGGCGCTCAGACGAGACCAGGCCGGCCTCAAGGAGTACCTTCAAGTGATGGCTGACGGTCGGCTGTGACCGATTGACTGGCTCAGTGAAGGCACATGCGCAGATGGCGCCACCCTTCGCACGGCGGATCAGGTCTAGCATCTGTAGCCTCACCGGGTCAGCCAAAGCTCCGAGCGACGCGGCAATTTCCGCTGCGACATCGAAGTCCATCGGCTCCAGCTTTTCCGTCGCACAGACAGGTGCAGCAGTTTCAAGACGGGAGTGCAGCACAAGGCGATTCTATGGGCGGCGGGCGGCGTGGTGGCGGGATATATTGACATTCGTGGATATGAAGTTTCCGGAGGAGTAGTGCCACCCAGACCCACCGTCCTATTCGTGTGCGTTCAAAACGCTGGCAGGAGCCAGATGGCGGCCGGCTTCATGAGGACCCTGAGCGAGGGCCGCGTTGAGGTGCTCTCGGCGGGCAGCTTGCCGGCCACCTCGCTCAACCCGGTGGCGGTGGAGGCGATGGCCGAAGTCGGAATCGATATCGCCGCCGAGTCGCCCAAGCTGCTCGCGGATGCGGCGGTTCAGGCCTCGGATGTGGTGATCACCATGGGCTGCGGCGATACATGCCCCTTCTACCCCGGCAAGCGGTACCTGGACTGGCAGCTCCGAGACCCCGCCGGCCTCCCTTTGGAGGATGTGCGGCCAATCCGCGATCAGATCCGAACCATGGTCGAGCAGTTACTGGCCGAACTCTTGCACTGAGGGCGGTCGCCTCAGAATTCCAGAAGCTCGATCACCGCACGCCGGATTTTCTCGGGGGTGACGATGACCTCTTCTTCGAGTGACGCTGCAAACGGGGCAACGGGCACGGTTGGCGCAGCAACCCGCAGGACCGGTGCGTCGAGATAGAAGAACGCCTCCTCGGTGATCTTGGCTGCAACCTCGGCACCAACTCCGAAGGCCTCGTTATCTTCGTGAACAACCAGCACCTTCGAACAGCGCTTGGCCGAATCGACGATGGTTGCAACGTCCAGCGGCGCAATGGTCCTGAGGTCGATAACTTCGATGCTCGCGCGGTCTGACAGCTCTTCCGCTATCGCTGCGGCATAGTGGCGCATAAGACCGTAGGTGATGATCGACAGATCCTTGCCGGGCCTGACTATTGACGCCCTGCCGATGGGAACCTCTGGAAGATGCTCGGGGAGGTGACCCTTGACAAGCCGGTATGCCTTTTTGTGTTCGAGGAATAGGACTGGGTCCGGGTCGAGGAGAGCTGATCTCAGCAGGCCGGCCGCGTCTTCGGGAGTTGAAGGCGCAACGACCTTGAGGCCGGGTATGTGGGCGTAGGTCGCCTCTATCGACTGGGAGTGATAGAGAGCTCCGTGGACGCCGGCGCCGTAGGGGGTGCGAATTACCAGAGGGCAGGAGTATGCACCCTTTGACCGGTAGTGAATCCGCGCCGCCTCAGAGACGATCTGATCGAAAGCGGAATGGATGAAGTCCGCGAACTGAATTTCCACTATGGGCAGCTTGCCCGCGAAAGCGAGGCCTATGCCGATGCCGACGATGCTCGATTCGGCGAGCGGTGTGTCCATGATCCGTTCGCCACCGAACTTCTCAACCAGTCCCTCGGTCACCTTGAATACGCCTCCGCGCTTCCCGACGTCCTCCCCCAGAATCAAGGCTTGAGGGAACTCTTCCAGGAGCGAACCTAGTGTCGTGCGGATGGCTTCTATCAGGGTGACCTCATGCCCCTGTTGCCCTGCGGAATCCTCGAACCGTGCCGGCTCGGAAAAGGTGATCGGCCTGGAGTAAACGCCCTCAAGGGCTGTTGCCGGGTCAGGTGCTGCCTCGGCGAGGGCCCATTCGGCCTCGACATCGACGGCGGACTTCAGCTCGCTCCAGATCTGCAAGTCCTCTTCTTCGGTCAGGAGCCCTGTCTCGCGCAGGTATTTACCGTAGGTCACCAGAGGATCCCTGAGTTTGGCGGCTTCGACTTCCTCGGTAGAACGGTAAGTACGGTCGTCATCATCGGAGGTATGTGCCATGAAACGGTAGGTCTTGGCTTCTATGAGGGTCGGGCCCATACCGCTTGCCGCACGCTCGCGCGCTTCCTTGACGGCTTCGTATACGGCTAACGGGTCGTTGCCATCCACGATCGTTGAATACATTCCGTATCCCGATGCCCGAAGGCCGACATCGCTGACCGCGCTTTCAAGCTCGAGGGGAACGGAGATGGCGTACCCATTGTTTTCGCAGATGAAGACCACCGGAAGGTGGTGGATGCTCGCGAAGTTCATTGACTCGTGAAAGTCGCCTTTGGACGCGGCCCCGTCCCCGAAGGTAACGAATACGACTTCGTCCTGTTCGCGGCGCTGGACACCAAGTGCGATTCCCACCGCGTGGGGAAGCTGGGTGGCTATCGGAGAGGAGCCGGTGACGATGCGGAGTTCGGGCACGCTCCAGTGGTTAGGCATTTGACGACCGCCTGACATGCGGTCGTTGCCCTTGGCCAGGTGCGCCAAAAGTATCTCGTTTTCGGAGGTTCCCAGACCCAGGACCAGTCCCAAGTCTCGATAGTACGGCAGGACCCAGTCGCTTCCAGGGTGCACCGCAGCGGCTATCCCGAGGTGGGTCGCCTCGTGTCCCTGGGACGAGATCGCGAATGGCGTCTTTCCAGAGCGGTTGAGGTTCCACATCTTCTGGTCGAGCAATCTTGCCTCGACCATCTTGCGGTATATCCATAATGCGTCGATGTCTTCCAAGCCCAACTTCGCGTGACGGGATAGCGGGAGCTCTCCTACTGGTTCAGGTTCACTAAACATTTCTTCCTCCGGCGTCGATTCAGGAGCTCTTTCCCACGAACTCTCATCGACAAATCCAGTCGTTGCTGAAGATTCCTGGGGATTCTCGGCCACCGGCCCGGCTTCGGCCACCGGCCCGGCTTCGGCCACCGGCCCGGCTTCGGCCACCGGCCCGGCTTCGGCCACCGGCCCGGCTTCGGCCACCGGCCCGGCTTCGGCCACCGGCCCGGCT
>JAJYNL010000035.1 GCA_021786375.1 Actinomycetes bacterium
CAGTCCGGTGGCGGCCGCGAGCGCCTCGACGCTGCGCTCGGCCTGGCAGAGCAGGTCGAGCAGCTCGATCCGCTTGGGGTGTACCACGACCTTGCCGATCCGCGCCAGCTGCTCATAGAGATCGGCACGGCGTCCCGAATCATGCTCCATAGATCCATAGAATAATGGTCGCAAACAAATCGAGTGCGCCGAGCGGCTGGGAGGATCGACGTGTGACTAAAGCCAACTGGGCCGCGCAGGCCTTCGACGATCTCGCCGATCGCTACGATGCCTGGTACGACACGGCGTCCGGACGGGTGCTGTTCGACCTTGAGCTGGGCGCCCTGCGGCCACTGCTCGCCGGGACGGCCGGCCCACGGCTCGAGGTCGGGGTCGGCTCGGGGCGCTTTGCCGCCGCACTCGGCATCGAGGTCGGCCTCGATCCCGTGGAGGCGCCACTGCGCCTCGCCAGGGCGCGAGGCGTCCGCGTGCTGCGCGGTGTGGGCAGCCAACTCCCATTTGCCGACAGCACCTTCGGCGCGGTTGCCCTCATCGTCACACTCTGCTTCGTCGAGAACCCCGCAGGCGTGCTCGCCGAAGTGGGCCGCGTCCTTCGGCCCGGCGGTCGTCTCGTGGTCGGCCTCGTCCCACTCGACAGCGGCTGGGGCCGCTTGTATCAAGAGAAGGGGCGCACCGGCCATCCCTTCTACAGCCATGCTCGCTTCCAGACCCTGGCCGAGCACCGCCTCATGCTTGCTTTGGCTGGCTTCAGGCTTGTCGGGGCTCGCTCGACCCTGTTCCAGGCGCCGAATGACCAGCCCGTTGCCGAACCGGTACGCGAAGATACGGTCAGCGGAGCCGGCTTCGTCGCACTCGCTGCCCAGCGGGAGAGCGCTGGCACTGATTGACCACGCGGCTCGACCTTGTCCAGCAGCGGCGGTTCAACGATGTCACTGCGGTCGAAGTGCCCGGGAACATCCATGCCATGGTCTTCGCCGTCGAGCACATCAATGCGGGCGACCTCATCACGGTGAAGCTGGTGCTGGACATCCGCCAACGCCTCCTTGCCAAGACGCGGCTGGAGCGCCACGGCGAGAAGCTCCGTGACCAACAGAACTGGATGCTGGGCAGCAAGTACAAGCCCTGTGCTACCGCCTTTGTCCCCCCACCGCCGGAGTTTGTCGCCGATATCGCCGCTGACCTCGCCGCTTTCTCCAACCAAGACGTGCCGCCCGCTGTCGGCCAGGCAGCCGTCGCACATGCTCAGTTCGAGACGATCCGCCCCTTCGTGGAAGGCAATGGTCGGACGGGCCGAACCCTTGTGCACCTCGTCTTCCGACGTCGGGGCCTGGCCCCCATGTCCTTCCCCTGGTCTAGCTCGTCCTTGCAACCTGGGCGCAGGACTACGTCGAGGGTCTCGCAGCCACCAGATACCGGGGATCGGGATCTGGCAAGGAAGCCAGCGAAGGAATGAAGCTCTGGTTCGGGCGATTCGCCACTGCCTGCAAGCGGGCGGTCGATGATGCTTCGAGATTCGAGGAGCGGGGACGTGGCATCGAAGCGTCGTGGCGGGAGCGCCTTGGCCGCGTCCGTGGCCGCTTGGCAGCCGACCTCCTCCTCCGTGCTCTCCACGGCGCTGCCCCTGGCGCGGTCAATAGCGCAGCCGAGATGATCTTCCGGAACTTCATCCAGACGAACGAGGCGACCTTGCGCCTGGTCGGTGCGGGGATATTGAAGCAGGTGACCCTCGGCCGCCGGAACCTAGTGTTGGAGGCTCCCGACATAATCGCTGCCTTCACGGACCTGGAGTGCCACCTTGCCAGCCCTCGAAGACGGTACCCGTACGAGTGAACCCGTCCGTCGCGTGCCACGGCGGCAGTGACCAAGTGCCAAGAACAATGTTGACACATCGGGTGGCCCAGTCCTCGGATTCCCCACACAACACTTCGGTATTCCTCGAAGCGTCGTTGATCTAGTGTTGGTGATGTGTCGGGAAATCCCAATATCGCAGCTGTAGCCGCCTTGATGGGCGAATCCGCCCGTGCGGCGGTGCTCGTGGCCCTTCTCGACGGAAGAGCGCTCGCGGCGAGTACCCTGGCGGCCGAAGCCGGAGTCGCACCATCTACGGTTTCGGGACACCTGTCCCGCCTGGTTGACGGCGGTCTCATCAAGGTTGAAGCCTCGGGCCGCTACCGCTACTTTCGTCTCGCTGGTCCCGAGGTGGCCGACGCCGTGGAAGCCCTCACCCGCCTTGCCCCATCTCCGCCGATCCGGTCGTTGCGCCAAAGCATGCATTCCGATGCGATCCGCCGGGCACGCTCTTGTTATGACCACTTGGCAGGCAAGCTCGGAGTCGCCTTGGCCGATTCTCTGGTGGAAAGCGGGTTTATCCGCATTGAGGGCGATCCAAACGGGACGGCCGACCCCATTGTCGGCGCGGGGCGATCCCTGCGCTACAGTCTCACCCCCGAGGGCCGCGAGCGCCTTGCAGACCTGGGCGTGATGGTGACGCCGTCACGGCAGCGCCCGATGGTGCGGTACTGTCTCGATTGGAGCGAACAGCGCCCCCACCTCGGCGGTCAGCTTGGCGCAGCCCTCTTTGATCGCCTGGTCGAGCTCGGCTGGCTGGAGCGTGGAGAGCGACGTGTGGTTCGAATCACCTCGTCGGGCCGGTCGGGACTCCTGCGGGATTTCGCAATCGACGCAATGGCTCTCGATTAGCCCCGCGCCATCTCAGCAGTACCTGCCACTTGGTGTGCGCCGGAATCTCAGTACCCGGCGAGAAATCTCTGCAGCCGATCGAGCACCTGGGCTCCTTGTGTGGCCTGCAGGCGGCGGGGATCGTTCGGTCGTCTTCCCCACAGCATGAGAAGGCGCGCACCCGCGTCCCCGACGATGCTCGGCTCGGCCGGCTCGCCGCCACGCGTGAGGCGCGCGCCATCCTCATCAGCGAGAGCAACGACGTCGGATGAGCCTGGCGAAGCGATCACCGCACGGAACCCGGCTGGCACCGCCTTCATGCCCCGGGAAACCAACACCCGACCGAGCACCTCCACGGCATGGTCGGTGAGTTCTGGCTGGGCGAGCAGTCTCCAACTTGTCTCGTCGTCTCCGAGGAGGTCCCAGCGGTGCAGGGCAAACTCGCTGCGCAGGTGGGTAACGAATGTCTTTACTACCATGTGGCGCCCGGTCCAAGGAACCACCGCGCCGGGTTCGGCAACAAGAACCGCGTCCAAAGCTTTCGCCGCCCTGGTTATCGATCTGGGAAGCTCCATTCTCAACTCTTCATCGGCCAGCGAGCGATATGGAGCCTCGCGCTCCTCGAAGCCGCGTGTTGCGGGGACCGGTCTGTGCTCGCCGTATGCCTCAAGGTTGCGAGCTAACTCAGTGGCGGCCGCCGCGATATGGGCGCTGATCTCGTGGGCCGTCCAGCCGGCGCAGGCGCTCAAGGAATCGGGCGAGGTGTCGTCGATCGCTTCGAAAAAGACGGTGGCTTCTGCGGCGAACCCGGAGCTCGGTGCTTCGGTAAAGGATTCGGTGTTCATGCGACGGATCCTACGGCGCAGTCACTTCTGGCTTTCCCGAACTGTCCGAAGGTCGAGGCGTGAATTACCATTGGCCACCAAGGTTGACGGAATGGTCCCGCGGTTTTCCAGGATGTTCGCAGAGTGACCTGGAGCCTGACCTGAACGCGCTGTTCCACCCAACGGAACATAGCGGCATGGCTGCTCAACTCAATTCAGAGGGGGAAATTCCGCTTCGAGGCAAGCACCCGCGCTTTCTGTAGGACGAGTTCATCGCCTCAGCACCGCCGTCCGCCCGGATCGCGTCTTCATTTCGACTCGCCTTCAAGAGCAATCCGCACGGCCTGCCGGGACGCGACCAAGCCTTGGCGGCACAAGTGCTGTCCGATCACCTCCCAGGTCTCCCCGGCACCCCGCCACTCCGCTATCGCGTCAAAGCGATCCCCCACGACACGGGATGCCCTCAGGCCGCCTCCGCCACAACACGGCTTTGCTTGCGTCGCAAATGCTCAGTTACGCGGGGTTTGGGACACAAATGCTGGCGAGTGATCGTTTTGGCTCGAAAAGAAACTGGAAAGACCGAAAGCGAACAAAGGAGAACAGGGGATAACAATGCCCTAATCAGAAGCCCCTCACCTCAGTACGACAGGCACAGCCTCGCCATGTCGGGCTTCCCGCTCGCCACGTGACCACAGGTAGCCGGGACCGTGCGAGACGGCGAGGAACTTGGATGCTCGCTGCTGGACGATTGTCGGCGTTGAGATGACACCGGCTCGCACTGGGTGGAGCGCTCGGCAAGAGCCTGCCACTCGGGAGACTCCATCCCGCCGCAGGCACAGACAACGCTGGGTGAAGGTGATAGGAAGGAGCATCGGAGTCCGCGTAACTCGCCTGGCGAACATCTTGTCATTAGCCGTCTGCTTTCCCGCAGGATTCTCGCCTACCGGGCCCCCAGGAACTGGAAGTCGGATGACGTCCTGTTGGACTCGGGGGTGAGAATCCAGGTGAAGACCACTACAAGAAGCTGAAACGGTTGGTGGGCAACGTCCAGGTGAATCTCATCTGCTTCTTCGCGCCGGTCGACTACCGGCTCGCGGACGCACCGGTCGTCTACGTTCTTCCCAGCGCTGATGTGTTCGATGCGGCAGAGGCACTCCATCGTGCTGTGAGCGTCACCCCCCCCAGCTACAAGGACATCGGGATGCGCAACATCCATGACCCGTGGATAATGCAGCCGCCAGTTGCGCCATATGAGCCCGGTTGGCTGGAGAAATACAATGAGCAATGGCTGCCGATCGTCGAGACGAGGGCCTCTGGCGTGCGTCCAAGGCGTGGCCTCGAAGGTCGTCGGGGCAGAGCCGTTCAGCAGCGCGGTAAGTGAGACCTTTAGCTGCTCACCACGATCCACGCCTCGGCAGCCGCATCAAGGCGGGGGCAAGAGACTTCTGTATCGTCGCTCGGTTCAGCGCGGCCGCGCTCAGGCGCGGTGTGCCCAGATGTCCCCGGAAAAGCCCCTTCGACCGCGTCACCGAGCCGGGAAGTCCCTGTGTCGGGCTTCCATCCACTGAAGAGCATCACCCGATCCTGCGCGCCGCTATCTCTGGTCTGCTCGTGGGTGCGCTCGTCAGGCGCTCCCGCAGGACTGCCTCAAGGTCCGAAACCGGCCCGGGGTGCTCGGTCCAAACCAAGTGCTCATACCCGAGGGGACGCCTGGGTTCCTCCTCCCCGGCGGGGGGAAACCCGTAGAGCTGAAAGGACCTGTAGCGCAATCCCAGGAGCACGTCGGGGTGGTTGGAGCCATCGGCGGTCTTAGCCGGGAACGCCGGCGTGACCGCCAGGTTTCACAGAGCGGTGTAGGTGGAACGGTTTCTCTGATCCCCGCCAGAGGTGGTTTGTACTTGACGTCCGGCCCTTTGGCTCGTCCTGCCGACCACAGGAAGGCAAGCGTCGGCGAGGTGTTGTCATCGAGGAGCACTACTGAGCCATCGGCCATGGCAGCGAGTTCGCCTCGGTGGCCCGGATCCCTAATGACCGGGAAGAGGGGCTGGCCTGCGGTCTGGCCGACGCGGGCCTGGGGGTGGTGGCAATCCCCAACCGCCTGATGCAATCCTCCTCGGCGGCAGCCTGCAGGTCTACACCCACTGATTGGAGGACTCCGACGTCACCGCGGCCGCGGTGATGGGTTCCGTCCTGGCCGGCGCCGCGCCGGTTGCTCAATCCGACCCGAGTTCCTCTTCGTCTGAGGAATTACCGCCCCACAACGGCGCTTTCCGGAGCGACGCCTCCCCGACGGCTAGGAAAAGTCCAGCTCATCAATGAGCGTCAGAGGCCCCTGATATCATGAGGTCGTGTCCCGTCCAGCGCCTTTTGCCGGCCAAAGTTTTGCCTCCAGCTGCCGCTTCGTAGGCTGGGGCGAGTGGTGAGCCTGCGGGTACCGGTGCGCCCGGTGATGCTGAGGTGGGCCCGAAGGCGGTCGCGGCTGGAGCCTGATGTACTCCTCCGGAAGTTCCCGGCGCTCGCGTCGTGGGAAGCAGGGACAAAGCAGCCGACCCTGAAGCAGTTAGAGAAGTTCGCCAAGGCCACGCACACGCCCGTCGGCTACCTGTTTCTGTCTGAGCCCCCCGATGAGCCGATCCCGATCCCCGACTTCCGGACGATCGGGGACATCGAGATCGGCCACGCGAGCCCCGATCTGCTCGACACGATCTACCAATGCCAGCAGCGGCAAGAGTGGTATCGGGACTATGCCCGCCTCCATAGGGAGGACCCGGTTCCCTTTGTTGGGAGCCTCACGGTCGATGCCGACGTGGTGGCAGCGGCGTCTCAGATGCGGAGGGTTCTGGCCTTTGCACCCGAGCAACGAGGGCCGACGTGGAGTGCGGCGCTTCGCCGACTCATCGACGAAGCCGACGAGCACGGCGTGCTCGTGATGGTAAGCGGCGTGGTTGGCAGTAACACGCACCGGAAGCTCGACCCAGCCGAGTTCCGGGGTTTCGCTCTCTCGGACAGTCTTGCCCCGGTCATCTTCGTGAATGGAGCCGATACCAAGGCAGCACAGATTTTTACCTTGGCCCACGAGCTTGCGCATCTATGGCTAGGTGAGTCCGCCGTCTCGGACGCGAACATGGCGGGATCTCCGGCAAATGCTACAGAGCGCTGGTGCAACCAGGTCGCGGCGGAGTTTCTCCTCCCTCTTTCCCAGCTCGAAGGGTTTGACATCGACCGGAACGACATCTCCAACGAACTACAACGGCTCGCTCGCCGCTTCAAAGTCAGCACCCTCGTGTCGCTCCGTCGCCTGTACGACCTCGGGTACCTTACCGCGGCTCAATACCGCGACGAATTCGCCGCCGAGCTGGAACGCGTCCTAGAAATTCTTGAGGAACGAGATGGCGCGGGCGGGGGGAACTTCTACAGCACGAAGCCAGTTCAGGTGAGCAAGCGCTTCACGCGGGCACTCATCGTAAGCACGCTTGAAGGCCAGACACTACACCGGGATGCCTTTCAAATGCTCGGCTTCAAGAAGGTGTCCACCTTCAATGAGCTCGCGGCGAGGCTGGGGGTGATCTGATCCCATACCTGCTCGACTCGAACGTCTTCATCCAGGCGAAGAATCTCCACTACAGTTTCGACTTCTGTCCTGCATTCTGGGAATGGATAGATCAGGCACACGCCGATGGCAAGGTCTACTCGATAGAGAAGGTCAGAGATGAGCTGCTCGGAGGCGACGATGAACTCGCCGAGTGGGCGAAGAAGCGGCATGGCGACTTCTTCATGCCGCCGGACAGCGCAGTCCTTCCCAGCCTCGCAGCCCTCAGCACCTGGGCGGGGAGCGGCGATTACGAACCCGGGGCTGTCAGCCAGTTTCTTCAGGTCGCTGACTATTATCTCGTCGCTCAGGCTCACGCCCATAGATTCGCCGTAGTGACCCACGAGGTCGCTGCCAACTCCATCAAGAAGATCAAAATTCCGAACGCCTGCATCGGGATGGAGATCAAGTTCCTGAGCCCTTATGAGATGCTCCGTACCGAAAGGGCCAGATTCGTGCTGGGCGGTGTGGGCTGAAGATGAAGTTCACGGAGGTCGCACGCAGAGTAACCGGATTCTCCTGCCCAATCTTCGGCGTAAGCTGGACGCCCGGACAGGCGAAGGTCACGGCAGCTCGACGAGTACTCGTATGCCTAGAGGACCGGCGGGTGCTGTTTACTCCGATGGGAGCCGAATCTCCAGGACACTGCGTCCACTCGGTTCTCGATATACGTCATTTCCTCACTTCCGAGCTCGGGCAGCAGGGTGACAAGGACGACGACCTTGCTCCTCATCTCCGGGCAATGCGAGCCTCGTGTCGCAAGTTCCTGAGCAGCGCAGGCGAACTGGATTGAGGTACTGGCGGTTTTCGAGAAGCCTTCTACGGCTGCAACGAATGGGCGTTCAATCAATCGCTCGGCGAGCTGCGCGGCGCCTTCGGCGTGTACATCGCCATCCTCTCGGCGAAGTTCGGAATTGACATCGAGGACGACCTCACGGCGATCCTCCCGGAGGCCGACCTGGGCCCCGGTGACGGGCCACCCCGTTCCGCCGTCGTGCTCCGAGGCGCTGATGACCGCTGGAGGGCCAACGAGCGACACAACGCACTCATACCGGTGTTGCCCCACCCTTTGCACAATTTGACGGCCACGTGAAGCAATGAGCAGGTGGTTGGCGTCAGGCGTTAGGCCGCCACGGACTCACCTGACGCATAAGACCGAGGCACCAGCTCCTTTTCGGACTGGACCGAAAACCGCGGACGCCTTACCACGTCCGCCGCTCAAGTCCGTTCGCCATCTCCAGGACTACTGTTGCTCGGCTTCAGAAATTGCGGAAAAGAAGAGACTTGTATCAACAGGCGACGTTCGGATCTCGTGCATATATATCGGCATCAGCTCAAAGCCAGTTGACATAAGTGCATGGGGAGTGTCTGAAATGAGCATCGTCGAAACGTATCCACCTATCCTCACGAGCGCCCGAGCGGCAGAGCTTTTGCAGTGCTCGCGTTATCACGTCCAAGGTCTCGCCCGCGACGGGCTTTTTCCCGCGTGGGCGCACCCCTAACGGGCAGTGGAGATTCTCCCGTGACCGTCTCATTGCGGTAGTGGCGGGGGAGTCGCGATCCGCGGGGATCGCCCCACACATAGTCGGCTGCATGGCGGCCCTACCTGCAGCTCCTCTGCTACGCCCGTATCGAAAGTCGAGGCAATAGTTTGCGTGCCGGGTTCCATCCGGGCGCGGGTGATGTAGTCGGTAACAGCGCCTTTGGTGACCCCAAGGGCCGATCGGAGCTCTGGGGGGCGCCGGCGGGCGGGTGCGACGCGAGCAGTGGACGCCGGAGCCGGTGTTGAGCTGGGTGGAGAAGATCACCGCCCGGATGCCGTCGTGGGTGAGAATGCAGGTGTTGTAACGAGGGATGCGGACGATAGGCCTTTGAGACGGAGGCTGCGCAGGTCATCGGCGTGCGGCTGTAGGCCCGTCTGCAGCCGTGAGCGGGGATTGGCGAGCGCGTAGGCCTTCAGCCATGCCAGGTGCTCTTCCTTCTCCTCAGGAGGCGCTTTTGGGACATGGCGCTCAAGTGGAGCGGTGCTGGCCGATGAGCTTGCATGCCCTGGTCTCCGATACCCCGAACTGGCGCACGAGCACTTCGACCGTGCGTCGGCTCCGGCCCGGGGTCAGACTTTTCCCGCGGCGATCTCATTCAGCATGGTGTTGTCCAAGGTCAGATCGGCCACGATGGTCTTCAGCCGCCTGTTCTCGGCTCGAGCTCCTTCAGCCGCTTGGCATCGGTCGCCTTCATTCCGCCGTAGGTGTTCTTCCAGCGGTACCAGGTGGTCTCGGTGATCGCAAAGGAGCGAGCCACCTCAGCGACGGTCGCCCCCTTGTTGAGCATCTCGTCGCCAACGGCTGAGCTTTCGGATCACCTGCTCGGGGGTGTGGTGAAAAGGACTTCATCGTCGGATACCTCCATTTCCATTCGGGAGGCTCTGACCTACATTTCGGCCGGAACAGTTTTCGTGGGGCCCGTCATATCCACCATCCGTATCCCTACGACCACCACCCGCGAGTAAGCGCAGAACGCCGTATTTACCTGCGAAAACTGGAATCCTAAACAACGTGTAATGCCTTGACAGGCACCCATTATGAGGGTTAGCCTCGGGGCGAGATGCCGTCCCCCGGCGACCATCCTGGCCAGTGCGAGGGGCCACATCTTAGCTACAGTCTGGAGCGTCCAATGGGATACGTCGTGAGAAAAGCACTCAGAGTAAAGCCAATCATTCTCGCCAGCGCGGCAGCGACGCTGGCCGTAACGGCGGCGGGATTCTCTCCCGCACTTGCCGACTACGCGGCAGCGGCTGCACCAAACGGTTCGACGCTCTACGTCTCGCCGCACGGATCTGACACCGCCAACTCCTGCACCAAGGCCTCCCAACCGTGCCTCACGATCGCCCATGCGGTAGCCGAGGCACCATCCGGTGCAACGATAAAGGTCCTGCCAGGCACCTACGTAAACTCAGCTACCGTTGGCATCGACCTGTTCCAACCCGTAACCCTCCGCGCCATTGGGAACGTCATTCTCACCGGGACCGGCCCAATCTTCGATCTCTACAACTTCGCTAATCCCAGCGCAGGTGTAACCGGCGTTACGATTATGGGATTCCACTTCCAAAACGTCACCGGCAGCGGCTACAACGGCGTGATAACGACCCCTGGTTACGGGGCCGGAGACGTCAACATTACGCGCAACACTTTCACCAACATCACCGACGAGGCGGTGGGTTACCACGGCAACAGCGGTCTCACCGCCCCTCTCGGAACTGGATGGAGAATCGTCGGCAATACGGTATCGGGCGTCACGCACCCAAGCAGATCCGGGTTCTGGCTCGGCGGGCTGAGCGATAGCGTGATCGCCAACAATGAGGTGTCAAATACCGGCCACGCAGGAATCATCCTCACCGCTAACGGGCCGACGTCGCAATCCAATAGCAACAATCAGGTACTGCGTAACCGGATCGCGAATATTCCCTACGAAGGAATCCAGGTCGCCTTCGGCAATAACATCCTTGTTGAAGGAAACGCGATAGCCAACGCGGGGACCGCCGGGACGTTGCCGCCGAACCCATCCGTCTCGAGCACGGCCGCGATAATGCTCTTCAACGCTAGTCAGACGAACATAACCGTAGTACAGAACACCGCTACAGGGAGCTACGACGGGTTGACGGTGGGGCAACCTCCCTACAGCGGCACCGCACCCCTCGGCACAGGAATCGTGGTGATCGAGAATAACTTCACAAACGAAACCAACGCGGGAATAGCTGATTACGCACCAACCGGCAGTGCTCCCTTAAACGCCATGCTCAACTGGTGGGGCTGCAAGACTGGACCCAACACCCCTGGCTGTTCGACCACTCAAGGGTCGGTTGACTACGCGCCGTGGTTGATGCACCCAACCCACGTATTTGCTTATGGCCTTCCCGGTTAACACACCACGAACGCGGTCGTTGTTGCAAGTAGACGCCAGGTAAAACGCAGGGCACCCCCCAGACATTGTCTGGGGGGTGTTGCCGATTGAACGGCAGTGCCCTACTCTCCCGGGGGGTCTCCCCCAAGTACCATCGGCGCGTATCGTTTATTGGATCTATCCGGGCTGCGCGAAGAAGCGCTACGACCAGCCCGGGCTTTTCCCCCTCAGCTCTTAGCGGAAGCATTCACTCGGGTCTGTAGCGAGATTACCGACCAGATAGTACCAAGGCGAAGAGTGGGGACCACTTGGTCGGCGGTTGCGAAACTGGGGAGTTCCAACGCCTATGAGGTCAACTCGCTCTTTGTATGGAATGGTCTTCCTTATGGCGTCTACGAGAGCGGTGTTGGTCAGCTCTGGGGGCACCGTTGGTGGTTGCGTTGTCTTTTGTGGCGGTGGCAGCGTGGGATGTCCGAGCAGCTGGCTCACCGAGGCGCGCAGGCTCTGATCGGCCAAGCCACGGTGGCTGGCAAGTCGACGCAGAGGGTGCCGGCCAGGGCCGTGATGCGTAGATTCCCGAAGCGCAGGGCTCCGGTCCTTTCGCGCTCCTCAACCTAGCGCTGTGAGGTCCGTTCGCAAAGAGCGGTTTCGATGGCACAGCCCTGGCCGGGAGGTTGCACCCCTTTCCAAACCCACTCACTACGAACGGCGTCCGCAATCCCCACCTTCAAAAGGGGAGAGGTCAGTGACGCAGTCGGTTTAGATGGAGAACCTTTTCGCGGACAACGCGAGTGGATTGACAACGTCAGGGGCTCTCCGGTGGCCCCAATCACACTGAAAAGGGTCTTCCGCATCTACCTTGGTGATTGCCCGCGATGGGATTTAATTGTGCGTAGTGTCTTGTACGCGCACACGTCTGCGATCGACGAGGAGGGTTCGCGAGTTGATGTGCTTGAGGGGCGGCGGCTACAAGCTCCAACGAAAGGATGCTTAATGGCAATTATTAATTTCGGACCATTTCAACTAGGGTCCAATACCTTCTGGCTCGACCTCCACGGGATGATGATGTTTCTCATCCTCGTGTTCTCGGCCTTTCTCTTTGGGGCCATTTTCTTCGCGAAGACTGCGGACGCGGTGCTGGTTCGCCGCCTGAAGATTAGCGCTTCGGTGAGCTTCGCCGCACTGCTTCTGCTGATCGTCTCGGGGATCATCCCCGACATCGGATTCACCGCGGCCGCGTTGAATGGAACCACGCACAACGCCTATGGCACCTTCACAGCCCACGTTACCGATGCCAGCCTCGGAAACTTCACCGGGCCGGTTCTGTTCGACATGATGGAGCATGTCTCATTGATTGTGCCGGGCATCGCGGCCGTGGTGGGAGTGTTGATCTTTGCCTACGAGGGCGAGGTGATCACCGTGCAGAGCGTTCGCCAGACTGTGCTGACGCTGATGGTGCTCGCAGGTGTGTGGACGATCGTGATCGGGGGCATCGGCGTGTACCTCACCAAGGTGCTCACCTACCCGTTGGGGGGCTGAGGAGGTCGCCATGAGTAAAGTTAACGACCCAATTTCCCGCCCGGCCGGTCTCGCCCCACGCGAGCCGCTCGGAGCACGGCCAGTCGCAGCAGCAGGGTTCGTCGCAGGCATCGTTTATGCCTGGATCGAGGCAATCTTCCGCATTCTCGGGACCAAGACCACCTTTGCCTCCCACTACCGCCTATGGCAACCCCGGGATGGCTTTATCACCGCGATGTGGCTAACCGGAATGGCTGTCGCTCTGGTTGTTTTCCTGGTTCTCGGATTCGTGATCTGGAAGCGGCGCGAGCATGTAGGTACGCTGCGAGTCTGGACGCTGCTGTTCGTGGGATCGGCGATCTCCGCACCCCTTCTCGGCGAGATCGGCACTCCCGCGGGCACGGTTTCAGCCACAGGGACAACCTCGGCAGCGCCGGTGGATGCCTTGGCGTGGGTGGTCTTTTTCCTCGTGGTCATTGCCGTCGCGGTGGCGCTAGCCCGGACGCGCCACTTGCACCGCTCCTGAACCGGATGACCTGTCTTGAGCCTTACAGCTGCCCGGCTGCGCTCGTGCTGAAACCTGGGGCAAGTTCTTGCGCGGTCGGGCCCTTTCCGGGTGTGAAGGTGTAGCTCTTGAGGCGAGGGATACGGAGGATGAGGACACTCAGAGACGGAGGCGGAATAGGTCGTAGGTCGTCTGGGTGCGGCCGTAGGCCCGTCCGAGCAGCGTGAAGAGGTGGTTCCCTTAGAGTCACCGCGCGCTCTTGGACGGGCC
>JAJYNL010000053.1 GCA_021786375.1 Actinomycetes bacterium
TAGGCGCCTTCGGCCTCGATCTACACACGCCCAAGGCCAGAGCGAGGAGACGAGGCCATGGCGCCAGAAGATGGCCGCACGGACGCGCCACCTCCCACCAAACGAGGTTGGCGCACAAGCGGCTTTTTCCTGCGCGTCTTCGTCTTTGCCACCGGAGCGGCTGTCATGGCGGTGGAGTTCGCCGCCGAGAGGCTGCTGCAGCCGTTCTTCGGGAACTCCGAACTCGTATGGGCCACGCTCATCGGCCTTGTGCTTCTAGCGCTTTCACTCGGCTACGCAGCCGGCGGACGCCTTGCCGACCGCAGGCCCACGCCTTCCGGACTTGGCCTTCTGGCCCTGGGGGCCGGAATATTCGTCGCGCTCCTGCCCGTGCTGGCATCGCCACTGCTTTCTCAGGTGCTCCACGGCCTCCTGGCCACACCAGCCGGCGTCGTAATCGCCACATTGGCAGGAACCAGCATCCTCTTCATGCCGCCAGTGGCCTGCCTTGGAGCCGCCACTCCATATGCGCTGCGCCTTGCCGTCAGCCAACCCGAGAGCGTGGGATCAAAGGCGGGTTCGCTTTACGCATGGTCAACTGCCGGCTCGATTGCGGGGACCTTCGTGCCGACCTTTTACACCATTCCCTACCTGGGCGTCCGAACGACGCTATGGCTCTCGGCCGCAGTGCTCATCGCGCTGGGGGCTACCATGCTCGCCAGCCGCTTTACCGTTTTGGCCCTGGCTGTACCCATCACCGCGGCCTACGCCGCTCCACCGCTGCTCAAACCTGTGCCAGGCCTCATCAAAGAAGTCGAAACTCCTTACCAATTCGCCCAGGTATACCGACTATCCAACGGCGACACGGCCCTAAGCGTCAACGACGCAGCCGGCATTCAGTCGCTCTACACGACCTCGCGCCTCACCGGCCTCTATTACGACGCCTACCTGCTCTTACCGTACTTCTATCCGGCGACACAGCCCCTGTCGACCCTGCTCATCGGAATGGCGGCGGGAACGATACCCACGCTCTACTCGCGAGACGTGGATCCATACCGCGCACACGTCGCCATGACAGGCATCGAACTCGATCCCGACCTGGTGGCGCTAGGACGGCAATACTTCCACCTGCGGCCCTCTGCAGCAAAAGTGATCATCTCCGACGGGCGGCTTTACCTCCGCCGAACATCCCACCGCTACAACATAATCATCGTCGACGCCTATAGCCAGGAGATCTATATCCCATTCTCACTGGCCACCAAGCAGTTCTTCGAACTCTGCCGCCAACACCTCGCCGCCGGAGGCACGCTCGCCATCAACCTAAATGCGACCTCGTCCACCGCGCCGCTGACCCAAGCAATGGTGCGTACCCTGCACGCGGTCTTCTCCCACGTCTATCTCGCCAAAGCACCCGGCAGATACAACTATTTTCTTGTCGCCTCTGAGGCTCCGGCCAGGCTGCCCGCCCCATCAAGCGTCCCGGCATTCCTGCGTCCCGTCCTTGCCCGCATCGCTACAACCTGGCACCAGCCCAAATCCACGCCAGGGATCGTCTTCACCGACAATCGCGCACCGGTCGAAGCGATGACCAACCAGATGATCATCAACCACCTTCTCTCTTCCCCGTAGGGGAACAGCGCGAGCCGACCAGCGGGAACCGCGAATTGGGGCGTCGGCACATGTGCGGATTCTCCCGCCAAGCGCGGGGCTGGAAATCCTCGGCATTGAACAAGAACCTGGGGCTGCCCGAGACCAGCCGGGGCCGTCGATCCCAGTAGCGCGCGGTTACCCTGATCCTGCTCCCGCTCGCCACCGCAGGTATCGAGCTACTCCGAGACACCTGCGCAGATCGCTCGGCGCGAGGCACCCGATGCGGCGATGGCCGGGTAGGGGTCCAAGGGGGCCGCACGAGAGCGGTTCGGAGCATTCCGAGCCCGCCCAGGATCCCGGCGCAGGCCAACAAAAGGTCCAGCACAGGACCAAGCCTGGCTCGGCTCTTCGTAGTTACGACTACGATTCTGGCTGCTCACAACTTTCGGAATGGCGCGGCGATGAAGGCTCTGAAACGAGATTGCAGTCAAATCCCGGGGTCGGCAGCAGACCTACTCCAGAACGTCAACAGCCGAGGGCATCCCGGTTTCAGGCCGGGCCAAACCCCGCAACGAGCTCGGCGTCGCTCCTATTCCGGCGACCGAGAGTGCAGCGCCGGACCCATCACCAAGCTCGGTATCGATTGCATGACCAACCACAGCCTCAAGCCGCCAAGCGGCCGCGTCGGGAGCTACCGAAAATGACCGGCCCGATGGGGGAGATGTGGGATCGGCGCTTAACCGAGCAGGCCTGGCCCAGCACTCCTGATCCCTACCTGGTTGAGTTCGCCGATCCGCTGCCCCCCGGAAGTGGCCTCGACCTCGGTGCTGGACCTGGTAGGAACAGCTTGTGGCTCGCCGTCAAAGGCTGGGGAATGACCCTCGTCGACGTGTCGAGAATAGGCCTTGGCCAGGCAGCTCGAGCTGCCAAGAGCCACAGCGCGACGATCAACGCGGTGCATGCCGACGTGACCACCTGGCGCGCGCCCGAAGGCGGCTTCGACCTCGTCATCGTCGCCAACCTCCACTTGAGGACCGACACTCTCTCGCGCGTCCTCGATGGTGCCGCCCGCGCGCTTCGCCCTGGCGGACACCTTTATCTGGTTGGACACCACATATCGAATCTCGGCCACCACGGGCCATCGTCCGCTGAACGGCTCCTCACCGAAGACCGGCTACGCCGTGCACTGCCGCCTAATCTCACAGCGGACATCCTGGACACGCGCTATCGGATGGCCGGCCAGGAGGCGCGCCGGCTCCATATGCCCGGCGATGCCATCGTGCTCGCGTGGACGACAAAGTTTGCGAACTCCGGAGGTGGCAACTCATGATGACCAGCGCATCCCAGCACCAAGGGCTGCAAACAGCACAACCAACCCGCGACCGGCTTGGCTTGGACGGCATTGGATTCCTTCTCGGCGCGGCCCACCGGACACGTCGCCGGCTGTGGGAGGCACAGCTTGCCGACCTCGGGCTGAGTGCGCCGCAGGCAGCCATCCTTCGGCTCGTAACCGCCGAACCCGGCTGCGGCATCCGCGAACTCGCCCGCCGGATCGGCACAGACCCAATGAATGCTCGGCGCATCGTGGAATCGCTCCTCGAAAGCGGACTGTGCGAATCCCGGCCGGACCCCAACGACGCCCGCCGGCGCCCCCTTTATCCCACCCTCCGGGGCCGCGACCTGGCCCAGGCGGTCGCAGACCGAGCGCGTCGTGACGAGCAGAATCTCGTCCGCGCCCTCGGAGAGGGGTGTTACGACTCGCTGGTAGCCGGCCTGCGGACCCTCATCGCCTACCAGCAAAACCCACAAGGAGCCTCTTAGTGTCAAAACGCCCCGCCCCGCGGCCGGCTCGAATGCTGGCCGTCAGCTCCCTCGCGCATTTCATGAACGACGGCGTGGTCTTCTTCATCCCAGTGATCGGTGACCTGCTTTCCCAGGACCACCGCGTTTCGACCGCCGTAATAACCGCGATGCTGACCATCTTCTACCTCACCTCGGCCGGCTTCGGCATCGTGGTCGGCATGCTCGCCGACCGGATAGGGCGGAGGGGAACCATGATTGCGACGGGGATCGCAACCCTTGGAGTAAGCCTCGTCGGCTTCTACGGTTCATTGGTACTTAGAGGAGTCGGTAGCGACATTCTGGTACTGGTGGCATCGGCCGTGGCGGGGATAGGCAGCTCCACCTATCATCCGCTGGGCGGCTCGATTCTGCAGCGTGGCTTCTCGCCAAGCGCTCGCGGTCGCGCGCTTGGCGTCAACGGCGCCTTCGGGAGCCTCGGCCGCGCCCTCTATCCCGCCCTCTTCTTCGTGATCGCCGCCCTCGGAATCTCCCGGCCCGCCACAACGCTCGTCTTTGCCGGCCTAAGCCTTCTTTCCGCGGCGATCATCACCGTGGGGCTTCCGGCGGAATCGAGCGAAACCAAAGCCCGTCGCCAGAACGCGGCGGCGACGGCCGGATCAGCTGGAGAAACGGCCGAGGCGCCCACCACCAGGCTTGCGCCGCATTCCGACTCCCCCGTCCAGCCTCCATCACTCCGTTCGCTGCTCAACCGGAGCGTCGTGTCGCTGACCACCATCGCCTTTTTCCGATCCATCGCCTTCATCGGCATCGTCTCCTGGATACCCATCTACCTCACCACCCAGCGCCACGCCGGCCTCTCGACCGGCCTCGGATTGACAGTGACCGCCATGTACGCCGGGGGGATCATCGGGCAACCCATATTCGGCCTGCTCGCCGACCGATTCGATAAGCGCGTCGTGCTGGCCATCGACAGCCTGGGCTCCGCACTGGGGATCTTCTGGTTCCTCACCACCACCGGCACCGATGTGGACGCTGTTCTGGCACTGGCAGTCTTCGGCCTCTTCACCTTCAGCGGATTCCCCTTGCTGCTGTCCTTAGTTGCCGACTACGTACCGAGAGGATCCTTCGCCACCGGCAACGCCCTGGTGTGGGGGATCGGCTCGACAGGGGGCCAGGCGCTTGGTCCTCTCGCCGCAAGCGTACTGACGGCCGGATCCCACGCAAATCTGGGCATGGCGTTCGCCATCCTCGGAGCCCTCGCCGCGGCCACCGTGCTCGCCACGCCGCTCCTCAAGCGCGTCCCGGGATCCGCCCGCATGGCGATGTTCGGATAGATCCAGCTGTATCTCGCCACCTGCCGTCCCCGGCTCCCGACCCGCAGATCATCCCCCGCACCAGTTCACAAGCGACGGGGCACCGGTGACCTCGCAAGCAGGGTGAAGTTCCGGCGCCACCCGGCGCTGCGCCCAAGGCCGCACGCTCAACCTCGAGCATCCCCAACAGCCACCCTGCACCGGCTCACGGATTGCGTCGAAGGTCATGTGCCGATTCGGGACACGATCGCTTTGGGCCGAGCTACCATGTACAACATGGTTCCTGGCGAGCAGGGCAACTGGGTGGCGCAGCTGCGACGAGGTGCGGCCGAGGCCTGCGTCCTATCATTGCTCGGCGTACAGGAGCGATACGGCTTCGAACTGGCCCGGGCCCTCACCGACAACGGACTCGTGGCCAGCGAAGGAACCATCTACCCGCTCTTGACCCGCCTACGCCAGCAGGGCTTCGTCGAAACGACCTGGCGCGAGTCGACCGAAGGCCCCCCTCGCCGCTACTACCGCCTCACCGCTGATGGGCAAATCGCGCTCGCCTCCTTCGCCGACCAATGGAAGCTATTCCGGAACGCGGTCGACCGAATCCTGCAGAGCGGGCAGCCATGAGACACAAAGCACCAGCTGACCGGCTCATTGCTCGCTATCTCGCCACCCTCGACCGGGAACTTAGGGCACTGCCCCACGCCCGACGACGCCAGATCGTCGACGAGATCAACCGCCACATCACCGAGGCCCGGGCTGATCTCGACCGCCATGACCCGGTCGCGATCAAGGCACTTCTTGAACGCGTCGGCGACCCGCGCTCCATCGCCGTGGAAGCCGACCCCTATGCGCCGGAGGTACGCCCGAACCGCTGGGCCGACCGGTTGGTACCCTGGCTCCTCTGGTTGGGCGGCTTCATCTTTGGCGTCGGGTGGCTGCTGGGCGTGGTCCTCCTATGGGCGTCGCCCACATGGCGTACAAGAGACAAACTGCTCGGGACCGTCGTGTTCCCCGGCGGCCTTGCCACCGCCTTCGCACTTCTCTCGCTCCAGGCTCTTGGGGCCTCATGCACCGGCAGCCAACACCCCGGCAAGCGGCTTGTCTTTCACTGCACCACCTCGGGGTTCGTACTGCCCTTTCCCGTCGCGATCCTCACGCTGATCGTGATGGTGGTGGCACCAATCATCACCGTGGCACACCTCGACCAAACTCGCCGTCGGAGGGAGACCGATAGCCGGGTGCCTTCCAACCTCTGAGCGCCTAAGACCCTTGGACAGTGCACTTCGATGGCGCGTCCAATCCCAAACCGGCCACAGGAAAAAGTGCGGCCGCCCTCGCGGCAACGGCTGGCGGACCCAGGCAGTCCGGCCGCCATGAATCGCACGACGCAACGGTGTCCCGTATCCTGCGTAGATACCGCCAACAACTGCCCACGTCCTAATACCGCATCACCACCGATGGATTGGGTACACACCAAAACCACGGGGAAACTCGCCTCGTCTTCCCCCTCGTTCCACGCGCCCCGGAGCCCAGCCACCGGAACAATCACCTGCACCAAGGGGCGGGAAACCAGACCCACGAAGCCGGGGAAGCGACAGTACCGCTCCCATAGGCGAGCTGTCCGACCACCCTTGCGCCCAACGCCGTAGTCGGCCTATCCCGCGACACGGCACGGTCGCCGACCCCGGGAGCCGCTTAAACGCCAAGGGGCCGCTCCGGCAAAAACCGGAACGGCCCCGCAAGACCAACTATCCCTAGTTGAACCTCTTCCGCTGGAAGAAACCCCAGAACAGCAGAGCTACGAAAATGCCCAATGGAACTACCATCGTGAGCACTGCGCCAGCCGGCGAGTTCTGGACCATGCCAAGAAACATAGCAATCCTTTCCTGGACACGGGACGCGTGAACGTCCCGTGTCACTGGCTACAGAACGTAGAAGAGGACGAAGAACAGGATCGACATGATGGACAACGCATTCCATGCGTATGTAAATCCCTCAAGGTTCGCCCTGAAGTTCTCCGCCTTCGGCTGACGGGAAATACCGACTCCGCCATCTCCGTCCAGCACCGCGCGGTTGCGCACAAGCCGAACCAGCAAGGTCTCGAGCCAGTACATATGGAGCAGGATAATGATCGAGTAAACGGGCGCAAAGGCCACGAACACCCCACCGTACCCGGAAGCACCCGGGAAGAAGTTCAGCCTGGTCAGCTCCCAAATCTGGAAACCGCCCGCAAGAACCCCAAGCCCGAGGGCCACGAAGCCCCCTACCAACCAGTCGATTGTCGAGCCACTACGGAGGCGCCGAGCCCCGACAGACTGCACAATCGCGCTTCCTAAAACGCAGGCCAGGATCAGCGAACCCAGCAGCACGGAGGCGGTCTGGTGATGCGGATCCCACAACCCATGGGAGTTCAAGGAGCGCAGGTAGAAGTAGGCGAAGACAAGCCCACCGAACGCCGTGATGGTCAGAGCGATCGAGATTCGCGAACCCCACCACAGCGAGCCAAGGGCCGCCTCGTGATACAGCTGCTCCTCGTCTACTGCCGGCCTGTCCTCAGTGATCTCACTCATTTATGCCCTCCCAACCGGATCGAGGTCCTTGGTCTCGTTGACGATGTCGGCAACGGGCAGGGCGTTTGGATCGCCGTACTCATATGGCCAGGACAACACGACGGGAACTCGCTTGAAGTTGTAAGCGGGCGGCGGATAGGACTCCACGTACCACTCCAGGCTCCGCGAGCCCCAGGGATTCCTTACCGTCGGCTTGCGTGTAACAGCAAGCTGCCAGACGAAGGTAACCGCAAAGAAGAGCAGCGAAGCTCCGAGCAGGTAGGCCGAGATCGACACCCACTGATTCAGGAACTGCAGCCGGTGAGCGTACTCGAAGACCCGACGCGGCATCCCCAACAATCCCACCGCGAAGAGCGGGAGGAAGGTTGAATTGAAGAAGATGATCATGGTCCAGAAGTGAATCTTCCCCAGCTTCTCGGAAAGCTGGTATCCGGTCACGAGTGGTGTCCAATAGTAGATCGCCCCAAAGAACGCGAAGATTACCCCACCCATGATCGTGTAGTGGAAGTGAGCCATGACGAAGAAGCTTCCATGCACGGTGACGTTGATCGGCACGTCCGAGACGTAAACACCGGTCAGCCCACCGAAGAGGAAGTTGAAGTACACACCAAGCATGAAGAGCATCGGCGTCGTGAGCCGAATCCTCGCACGCCACAGGGTGCCCATTCCCACCAGGTAAATAAAGCCCGTCGGGATGGAGATCAGCTCCGTCGTCAGCATGAACAGCGGCCGCATGTCCGGATTCATTCCACTCTGGAAGAGGTGGTGCTGCCACACGAAGAAGCTCAGAATCGCCAGGCCGATGAATCCGGCCGCAGAGGTCTTGTACGCAAATATGGGTTTACGGGCAAAGACGGGAATGATCTCCGCGACCAGGCCGAATCCGGGTATTGCCAGCAAGTACACCTCGGGATGGCCGAAGAACCAGAACAGATTCTCCCAAAGGAACGACGACCCCCCGTGTCCCGAGTACAGAAGTGAAGTCTGGGCAGTGCGGTCGAGCGCCAACACATACAGACCATCGATCAGCACTGGAATGGACAGGATCATGGTAAAGCCAAGCGAGAGCATCGACCACCCCATGACCGGGAGCCTGCTCCAGGACATACCGGGCGCTCTGTAGTTGATGATCGTCGCCACGATATTGGTCGAGGCGCAGACCATCGAGAGGCCCTGCAGGCCGAAGCCGAGGATATAGGTATCCTGACCAACACCCTGCTGAACCGAGAGTGGAGCGTAACCGGTCCATCCGGACTGGAAGCCACCTTGCCAAAGGCCGGAGAGAAGGATGAAGTAGGAGATAGGGGTGAACCAGAACGAAAGAGCCTCGAGACGGGGGAAAGCCACCCGCTTGGAGCCGATCATCAAGGGCACCACGTAGTTTCCGAACGGACCGAGGACAACCGAGGTCATCATCATCATCATCATGGTTCCATGCTCGCCCACGATTTCGATGTAGGTGTCAGGGCTCCAGATGTGATAGGTAGGCGAGAGAAGCTCGGTCCGGATGGCCAGGGCGAGCAGGCCGGCGGTGAAGAAGTAGACGAGCATACCGAAGAGGTACTGCACGCCCACCGTCTTGTGGTCCAGGGTGTAGCGGAAGTACTTCGTCCACCCTTTCTCCGTGACCGGCTCCTCAGCCTCAGCCTCAACACCGAAGAGCTTCTGGATCGGGTAGTTAAGTGCGCCCAGTCCGGCGAACCAACCAATGATCATGAAGATGTAGCCCATGAACTCCGCGATGTCGTTTGACCCGGAACCCTGAACCTGCTGATAGCCCTGGGTGAAGGAGTTACCTATCCAGTGGCCGAGCAACCATCCAATCACACCGCCGATGATGCCGGTGATGATGCTCGGCCTGAGCAGACCACCCCCGCCTCCACCTGGCGCGCCGCTCGAAGAACCGGTACCGGTCGCTTTCGAGTAGTCAATTGCCATTAATGCAATCCTCCGATTAGGTGAACATTTTCCATGGCGAGCTCACGCCCGGCCAGGAGATGACTAAAGATTCGCATTCGGGTCCTGCGGCGGATAATATCCGCCACCGTTGCCGGCATACGAGGGCGTATAGGTGGTCGCGTACTTGGGCAGCAGCTTGGTGACCGCGGCATTCTGCGCTTCCATCTGCGTTGCCCACTGCTGGAACTGCGCCTGGGAGACGACGTACCCGTAGTTGTACATGGCACCGTGCCAGACACCACAAAGCTCGTCACAGCGCACCGTAAACCGGCCGAGCTGCTGAGTCTTGGTGAAGGCGACGTTGTTGACATCCGGATTGGCGTCGGCCTTGACCCCGAGCTGATATGCCCAGAAGTCGTGGATCACGTCCAGGCTGGTGACGTTGAACTGAATCTCCGTGTTCACCGGCAGATATATGCTCGTCGTCTCCATCCCGCCGAACTGCGGCCAGCGATAGGTGAAACGCCACTGCTGGGCGATCACCTGCACCTGCAGCATGTTCTTGGTCTTGGGGGTCCAGATCGGGCTGGGACCCTCGCCGCCGCCTGCACCGGCGGGCACAACCAGGAAATACGTGCCGAAGGCAGCCAGGAAGAGCACCAGGACGGTCGTGATGATATACCACGCACCCTGAGTCTTGGAGTTCCCGCGGAAATCCGCAGCCGGAGCCAACGGATCCTCGCCCGGCTTCACGCGCCACTTGACCAGCGAGTAACCGAAGAAGATCCAGATGAAGAACAATACCGGCGGCACCAGAGTCGACACGAACCTGATGTCGAACTGGGCACCCGCAGCCTGGTCGGTCATCGTTCCGGGTGGCAGATGCGGCCCCAGGACGAACCACACCAGCAGGGAGCCGATCAGGGAGGTCACTATCCAAACTGCGATGAGCTTGGGTATCGCCTTCCTGGTCGCCTCAACGGATCTCGAATCATCGAGAGCGTTCTGCGACATTTACGCCACCACCTTCAGGAATCCGCCCATGTACCCCACTGTCGTCATGGGCCCACCGTTCCCGTTGAGGAAGCCCAAGCCGCAGGGCACAAAGCACTGCCAGCGGTACATCCCCGGGTTACCGGTCTTGATGTCGAACGTGATGGTGTTGTGCAACTGGCTCATAGTGCATGGACCCGCATTGCAGAAGTTGCTGGCATTGCCATTAACTCCGGCAAAGGGGACGTTGATCCCCAGGGCAGGCACGTTGAACGAGTGGCCGATACCGTTGCCGACTTGGTCATTGAAATAAGTAGCCGACTTCCCGTTGAGGTAGGCAACGCCGCCTACAGTACCTGCGACTTGGTCCCACACAGGATTGCGGAATCCGGAGCCGGAGTCATACTGATAGACGGTGAAATGAACGTCGGAATGTGCTGGAAGTTGAATGATAGTGGTTTGGATCCACTGTCCACTCGCATTCTGCACCCGGTACCCAACCCAGCTCGGATGTGGGCCGGTGCCCACAGCTCCGTCGACCTGCATTGTGACGTTCACTACCCCGGGAGTGGAAGACGGTTGTGCGGAGATAGTTGGCGGCTTATGTAGCAGCCAACCCACGACGCCGTAGACCACGAGAGCCAAGGCGATCGCGAAGCCGACGACTACGAAAGCCGCTCGAGCTCCTTTCGACAATCTAACCCCTTTCGATAACTACCGTGAAGACTCCGAGGGCCACGGAAGGGACCAAAGACCCTACACAGATGTGACCTTCCTCACCTTCGGGTTCAAACTTACTATGTCCGGACTTTGCATACGATGCACCTGAGAAACAAATTTGAAATTGCTGGGCACACTCACCCCTTAGGGGGAGGGCGGCTGCTTCTGGTCTTCTAGCTGCTCTTTTGTGCGCTAAAAAGGAGTACGTACATGCGTCTAAGTCAGATACACCGTTGACGCAAGCTGCGGGGAAGGTGCAGCTAGGAAGAAAGCAGCGCAGTAACGCGCTGCGTCAGAGTCTTGTTCGAGATCGCCCCGGCCACATAGCCCTTGACGATTCCCTTGGCGGAGACGAAGACGGTGACGGGGACGCCGGGTATCAGATAAGGCCCGACCAGATCCCCGTTGGCGTCGAGCACCGTCGGGTAAGGCACGTGATCGGCCTGCACCATCTGCAGAGCCGACGAAGCGCCCGAGGTTTCGGCAACGCCTATGAAGTTGATCTTGCCGGCGTACCTGGCCCCAAGCGCCGCGAAGGTTGGCATTTCTTCACGGCAGGGTACACAAGCAGGCGAGAAGAAGTTAATGACCACCGGTTTGCCAAGCAGCTGCCCGAGAGCCACCGACCGCGACGAATCAGCGAGGCTCGGAAGCTTGAATGTTGGTGCGCTCTGACCCACTAGAGACGAACTCGTTAGAACTCCGGATCCCGGCAAATTCGCGGAACCTGTGGCACCGCTCTGGGTGGCCTTCATCACCGCGTAGCCCACCAGAGCTGCGAGCACAATAACGACTGCTAGAGCCGCCACCTTGCGTCTTCGTGCGTAGCCCCTCGGCTCAGCCGGGGTATCGGCTGCGTCCCGATCAGAAATGATGGACAAGGACATCGACTCCCATTGCCAGGAAAAGGAGCGTCAGGTATGTAATCGAATAACTGAAAACGCGCATGGCAAGCTTGGGGCTCTGAGAAGCACGGAGCTTGAAGGCATAATAGAGGAATCCGGCTCCGAGGATGGCCGCCGACACCTCATAGATCGCGCCCAGATGCGCAACCGGGCCGAGAAGCAAGGTCACCACGACCATCGCGATGGTGTAGATGATGATCTCCCTTGCCGTCCGCTTGAAGGTCGCCACCGAAGGGAGCATGGGGACACCGGCCGCTGAATAGTCCTCACGATAGCGAAAAGCGAGTGCCCAGAAGTGTGGCGGGGTCCAGAGAAAGATGACCAGGAACATGAGCAGTCCGGCCAGGGTGATGTCGTTCTGCACCGCCGCCCACCCGACCAGCACCGGCGCAGCCCCGGCGGCACCACCGATAACGATGTTCTGACTGGAGGAGCGCTTCAACCACATGGTGTAGACAAAGACGTAGAAGAGCGCAGCCGCCAGCGAGAGCACCGCGGAGAGGAGGTTGACGGAGCGCCAAAGCATCAAGAAGGAAAGCGCCTCGATGGCAATCGCGAAAGCCAGCCCTGCCGCGGGAGTGATCTCCCCGGTGACGAGCGGACGGGACTTGGTACGCTTCATCACCGCGTCGATGTCGCGGTCGAACCACATGTTCACCGCATTGGCGCCGCCAGCCGAAAGCGTCCCGCCGGCGAGAGTGACCAAGACCCTCGACAGCGAAGGAAGGCCACGCTGGGCAACGACCATGGCGGGGAGAGTCGTGGTCAGCAGAAGCTCGATTATGCGCGGCTTCATTAGCGCCACGTATGCGCGAACCGTCCGCAACCTGAATCCAGTCTTGACGGCTACAGGAATGGAATTCATGCTGCGAAGAGACCCGCCTTTCGTGCTGGCGCCGGACCGCGGCTTCGAAATGCTTGACCGCTATGACCCTAGCCGCAGCTTCGAGCATAACGGATTGCACCTCGCGCTTGTACGGACAAACGTCGGATAAATACATACAGTATCCTAAGAATCATCTAATCGGCGGTCAGGGAGGTATCGCGGTGCCACAGGAAGAGCCGCTGGCGCGCCGCGCGCCGGCAGGGACCTTTGTGCGCCGCATCGAGCAGGCGGTACGAATCCTTTCCCAGCTGGGGCAAGTTGAGCGAGGAAGTGCCGTCATATCCTCCCTCCACAACTGCCGCTATCTCACCAACTTCTCCGGATCCAACGCACTGGCCGTGCTCACCTGGGGAGGCGGTATCAATGTGAGTCTCATCACCGACGGCCGCTACCTCGATCAGGCCGAAGTGGAGTTGGCCGAGCTGCTTGGGACTAGCCCAATCCAAACCCAGTTGCTCGACCAGGCGGGCAGAAACGCCCATGGCGTCGCGGCGGAGCTAGCCGCGGCAGGCGGACAAATATTCTGCGAATATTCAGCTATCACGCACCGGAACTACGAAAGCTTCGTAGACGCTCTCGGGCGCGGTGACAGACCGGCCGATTGCTCAGGTGCCGTGGAGCGCCTCCGCCGGGTGAAGGACACCCACGAAATAGAGCTTCTCTCCACAGCGGCGTCGATCGCCGACCGAGCCCTCGCGGCGGTGGTGCCGATGATCCAGGATGGCGTCCAGGAACTCGAGATCGCCGCCGAGCTGAACTCACAGATGATGTCACTCGGGTCGGGGGGCCCAGCCTTTGAGACGATCATCGGGTCGGGGCCCAACGGAGCTCTTCCGCACGCACACCCCGGCTCCCGGAGAGTTCGCGGCGGGGAGGCCGTCGTTATCGACTTCGGTGCAGAATTCGCCGGCTACCGTTCGGACTGCACCCGAACCATCTTCGTAGGCGGCGAGCCGGCGGGCCGGGAATTGCGGCGTGTCTACGATGCGGTGCTCGCCTCGCAGCGTGCGGGAATCGACGCTCTAACCGCAGGAGCGGAGGTGGGAGCCATTGACGCCGCCTGCAGGAGCGCCCTGCCAAAGGACCTTGCGCCTCGCTTCACCCATGCCACCGGCCATTCGATAGGCCTCGAGGTCCACGAGGACCCCATCCTACGTGCCGGCGGGGCAGACGTGTTGCGCCAAGGCATGGTGGTCACCGTCGAACCCGGGGTTTACCTAAGCGGGCAATTCGGAGTGCGTATTGAAGACACCATGCTCGTCGACGCATCGGGGTCTCGGCCTCTCACTGGCCTGCCCAAGTAGCCCGGGGCGGTAGCCGGCCCGCTAGCCTGGTTGAGGCAAATCCGCGATTTCTCTTCCCGGCGGACCACTTCCCAACACACTCACGGAGCTTCAATGGGCGTACCCACCTCTACCAACGACCTCAAGAATGGCATGACGCTGGAGCTGCCCGACGGGCTATTCCAGGTAATCGAGTTCCAGCACGTCAAGCCGGGCAAGGGTGGGGCGTTCGTGCGCACCAAGCTCAGAAATGTCAAGACCAAGGCAGTCATCGATCGCACCTACCGCGCTGACGAAAAGGTCGAGCAGGCCATCATCGACAAACGCGACATGCAGTTCCTCTATCGCGAGGGCAGCGACTACGTCTTCATGGACAACGTCTCCTATGAGCAGCTCCAGGTAGGCACAGATGAGCTGGGTTCAGCCGGCCAATACCTGAAGGAGGGCGACCCCGCTGCGGTATCCACCTACAGCGGGGTCGTGGTCGGCGTCGAGTTACCGGCTTCGGTCGAGCTGACCGTCACCGCCACCGAACCGGGCGTGCAAGGTGACCGGGTCTCCGGCGCGCGCAAGCCGGCCACCTTGGAAACAGGCATCGTCGTGCAGGTTCCTCTCTTCATCGAACAGGGTGAAAAGATCAAGGTGGACACCCGCACCGGCGAGTACATAACCCGGGCATGAGTCAGAAGGGGGAGCGCCGCAACCGCGGTGCAAGCCCGCAGCGCGCCGTCATGTCAAGACGGTCGGCACGCGAACGGGCCATCTCCATCCTCTACGAAGCTCGCATCAAGGAAATTTCCCCCAGCGACGTACTCGCAACTGAAGGCGAGGGCGTGGCGGACGCGCTTACGGCGAGGATCGTCTCCGGCGTCTCCTCGATGCAGGCTCAACTTGATGCCAGGATCGCGGAACACAGCATAACGTGGGGTTTCGAAAGACTCCCGATCACCGCGGTCTGCATCCTGGAGGCGGCCATCTGGGAGTTGATCGACGGCCAGGTGAGCGCCGCTGTAGTGATCGACGAGGCGGTGGAGCTCGCCAAAACCTTTGGCGAGCCCGCCGCAGCCAGGTTCGTGAACGGCGTGCTCTCCCGCATCGCCGGAGAACTCGGACGCTTGGCGCGCCGCCCTGAGAGCAGCGCCGACGAGTAACCTCACCCCCGGACGTCCTGAGGCGCCCGATATTCGTTACAGTGGTCCGAGTGAGGGTGCTTTTCGTCGCTGGATTCGGTCCGGTCTCCACTCGGCCGGCTGTATCGCGCAGGCTCTATCAGGATCTGCTCGCTCTCCACCTACAGGTCGAGGGGGACTACCTGCATACGGAGTCCTTGGGCGGATCGAAGCACTTTGCGGTATGGTCGCTCTCCGATGCGGCTCAATCCTGCTTCGGCGAACCTGCCTGGCCACCGGATATTCCCATCCCGCAAGCATGGATCGAATTCGAGGTTGAAGACCTCGAGCAGGCGAGTGCCGAGCTGCGTGAGGCCGGCTACCGGCCCCTGGTCAACGACATGACCGAGCCTTGGGGCCAGCGAGTCACACGCTTTCTGTCGCCCGAGGGGCTGCTGGCCGCTCTGGTTCACACCCCTTGGCTGCGCCAGCCCGGCTCCTAGACATCCCCCGCTCGAGCGCGAGCCTCATCAGCCCAGGATCGCGGCCGGGTAATCCTTGACGCTTATCAGTTTCAACTGCTTGGTCGGGACCCCAAGGGTGTGCGAGTTCGCGTCCATCATGGCCTGGCTTTCAGAGGCAAGCTTGTCCATCAGCTGCTGGCGCTGGAGAATATCGGCCCTTAGAGAAGCGGAATTCGGGTGAGCGAGAAGCCCCTTCAGGTCATTGATTATGGCGGCCGCGTTGGGGAAGGCCCAGTTGTCGAGATCGAAAACGATCGTCTTGATCTTATAGTTCACAAGCAGGTTGGGAACGTTGATCGAAGCAAGGTCCAGCAGGTCGGAGCTCCCCGAGGGATTGCAGTTGGGCTCGTTCGTGGTGGCGATCTCGTTGGCCGTCACCGTATCCGTGCTCTGGTGCGAGAGAATTTCTCCCACTGCGATGATGGTGTCATTCAGGCTGGCATTGCAAGACTGAACGTCGCCCCAAATCTCAGTCTGCAGGGCGGCATAAACGCTCGCACGGTCAGCCTTGTTCGCCGCGCGGGGGTAGTCCGATATCACCACGATCGCCAGGGCGATGACCACTGCCACCGAGATGGCCCAGGTACGTAGGTACCAAGGCTTCTTATCGGGGGCAAAGACGGTTGGGCTGGCTCTCATGCGACCCGGACACCTCGATCCTTGAGGAAAAGCGATTCAAGTAAGCACAGGCTAGCGAAATGTGCGCCGAGACCATCCCTCAAGGCGGCTCGCCGAGCCTGGGCGCTAATCGCTTGCCTTGAGCAGCGCTGCGACCGCCTCGGTTGCCACCATGAAGCCGATTTTTCCGAGACCAACTATCGTGCCGTTGACCACTGGCGCCACCACCGAGACCTGTCTCCACGGCTCTCGCGCGAAGACGTTCGAGAGATGCACCTCTATCTTCGGGCCGCTAAAGATGGCCAGGGCATCGGCAAGCGAATAGGAGTAGTGGGTCAGGGCTCCGGGGTTGATCACGATTGCCCGGTTCCGCGCAACCGCGGCATGGACCGCATCGACCAGATCCGCCTCGCGATTCGATTGCAGAACCTCAGCGGACAGACCGTGCCTCGCGGCGGCATCGATACATCCTGCCTCGAGGTCGGCCAGGGTCGCCGACCCATATACAGCGGGATCGCGGGTACCAAGACGATCGAGATTCGGGCCGAAGAGGTAGATGATGTCTCTCACGCTACGAACCTAACCCGCGCAGCCACATCGGCCCCAATCGCATTTACCGCGCATCGGCTTCGCGCATCTCCTGCCACGCACGGCGCACGTCATCCCGGCCAACTCCGCGCACCACCTCGAGCCCATCGACAGCACCACTCCCAAGCACGAAGGTCATCGACCCCATCGCCTTTTTGTCGCGTTCCAGAAACGAAAAGGTATCCTCGACGTCCAGTCCGGCTGGAAGCCGGCTAGGCAACCCCATCCGTTCCACCACCTCGTAGTGCGCGTTCAGTTCTTTATTGCCAATCCGGCCGAGAGTGTGCGCAAGGTGCGCGGCGAAGACCAGTCCGATGGCGACCGCCTCGCCATGGTAGAGCCGCTCACTCCTGCCGGCAAGCCCGAGGGCCTCGACCGCGTGACCCATGGTATGCCCGTAGTTCAAGAGCGCGCGCCGTCCGCCCTCTCTCTCATCAACCGCGACATAATCCGCCTTGATGGCCGCGCAACGCGCAACGGCCGATTCGAGATCCTCGGTGTCCAGCCGCCCTGAACCAAGAAACTCGTATTTGGCCATTTCGCCCAATCCGCTTCGGTACTCGCGTGGATTCAGGGTGGAAAGAGTGGACACGTCACATATCACCGCGCTTGGCTGCCAGAACGATCCCACCAGGTTCTTGCCGGCGGACAGGTTCACACCCGTCTTACCACCGATGGCGGCATCCACCTGCGCAAGAAGGGTCGTTGCAACGTTGAGATAGCGGATGCCACGAAAATACACTGACGCGACAAAGCCGGCCAGGTCGGTCACCACTCCCCCGCCAACGGCCACGACCAGATCCGACCGCGACAAGCCAAACTCGGCAATTCCCTCAGCGAGTTCCGCCGCCACCGACATCGACTTGGCATCTTCGCCATCGGGAACCGTGAAGATTCGTGAGTCAAGCTCACCCAAATCCGGCCGATGAGGGATGTTCTTTTGCGTGACGACCGCGACCTTGGCGACCCCGGGCGGAACGAAGTCGCGCACCCGCGCCAATGCCCCCACCCCAATGATGATCGGGTAACTGCGCTCACCAAGCTCCACTCGGATGCTCTCCACGATCAGCTCACTTCCCCGGCAGCGGAGCCAATTGCCCCGAACCACTCGCGGAGCTCGGTGAGCGCCCTCACGCGCAAGTCTTCCCAAGGAAGATCCGGGCCAAGCACCAGATCAGCCAGCTCGAGGTAGCGGGGGTGGCGCTCCCCGTAAAGGCGCTCCAACCGTTCCTTCATGTCACCTTCAGCGAGTAGCGGCCGCTTCATACGCTCCTGCTCGTCCTGGAGCGCTACCAGCAGGTGTGCAGGCGTGCACCAAAGATAGATCACCCGGGCGCGACCGCGAAGCAGTTCCGCGCTGCGTCTGTCGGCAACACCGGTGCCTCCGCCGAGCGCGATCACCAGGGGCGTTCGGTCCGGCCGCGAAAGGAGCCTCGCGAGCTCGGCAACCTCACGGTCCCGGAACCCACCTTCGCCGTGGCGGCGGAATATCTCGGCGACGCTGGCTCCTTCCCGGACCGCAATCTCCTCGTCCAGGTCGGCAAGGCGCAGATCCAGTGCGGACGCCAGGGCCGCCGCAAGTGTCGACTTCCCCGCCCCGGGCATTCCGGCCAGGGCAACCACAGTGGGCGCCTGAGGCCGCTGCTCAGTCACCTGGCCGGCGGGCAGCCGACGGCGTTTCTCCGAGTGCTGCCAAATAGGCGTCATGGTTCCGCTTGAACTCGGTGACCGAATCACCACCGAACTTACGCATCGCCTCCGAGGCCAGGACGAGGGCAACCATCGTCTCGGCAACGACACCCATGGCGGGAACAGCAGTCACGTCGGTCCGCTCCTTGAAAGAGAGGGTCGACTCCTTGGACTTGACGTCGACGGTCTCGAGCACCGGGCGATTCAAAGTGGCCAGGGGTTTCATCCAGGCGGTGGCCACAACCGGCCCACCCGTGGTCATGCCCCCCTCGATCCCACCAGCGCGCCACGTATCGCGGTAATAGTCGCCCCGCTCGTCACTCCAATGGATGGCGTCGTGCGCCTCCGACCCTCGTCGATATGAGATGTCAAGGCCCTCCCCGATCGAAACCGCCTTCACCGCCTGGATGCTCATCAGCGCAAAGGCGAGCAGCCCGTCGATGCGCCGATCCCAGTGCACGTGTGATCCCAGGCCGACCGGCACACCCCAGGCTACGACCTGGGCGGCTCCACCTAGCGAATCCCCCACCTTGGCAGCGGCCTTGATCTCAGCGATCATTGCTTCCTCGGCAAGCGGGTCCATGCAGCGAACCGGAGACGAGTCGATGGCCTCCAAGTCCCCCGCGGTAGGAAGCGTCCCGCCCTTTGCCTCAACCGACCCCATCTGGGTGACGTGCGAAACAACGCTAACGCCCATCTCGGCCAACAGCGCCTTGGCGACGGTACCGGCCACAACTCGCGCAGCCGTCTCACGAGCACTGGCTCGCTCGAGCACGTCACGCGCATCCTCAAAGCCATACTTGAGCATTCCCGCGAGGTCGGCATGACCCGGGCGTGGCTTGGTTAGCACTTTGCCAGGGGAACCTGGCGCAGGAGACATCTCATCTTCCCACTTCGGCCATTCGGTATTACGGATCTCGACAGCGATCGGCGATCCAAGCGTGCGCCCGTGGCGGATCCCACCCACAAGGCTCAGCTCGTCGCGTTCGAACCGCATGCGCGGCCCACGCCCATAACCAAGCCTCCGCCTGGTGAGCTCGCCTTGAAAGTCGTCCTCGGTCAGAGCCAGTCCGGCCGGGACGCCCTCCAGAATCACGACCAGCCCGGAACCGTGGGACTCACCCGCCGTCAAGTATCGAATCATGTCGACACAGCCTAGCCCGCGCAGGTGCAGCAGTCTCTTGGCAGGCCAGGGCCTACTTCAGGACCGCCTGTCCGGTGCAGAGCTGGAAGTTGCTGGATCCGCCGTTGGTCAACGTCGCGCAAGCCGTCGACTGGTTAATTGCGGTGACTTTATACGCGCCGTTGTCGAAGGTTGTCCCCACTGTCAGGCCGGGGTAAGAAGTCGAACCAACCATAACCTCGGCAGTCGGTGAGGTCCCCGCCGGCGAGACCGAGACCAAAGAGATCTGGCTGGCCACCGTGGTTGCCGTCGTGGGAACCACCACGCCACTAGGAGCGCTGGTCGTAGTCGTCGAGGCACTTGCTGTGGTGGTAACGGTGGCGGCCACCAAGGGAACGAACGGATCTCGATTACCGTAGGAGCCGGCGAATGTGGTCACAGTGGCGCCGGTAGTGGTAGTGGCCTCGGATGTCTCCGGCGATCCCGCTGGCGGGAGGGTCGGAGAGCTGCTGCTCGAAGAGCTAAAGATCTTGGAGGCGGCATACACCAGGGCAATTATCAAAACCACAGCCAGTATCACCAGCAGGATCTTCGAACCGGTTGAAAGTCGGCCGAAGAAGCCATGCTTGGGCTCCGCGTCGTTTGAGTTCTCCTCGGTGGCGATCAACTCGGTGCTGTTTTGAGACATCTGCTACCTCACCTTCTAGCCCGCTGCGGTGGTTGTGGTCGCGCGCGCAGGAGCCGTGGTGGTTGTGGTCGAGGAAATTGGCACCCCCGGGGTGCCCGCCGGGATGTTCTGCGTGTAGATTCGCGCCTGCAACGACGCGCTTACCTGCGAACCATTCACAAGTGGTCCGGTCTGGGTTCCGGATCCCGAGAGGCTGACAGAGCTTGTGACCACGAGGCGTGGAAGGTTGTCGAGACGATTCAAGAAATCCAGGACCTGGAAGTAGCCGCCCTTGATCTGGATGCCGACGCTTACGGCCGCGGGCAATGACGACCCGGCGGCACTCGGTACCTGCGGGGCCTGGGGAGCCGGCTGGGCCGGACTGATCGCGATGAAGCTGATGCCACTCTCATTGGAGATTTGATTGACCATGAGAATAAAGTCAGCAAGTTGCGGATACTGCGGGATCGCCGTTGTGAGCCGGGCAAGCTCCGCCTTGGCTGTCGGTAGCTGCGCCTTGAATGCTTCCAGGGTCGCCACCTCTGCTCGTGCACTGGCTTGCTCGCTCTGTAGCGATGCGAGCTGGAGGTTGGCCGAGGAGATCTCCTTGCCTTTAGGTAACCAGATGAGAAAGATGAAGGCCCCGACGAACACCACGCCAACCAGAAGCGCTACCGCGAATATCATCCGCCTGCGCATCATCGACTTCATTGCGAAATGCCCTCCCCGGTAAGGTAGGCCTGATATCGACTCGGCGTGACGCTGGGAGCGAGCGTAGCCGTCGAGTCGAAGGACACCACCACGTTGTTTGGAGCGTCAACCGCAGATTCGTTGATGCACATCTGCCCGGTTGATGCCGTGGAAGAGGAAACCCACGGATCCAGCAAACCTGGCATCGTGGCCAGATCATTCAGCCAGTGGGCTGGTGCCTTCTGCGAGCAGCCTTGGCCGGCGAAGCTGATGGTCCCTGGCGTCGAGCCCGTAGGGGCCTGACCGCTGAGACTGGTCCACCACACATCGGGCGGAGTGGCGGTGTCGAGGCTGTTCACCAGGATTGGCCACTGCACGTCGTTCACCAGAAGACTTTGCAAGGTGCTTTGCTGCTTGGTCAGATTGGCCTTGACCTGAGCCACGGGTGCAAGTCGCGCCAATTGCGCCTGCTCCTGGGAAAGCTGTACCTGGGCCGCTGCAACCTGGTTATTGGCGTTGTTCAACTGGCTGGACCTCAGGGCGGTCAATCCGCCCAGGACGAGAAGAACGGCGAGCAGGCTTATGCCGGCGACGGCCAGATCTCGACGCACGCGTCTTGCGTCCTCGGCTTCCCCGCCCAGGAGGTTGATCACCCGCGTGCCATCAGCGGCGATCCAGCGGCCAAGTGCCAAAGCCAGGGCCTCGGGCATTACACCCGTAACCCTGTCCTTGTCCGCCGCCAGCATCTCCGGGACGTTGAAGTCGACCAATTCAAGAAGGTCGAGGCGCTCAAGGACGACCTCGGGGGCCAACCCCTGGCGCAGGGAGTCGAAGAAGCCGAAGGCGAGCGAACCCCCGCCACAAACGAGGACCTTGACCTCGGCTGGATTTTCCTTTTGGAAGAGGTAGGAGCTCAGGGTGGTGGAAATCGACGACGAGATGTCGCTGACCCTTACCGCCACCAATCGATCGAGCTCATCCCTGTCCACCCGAGCAGCAAGCTCCTCGGGAACCGGTGTGAAGAGCCCAAGGGCCCGCTTCAACGACTCTGCCTCGGTCTCCGACAGGTCAAAACGCTCGGCTATCGCAGCCGTCACCGCATCGCCCGCACGGTCCTCGATGGAACGCGCCAAGGTGAGCATTCCATTTTCTGCGATGCCGATATTGATACTGTCCGCCCCGACCGAAACCACCGCGAGAATTTTTTCCCGCATGGCTCCCCCGGCGACCGGGAAGGCGAGCGTCCGCTCTTCCTCCGGGTTTCCGCCTAGCTCAGTGGTCTCCACCACGGGATCGACAATTCTTACCGACGATCCGCGACGGCGGCCGTTGGTGCCGACCACCTCGCCTGACCGCTGGGCCTCCTCTAGGATGACAGCACGCACCAACGCCAGGAAGGAGGTGTCGACCGAGGCAAGGCGCAGGCCCGCCTCCTGGACGACGCTCTTGTAGTCGGTCAGTAACGCATTGTCCGTGGCCGCCAGGTGAATCGTGAGGGTGCCGTCTTCACGGACCACTCGCCGACCCTTCGGATACTCGAAGTCGACCTCGTACTCGCTCGTGTCACCAGGCAGGAAGGTCGTGGCCTCGAACCGCACGGACGAGAGAAGATCCTCGTCCTCCATGCTCGGGAACTCGAGATCACGCAGGTAGACACGAGAGCCGGAGAGGCCGACGCAAACGTCCTTTGACTTGAAGTTGCCGTCCGACCACATGCGGCGGATTGCCTCGATGACCGCGCCGTGGTCGCGAATGTCGCCACCTACCACGGCACCCTTGGGAAGGGTCACCAGTCCAAAATTAGATACGGTCGGCTTATGCCCCGCATCATATTCAAGCTCGACAGCCTTGACCGAGAAGGCGCCGATGTCAATTCCAACGACACGCCTCAAATCAGTTGCCTCCCTGCTTGAGGTAACGGGCCACGTCGGAGCGCTTTACGCGCCAGGCCTTGCCAACCCTGCTGGCGGGGAGCTCCTGCGAGGCGATCAGCCTGTATACCGTCGTGGTGGAAACCTTCATGACGTCGGCCACTTCCCTCACTCGCATCAGCTCTTCCATAGAAGCCCACTCCCGTTACTTCCTCTGGCCAGCGCACACGTTGGTGCTGCTCTGCAACATGTTGGACATCTTCAACATATTCCACAACTTCAACAAGGCGAGCACAGCATACTCTCAAATCGTCACGAGCGCCAAGGGAATGTAGGGATTTTCTAACAAATCAAGAAAAAATTTCAACGGTGTAACTCCACCGTCGCTTACCGCGCATTGCGACCATTTCTCAGAAGCGCTCCTTCGCCTCAACGACCCGCTTCGGGAGGGCTCAGCTTCCTACAGTACCCGAATCAATCCGGCCGCCAATGCCGAAAGGAGGGCCGCCAATGCCATGAATGGCCCAAAGGGAATGGCCACTTTGAGAGTCTTTGATTTGAGCAGCGCGAAAGCCACCCCGAACAGCGCCCCAAAGATAAAGGCTCCGTAGAGAAAGTAGACCACGGCGGCGATGCCTAGAAATCCCAGGTTGATCCCTATATATGCTGCGAATCTAACGTCCCCGAAGCCCATGGATCTAGGAGCGATCAAGTGGATGACACCGAAGACAGCCCCCGCCATAACCGCCCCGAGTGCGGCATCTACGGCCATGCGTACGTTGCTCGAATAAAGCGCATCGCCGAGAAGGAATGCGACGGAAAGGGGCGTAGCCATATAGATGACGCGTCGGGGAAGCTTGCGGGTGTCAAGGTCAATGATGGCTTCCGCGATAAGCACCGCAGCGAAAATGCAAAGCCCGGCGAGCAACAGCGGATTGGAGTAACGCAGAGCGAGAGCCGTATAAGCGACCCCGGCAAGCAACTCCACCAGCGGATACCGCCACGAGATGGGTTGATGACAGGCCCGGCATCGCGCTCGTAGCACCAGGAAGGAGATTACGGGGATGTTTTCCCAGGCCGAGAGGCGATGACCGCACCTGGGGCACCTGGACGGAGGAGTGACAATCGACTCCCCGCGCGGTACCCGGTAGATCACGACGTTGAGGAACGAGCCGACAACCAGGCCGATAATTACTGCGACCGCAACCTCGAACCCCCTCAACCGCGCACCTCTTCGAAGGCTGCATCGCAATTCTCCGATGGAACACAACCGTTCGCCACCAGGCTGGCAGGTGCAGTACCAATGTCCTCCTCGACCCGGTCACGTAGAGGAATACTCATGAGAACCGCCAAGACGCCTGCCAACGCGAGCGGCCAGAGAGTCAGCGAATAGCTGAGGGCCGAAAGCCTGGCCATCGCAGCCCCCATCTGGCTGAGACCAAATGCCACCCAGGCCAGGGCGAAGATCCGCGGCCGCGAGGCCGTGCCAACCAGGGCGATAGCGCCGAAGGCGAGGTAAGGAGAGAGGTAGTAGGCAACTTGAGTGGGCTCGAGAAACGCCCGCAGGGCCAGGCCCGCAGTACAAACCACCAAAAGGGTCCGAGCGTCAACCTGCCTCTTACGCCAGGCGATACGGAGTACGATTCCGACACCCAGTGCAATCAACAGCATTGCTACCCGAAACCAGCCTGTGGAGATTTGGTCGTGGTGGAACTGCAGCAGCGAATCCCACAGCGTAGGGCGGTTGAAACGCAGCCTCGCTGATTGAGGTTCGGAGAGGATCGCCGAAAGCGATGACGAAAAGTTGCCTGCCATAGCTGGCAGAGCTACAGCCAGCGGGATCACCACAGCCCTAGCAATGAAGGATGCAAGGCGCGAGAGTCCCCTGACCTGTATCAACGCAAGAGGCATAAGAAAGAGGAGCGTCAAGGGCTGGAAGGCGGCTGCGGCACCTGCCAGGTAGGCGCCACGCGTTGTCCTCCCTTCGCGTAGATCCACGAACGCAAACAGGGCAAGCGCCATAGCGGCGACGTCCTCCGGATGCCCCCAGGGGAAAAGACAAAAGGCGGCGAGAATGGCGGAGCTTCCGGCTACCCAGCCCCGCCTCGATTCGGGCAGGCCCAGCCGTCGATACGCGCTCGTAGCTGCAAGCACGTATATGAACAAGTAGATGCTCATGTAACCCAAGCCCCACAGCCAGATCACCGGCCGGCTCAGCGGGTACGGAAATGGCTCTATGTAATGCATCAGGCTCGAGAACTCGGCGAGCGGCACGAGACTGATAGCGCCCAGCGGGTGAGGAGTCTGGCCGATACCGGGGGAGTAGAAGATTCCGAAGCCGCCCCAGAGAATCATGTGAGCATCGCGCATGAGGGCGAAGAAGTCCGCCGCGTAGAGCCAGCCGTGAAGCGGGAAGAAGAGTTGCGCTCCGGTTGAGATGCCCAGCGATACGACAAGGAATCCAATCGCGATGATGGCGGACAGAACTACGTCAGACCGCAGTTTCGGCACTAATCGCATGGCGGCGACTCCTCATTTCCTTCCGCAATGTTATCGGAGCGCCAGCTGTGAATCTGAAAGACCGATAAGCGCCACCGCCTCAAAAGCCCCGGTGCGCGATCGGTTTGTATCACTTCGCCCGCCTGTGGTCTAAGTTCGTATCGGAGAGTGTAGATCCGGAACCGGTTGGGGTGGGAATGCACGAGCAGCTTCGTGAAATGGCACCAGACGAGCCTGACAGGCGCATACCGCTCGAGCGGGCCTTCAACTTTCGTGACCTTGGCGGCTACCCGGCACGAGGTCACAAGAGGCTGCGCCGCGGCAAGCTTTTCCGATCGGACGACCTTTTCAGGCTGAGCGACGGGGACCTGGCCCACCTCGCGGAGCTCGGCATAAGGACGGTGATCGATCTTCGCACCGAGGCGGAGGCGGTCCGCGGACGCTTCCCCGCCGAGAAATTCGCCATCGACTATTACCAAAACTCCTTAATCGACATCTCCGCCGATCACGCACAGGCACGCGGAGACGGTGCACAGGACTACATCTTCCTCCGCTACCGGCAGATCCTGACAGAAGGTAGCGCAGGCATCCGCCAGGTGTTCGCTCGCTTGGTGCGCGCCGAGGCGGCCCCGGCCGTCTTCCACTGCGTGGCCGGCAAAGACAGGACTGGCCTCGTCGCCGCGATCACTCTGGAAGTGCTCTGCGTCGACCGCGAGCACGTCCTTGCGGACTACTCGATGACCGAACTGGCCATGGGCGAGGCACTGGAATGGCTGGAGGCCGAATTTCCCGACCTGGCCCGACGCATGAACGACCTGCCACCCGTGGTACTCAGTGCCAAGCCGGAGAATCTCGCCCGCGTGCTCGACTGGCTTGACACTTCGCACGGCGGTGCCGAAGGCTACCTCCTCTCACTCGGCCTTACCCGCGAGGAGCTGGCGGACTTTCGCTCCTGGATGCTGGAATGAAGACAGGTAAGGGAGCCCACGTGATCAGGACACCGGGGCGAAGGCTCTGGAAGCGGCCTGCCTTCGTCGCCCCCGCCATCACCCTTGCTTTAGCTGCCCTGATCGCGGCGACGGTGCTCACATTGGAGCCCGGCGCCCGTCCCAGGCCGGCCAAGGCGTCCGTAACCACCACCTCCAGCGAGGGGGCGACCACTGCCACCACCCGGCCCAGCGCCACTGTGCCATCGCTCTCCCCAGGGCCGCTCTACTCGGCGGCCGTCAAGCAGCAGAACTCGTTGCCCGGCACCTCGGCGTGGAGGATCGGGAGTAACGCGAATTCGAAGGTCATCTCCGGGTTTGCCGGCAGTACCTATGCGCTCGTGGGACAGACCGTCCCTCTGTACATCACGACCACCGCCCCAAGCTTCACTGTCACGGCGTTCCGAATGGGCTGGTATCAGGGCTTGCTCGGTAGGCTCATCTGGACCTCCCCCACCATTAGGGGCCTGGTCCAACCGCGCTGTCCAATACTGGCGCCATCGAACACGGTGGAGTGCTCCAATTGGAAACCACTTGTGCAGATGCATGTCACCAGCGCCTTCGTTCCGGGAGACTACCTGCTCAAGCTTGTGGCCTCAAACGGCGACGCACAATGGATCCCACTAACCGTCATCGATCCGGCGTCGAACGCGGCCGTGGTCGTATTGAATGCCGTTACCGATTGGCAGGCCTATAACGCCTGGGGCGGCTACTCCCTATACCATGGGCCGGCTTCGAATTGGCCGGACCGGGCCACCAAGGTCTCTTTCGACCGTCCATACGGCTACGGGGCTGGCGCAGGAGACTTCATCGGCAACGAGCTTCCGGTGGTGGAGTTGGTCGAGAAGCTGGGGCTGAACGTCACCTACGTTACCTCTGTCTTCCTTGAACAGCACCCCACGCTGACCCTCAATCACCACGTCCTGGTATCGCTCGGCCATGACGAGTACTATTCGGTCACCATGCGCCAAGCGCTGCGGAACTCCGTTAACCACGGCGGAAGCCTCATGTTCCTCGGAGCCAACGCGATATTCCGTCGAATCCGGTTTGCCGCGTCGCCGCTTGGGCCCGACAGAATCGAAATCAACTACCGCAACCCATACCAGGACCCATTGTTTGGAAAGGACAACGCAAGAGTCACGGCCAACTGGCCTGCGTTTCCCGACGCGCGGCCCGAGAGTTCCCTCATCGGCGTGCAGTACCAATGCTTCCCGGTCAACTATCCGATGATCATCACAGATCCGCAGTCATGGATCTTCCAGGGATCGGGCCTCGGATTTGGCTCGGAGATCCCACACCTGATCGGCTCTGAATTCGATGGCTTCATTCCCAGCAGCCCGCATCCCGCCAACCTCGAGATCCTTGCCAACTCCCCCGTACTATGCAGGAACCAGCCCTACTTCTCGGACATGACCTACTACAGCACCCCAAGCGGAGGCGGCGTATTTGCCACCGGAACCGCTAATTGGGTTGCCACGCTCGCACCGGCGTGCATTCCTTCAGCCGGAGAATGCCCCGATCCGGCCACCCTCGCAATCACCACGAACGTGCTCGAGGCATTTGGCGCCGGAGGGGTAGGGCAAAGGCACCCCTCGGTCCCGAACGCGCTCAGCGTATACTCGAATCCGCCTTTCGGACCGCTGAGGCCAGTGCAAGCACCGACTTCGACGACAAGCGGCACCAGCTCCACCACCACCGCGGGGGTGGCTACGAGCACTACCGGCTCAACAACCACGAGTAGCCGGCCGGCGAGTGCCACGTCGACGACCTCGGCCTCGACCACCACGACAAACCCGGCGACCACGACAACCATCGGGGCGACAACCACGACGAAATGAACTGGTTGGGGCCTCCGCAGGTGCAGGCTAAGGAATTTGGAGGCGCGAAAGTGGCACTTCGAGCAGGCGCGCCAATTCGCCAACGTCCCTCTTGGAGAGCCCTGCGAGCAGATAGCGCCGTACCCCGGCAACGTGAGTGGGAACAGCCTCTTCGAGGCGCTTGCGTCCTAGGCCCGTCAGGTGCGCAATCATCCCGCGCCGATCTGACGGGCAGATCTCTTTAGATACCAAGCCTCGGGCCGCCATCGACTCCACCCGGCGGGTTAGGCCCGATCTCGACACCAAAGCGAGCTCGGCGAGCGCGGACATCCGCAGCTGATTTCCCTCGGCTTCGGAGAGGTGCACCAAAACCTCGTACTCGGCAAGCGTCATCGAGTGTGCCGCAACCAACTCAGCATCGAGCCGGCTGAGTAGCAAGGCGTTGGTGCGCAGCAATCTCCGCCAGGCAAGTTGCTCCAACGCATCTAGCCATTCACGTCCGCTTCCTGCTTCGTCAACGCTCATCTAAACCCCAGGCCCCGGCTCCGAGCTTCCTCGCGCGGCGAGGAGAACCCGCTCCGCGGCGGACCAGGCTACTTCTTGGACGACTGGTAGTAAGGATTGGTGCCGGAGAGATGGTCCGTTACGTCGATCACCTCCGTGATCTCGGGTGCACTTTCACGGATCGAGACCTCGATACCCTGGGAGAGAGTCACCGCGGCAAGGCCACATCCTTGACAGCCGCCGGATAGGCGCACGAAAGCGGTGCTTCCTGTTACGCCGACCAAGTCGGCGCGGCCACCATGGCTGGCGATTGCCGGGTTAACCTCGTCTGCCAGGATCGCAATTATGCGTTCCGCCAGCTCTCCTTCGAGGGTCGCGTCCTCGAAGCCCTCTGGAGCGCCTGGAGCCGAAGGCGGAGAGTTCGGATTGATGATCACCAAGCCGCCGTCGTCGGAACTGACCTCCAGGCGGCTTCCTCGGAGACTATCGACGCTGGCCTGTGGAACCACGACGCGAAGGCCGGGGGCGACATTTTCAACTACGTCCAACAGGCCGGCGTCGGCCGCGGCCTGGAAGTAGACGTCGTAGTTGTAAGTAGTACCCTCCTGGCCTGCCACCTCCACCCACAGAGCGAGGCTCTCAGGATCCGACTCCTCAGCAAGAACCGATCTGACCAGCTCCTTGGCCTCTTCCGAGAGCTCCAAGACCATCTCAGCCATACCAATCAACCTTTCGTCGCCGACACACCTCGAAGTCCGGCTCGCTTCTCTAACTACAATGATAGGTGCATTGGACAAATTGCTTTTGGTGGTGCCCTCCAATACGTACCGCGCTCAACGCTTCCTGGAGGCTGCGCGCAGGCTAGGGGTACTGGTCGCGATAGCGACGGATTCGGAGATGAGCGCGCCCGACCACCTCGGAATGGTCTTTGACCGCCTGGACTTCTGCGATGCCCCCTCGGCCGCAGAGGAGCTTGCCTCGCTCGCGCGCAGCTATGGAATAACCCATGCTCTGGCAGTCGACGAAGGGGGCGTGGAGATTGCGGCTCTCACCAACGCGAGCCTTACGGGGAGTGGCCAGGGCCTCGAGGGGATTCTCGCGACTCGGGACAAGGCAGGGCTTCGCACGGCACTCTCAGCCGCCGAAATTCCCCAACCCAGGTGGGTCAGACTTCCGGCGGCATGCTCTTCCGACCACGCGGCGCTGAGGGACATTGGTTTCCCGTTAGTGGTCAAGCCAACCAAGGGATCCGGATCCATAGGCGTCACCCTCGCTCGGAATCAGAATGAACTTGCCCGTTCGGTGGAAATAGCAAGGGCCGTAGGGGAGGAGATGAAGACCCGTGGGAACGAGATCCTCGCCGAGGAATACATCGAGGGCGAGGAGTACGCGGTCGAAGGCATGATCATCCACGGAGCGATGAATGTGCTGGCAATCTTCGAAAAGCCCGACCCCCTTGTCGGCCCCGTCTTCGCCGAAACAATCTATGTAACGCCGCCGAGAACAAGCGGGCCCACCACGGAGGCTATCGAGGCAACCGTTTCAGCGGTGGCGCGTGCCCTCTCGCTGCCTGACGGCCCGGTGCACGCGGAGGTACGAGTGGGCTCCGATGGAAGGTGCGTTCCCATAGACGTGGCGGCACGGTCCATCGGGGGGCATTGCTCGGACGCGCTCTCCTTTGCATTCTCCACAACCCTGGAGGAGTTGATACTGGCTAATGCATTGGGCCAGAAGTTGAGTTCCACTGATCGAGAACGCCAGGCCTCGGGGGTGTTCATGATCCCGGTCGAGGCGCGTGGGGTACTGCGGGCGGTATCCGGCGTCCAGGAAGCATCGCGCGTGCGGTTTGTGAACGGAGTCGAGGTCACGGTCCCGGTGGGGACGCCCGTTAGGCCACTCCCCTGGGACAACCGATACCTCGGCTTTATCTTCGCCAAGGCGCCGGGCTCCGGCGCCGTTGTAGCCGCGCTCAGGGAAGCTCGCAGGCTGCTGAACTTCGAGATCGACCCCGACGTCGCAGTGGACGCTTAGGGTTTTGCTAATGAAGGTTCTCATCGCGTCGCTCTACGAATTGGGTCATCAGCCGCTCTCGAGCCTCGCCCTGGCCGGTTCCCTTGCGGCTGCCGGCCACGAAGCACAGGTGTTCGACTACGATCGGGCCGGCTCAGGTGACGTCCTCTCCGCTCTCAACGGTCACGATGCACTGTTAATCTCGGTGCCGATGCACACTGCCAGCGCGATCGCGTTAGGCCTGATGGAGAGGGTATTCGACGAACTTCCCCATCTGCCAATTGCACTTTTCGGACTTTACGCAGTTAACCTTTCCCGCGCCGACCTGCCTCCATCGGTGGGCCTACTGGCCAGCGGAGAAACGGTTGCCGACGTAGTGGAATGGGTTGACCACCTTGGGCGGGAGGAAGGTTTCGGCGGAGGCCTTAAATCGGTGACGCGCGCTCGCGAGAGGCTCCGAATGGAGCCGGCAGCCCTGAACCGCTCCCTCCTCCCTCCTCTGGACGCATATGCCAAGCTGTCGGTCGGCGGTACTGAACGCCTTACGGGCTACACCGAAGCCTCTCGCGGGTGTATTCACACCTGTGCCCACTGTCCGGTTCCCACCGTGTACCAGGGACGCATCCGAATAAACAAGCCCGAGTGGGTCCTGAAAGACATCGACCAGCTGGTGGAAATGGGGGCGGCGCACATTACGTTCGGCGATCCCGACTTCTTCAACGCCCCTGCTCACTCGATGCGCATCCTGCGGGCCATGCACGGGTCTCACCCCAAATTGACTTTCGACGCCACGATCAAGGTCGAACACCTTCTGGAGCATCGGGAGCTCTTGCGGGAGCTGGCCGACCTGGGATGTGCCTTCGTCGTCTCCGCCTTCGAGCACACCTCGGAGGAGGTGTTGGTGAAACTGCGCAAGGGGCACACCCGCCCCCAGATGGCGGAGGCGGTGCGCGCGTGCCGCGAGGTCGGGATCGAGCTGCGCCCCTCACTGCTGCCATTCACGCCGTGGACATCACCCTCCGAAATCATCGATCTGTTCGAGTTTGTCCACGACCAGGAGTTGATTGGTAACGTGGATCCGATCCAGTTCACCATCCGCCTCCTGGTGCCCGCGGGATCCCTCCTGCTGGACGAGCCCGCCACCCGGGGCCTTTTCCACGGCTCGGAAAGCGAGCCGCTTTCCTATGGCTGGCGATCACCATGGCCGGAACTCGACGCACTGCAAGCCGAGCTTTCCTCCCGGCTTCCCAGCTGGCTGGACTCGTTGGCCAACTGGCAGATCTTCGAGCAAATGTACCGCCTTGCCTGCTCTTACCTGGGCTTTGTCGCCAAGGACTTCGATTACAGCCGGGAGCAGGAGCGGTCAGTTCCTAAGCTGACTGAGTCATGGTTCTGCTGTGCAGAGCCCGCCGAGACCATGGTCATAGCTCCTATCACGCTTTCTCGTCGCATCGCGGCCATTTAGAACGACCACCGGCCACAAGGCGGACATATGGACGACCTACCATACCTGCGCGGCCTCACCGTCGAGCAGACCGAGGCGGTGACGGACCCGGCTCAACTGCTGTGCATCGTGGCCGGGCCCGGCAGCGGAAAGACAACCGTTCTAACTCGTCGCATCGCGTTTCGCGCCATGGACCCCGAGGTCGCTCCGAAGAACACGGTCGCGATCACCTTCACCAACCAGGCTGCCGACGAGCTGAAGTCCAGGCTCGCCGGACTTTCCATGTACGAGCTTCCATGGGTGGGTACGTTTCACAGCTTTGCTTTCCTGGTGCTACGGCGCTACCTGGAGGAACTGCGGCGGCCCGTGCCTCGGCTGATCGTCGCCAAGACCCGGGCGGTTGCAGCAGCGGTGCGTGAGGATGCATCCCTGCGACGCCACTTCGGGAAGGCCGGAGACGATGGTGGCCGGCGGCTGGAAAGTTCGTTGGTGATCTCGGAGCTAACCAGGGAGATCGAGACCGCCAAGGCGAACATGGTGGCGCCCGATGGCTACGTGCGCTGGCACACGGCCAGCGGTCGCGAGACGAGTCTCGACTCCCAGGCGATCGCCGCGGCATGGCGATCGTACGAGCGCTTCAAGGCCGCGTCTCGCCAGATGGATTTCGACGACCTGATTGTGCGAGCCGAGGCGGCGCTTCGTGAGAACCCGGCATTCGCCCAGACAATCCGGTGGTGGTACAGGCACTTCTACGTCGACGAATTTCAGGACGTAAATGCCCAGCAGATCGCCCTAATGAAGCAGCTCGTCGGCACCTACCCCGACCTTTGCGTGGTGGGCGACCCCAAACAGGCGATCTACGCATGGAACGGCGCCCATCCTCGGCTGATGCTCGAGTTCGATCGGGTCTTCGCGGGTGCCTCCTATCGCTATCTCAGGTCAAACTTCCGCTCGGTGGTGGAAATAGTGGACTTGGCCAATGCCGCGTCCGAGGAGTTCGCGGATCCCGCCATCGCTCTACATGGAGGCGTCATCCATGCCAAGCGGCCCAGTGGCTCGCCGCCGCGACTCCACACCTTCGACTCCGCCGAGGCGGAAGCCACCTTTGTCGCCCGCCAGATCTACACCTCCATCGCCAATGGCGCCGCGCCTTCCTCAATCGCGGTGCTCGCACGCACGAATACCCTCTTGCCTCAGTATCAAGCCGCGCTCTCGGCTCTCGGGATCCACAATCATGTAGCCGGAACGGCGCAAATGGCCAACGACGGCTCACTCAAGGCAGCTATGGCCCACCTCCGTGAACTTCTCGGGCCAAGAGGACGCCTCCAGGATGCTTTGACCCATCTCGATGACCTCATTGACGAATACCGGCTCGACGGCACGGACGGCGGGGCCGCTGATTCTCTCGGATACTTCCGGCAGATGGCGGTGGAAGCCCTGCGCAACGAACCTCGCATGGACTTGACCAGCTTCATCAGCTGGTTCAGGGTTCGAGCTGCGGAAAGCGCCCACGCGAGCAAGCATGGGGTTACCCTCACAACTCTCCACCGCGCAAAGGGGCTGGAGTGGGAGATTGTCTACCTCGTAGCCATGGAACAGGGGGTACTCCCGCACGCCAAGTCGACCCAACCCGCTGCGATGGAGGAGGAGAAGCGCCTCTTCTACGTAGGCATCACCCGGGCGCGAGATCATCTATACCTCACACTTGCGCGCAAGCGCGGTAAGGCGGAGCGCCAGCCATCGCCGTTCCTCACCAACCTTGCCGGGCTCATCGAAGACGGGATTCCGCAAAGAGCTCCCAAACGGCGCGCCCTCGAATACATTCGCGCAAGCAAAGAGCGTCTCGGTTCAGCGGCGACGGCGCCCCTGGAAACCGATCCCGTACTGGAGACCCTGAAGCTGTGGCGGCGCCTGCGCGCGGCCGACCTTGGCGCTCCCGAGGAAACGCTACTGTCCGACCGGACTCTCAGCTACCTGGCATCCAACCTTCCCGTCAAGCGCGACGATTTCGACACCTGCCCGGGAATGTCACAGGAGTTCCTGGCCGAGCACGCCGAGGCGCTGCTCAAACTCATGAAGGCTTTGGCCAGGGCGCGAAAGGCGCGGCTCTAGCTCTAGCGCGTCTCGGTGCGCCGTTGCCGATCGGCGGCAAGCTCGGCCAAACGGGTGAAGTCGACCGAAATGAAGAGTGCCTCCGCCTCCGCGGTCAGAAGATCACCCGCGTAGCAAGTGCCGGTGGTGAAAACTTTGCGGCCCTCGCGGCGTTCGATGCGGCCCTCGAAGCGCAGTGGCATACCCCATGGCGTCGGCTTGCGGTAGTTCACTGTCAGCCGCGCGGTCATTCCCGGGGCACCGCTCACACCCTGGGCAAGACCTAGCACTTCATCGAAGGCCGCGGCGAGATAACCTCCGTGGACGTGGCCGGGAGGCCCCTCGTAGGCGGAGGCGAAGGTGACGTTGCCGACGACCACGGCAGCGCCGTTGCCGTCGTGCTCCAGCGAGAGCTCCACCGGCGGGGCAAGCGGGTTCGAGGCCCCGGAAATCGGGGAGAAGTCCAGGAAGCCACCGTTCCCGCCGGCATTGGCCGCCTCTGCAAAGCCCTCGTAGTCACGTCCCGACGGGAAGCTGCCTATCGAGTCGGCAACCGCCTCGATCTGCTGGGCGATTACCGCAAGCACGTCGGTAGGCGCCTTGGAGTCGACCACCGAGTCGATGATGCGCCGCGTCGCCGTACCGATTCGGCGCAACTGCGCACGGCGCACAGGATCCCCCGGAGCGGTCATCCGCTCGATCCACCTGTTTTCGTTGGCCATCTCCACTCCTTATTCGATTTCCAGGCCGGCCAGCACCGGAGCGTGGTCTGAGGGCCCGGGGCCCTTGCGCTCGTTCCTGTCGATCACTGCCCACGACAGTTCGTTGGCCACCGCATGGCTACCTATCAGCAGGTCGATCCGCATCCCTTGCCGCTTGTGAAAAGACCCTCCGCGGTAGTCCCACCACGAGAAAAGACCGTCCTCCTGGTGCTGAGCGCGGAACAGATCGACCATGCCCAGTTGATAGATCCCGGCCAGCGCTTCACGCTCAGGAAGGGAAACATGCGTTGCGCCTTCGAAGGCCGCCGGGCTCCACACGTCACGGTCATCGAAGGCGATGTTGAAGTCCCCACCCAGCACCAGGCGCTCCTGGTTCGCGAGCTCCTTGCGCACGGTGCCCGCCAACGCCCCCAACCATTCGAGCTTGTACCGGTAGTGGTCGGAATCAAGGGACCGCCCGTTGGGGATGTACAGTGAATAAACCCTGAGCGGCCCACAGGTCGCGCCAACCGCGCGTGCCTCGCCGCCGGGCTCATCCTCCAGGCCCCGCACAGGCTCCACTATGCCGACCTTGGAAAGGATCGCAACCCCGTTCCACTGGCCTTGGCCGAAGTGGACCGACTCGTAGCCTGCCGCTGCGAAGGCGGCCGCCGGGAAGGCCGCCTCGGTGAGCTTAGTTTCCTGCAGGCATACCACATCGGGTGCCGCCCGCTCCAGCCACGAGAGTACGCGATCCAGACGTGCCTTGAGCGAATTCACGTTCCAGGTTGCAACCGTCAGCATTTCGCGGCCGCCATCCCGGGTGCGAGGACGGTTCTAAGCATCGGCGATGATGAACATAATGTCCACCTCTGCGCTCACGGCGCCGCCTACGCTCGCACGGCCGTGGCCCTTGCCTGCTCTTGCCGATAACCTCACCAGCTCGACTTCAAGGTCAACCACCTCGCCGGGCACGACCTGGCGCCTGAATCGCGCCTGGTCTATTCCGCCGAAGAGGGGGAGCTTGCCCTTGTATCGCTCATCTGCCAGGACGGCACATGCCCCCAGTTGGGCAATCGATTCGACCTGCAGAACCCCCGGGAGGGTCGGCCTCCCGGGGAAGTGGCCGGCAAAGAAATCCTCCTTGCCGGTCAAGCGCCAAAGGCCGCGCGCGTACTCCCCTGGCCGTAGCTCCGTGATCTCGTCGACGAGGAGAAACGGGGGGCGGTGCGGGATGAGTTCTTCTGGTTTCACGCCTAAAGATTAGAAGAGGGCAAGCGACTCAACGGTCCCCGGCACCGCTCCCGGGCTTCGTCAGAAGACGAGGCCCGAGGCGGCGTCTGAGGCCTTCAGAGTCACGGCGCGGTGGATGAGATCCGCCTGCTCCAGTGCGTGCATGGCGGCGGATCCCGTTGCCGGCGAGCCCGCAGGGACGCGGGACACATGGCGCAAGCGGTAGTCCACTCGCAACAGCGAATGCAGCTGCGAGTGGACGAATGACCAAGCGCCCTGGTTCTCCGGCTCCTCCTGGAGCCAAACCACCTCAGTCGCCCGGACATACCTTGCCAGCACTGCCGCGATCTCCTCGACGGGCCAAGGATAGAGCTGCTCGACACGGACGACAGCGCAGGTCTCCCCTTCCTGCTTGCCTTCGATGATCTGGCCGGCCGCGGCAAGCGCCTCGAAGGCGATCTTGCCGGAGCAAAGGACTACGCGACGCACCTCTCCGGGGTCACGGCTCGCGGAGATCCCGCTGAAAGTAGGATCGTCGAGAACCGGGTTGAAGCGACCGCCGGTAAGCACCTCGACGGGGACCCTGGCCTGCCGTGCGCGCAGGAGTGACTTCGGCGAGAAGAGGATGACCGGCCGCGGATTCTGTCGCTTGGGCTGTGCCCGCAGCATGTGGAAGTACTGGCCGGCGGTGGTCAGGTTCATCACGGCCAGGTTCTCACCGGCACACATCTGCAGGAAGCGCTCCATACGCCCCGACGAATGCTCAGGACCCTGGCCCTCATATCCGTGCGGCAACAGCATCACCAGTCCGGAACCCTGATCCCATTTGTCATGAGCAGCAGCAATGAACTGATCGATGATTATCTGCGCGCCGTTGCCGAAATCACCGAACTGTGCTTCCCAAATAACCAGGGTGTCCCGTCTCACCGTCGAATAGCCGTACTCGAAGCCGAGCGCGGCATACTCGGACAGAAGCGAGTCGTAGATCATGAACCGGCCAAAAGGCCCACGCCGTCCCGCCGAGGTCGCAAAGGTGGCAACGTGCTCGAGGGGGACATAATCCTCGCCGGTGCGGTAGTCGATCAGCGCGGCATGGCGATGCGAGAAGGTACCCCTCCGCGAATCCTGGCCGGCCATGCGAACGTCAAAGCCCTCGAGCGCCAGCGTTCCAAAGGCAAGCTGCTCACCCAGACCCCAATCCACGTCACCCCCGGCCAGGATCTCGCGGCGCGATTCCAGCTGTCGAACCAACTTGGGATGAACGGTGAACCCGGCGGGGAAGGTGTGCAGCACCTCGCCGATCAGCTCCAAGTCACTCGGAGCGATATGGGTGTCCACCGCCTCCAGAGCGACATTGTGCTCGGGCGCCTTTGGAAGCTCCGTCGGCTTGGGCGGAGCCGAGGAACGCGTTTGGTCCAGAGCGGACTGCAGTTGGCCGAGAAAGTCGTCCAGAGACTGCTCCGCCTCATCCATGGAGATGTCGCCTCGGGCCACCAGCGACTCGGTGTAGAGCTTCCTTACCGAGCGCTTCGCCTCGATGATCTCGTACATCTGAGGTTGCGTGTAACTCGGTTCGTCACCTTCGTTGTGCCCGAAGCGCCGGTAGCAAACCATGTCCACGACCACATCGCGGTGAAATGCCTCGCGGTAGTCGAGCGCCAGTTCGGCGACCCAGGCGACGGCCTCCGGATCATCCCCGTTCACGTGGAAGATCGGGGCCTGTATCATCTTGGCGACGTCGGTCGCATAACGCGACGAGCGGGCCTGCTCGGGATTGGTGGTGAAACCAACCTGGTTGTTGATGACCAGGTGCACCGTGCCGCCAGTACGATAACCGCCGAGCTGGGAAAGGTTGAGCGTCTCGGCCACGACACCCTGTCCGGCAAAAGCCGCGTCACCATGTAAAAGCACCGGGAGGATCCTGAAGGATCCACGCTCGCCGGCTATATCCTGCTTGGCCCGGGTCATGCCTTCCACGACCGGATCGACCGCCTCCAGGTGAGACGGGTTGGACGACAGTGTCACCTCGATGTCGGTCCCGTGGTACCCGCGGTACACGCCACGGAAACCCTTGTGATACTTGACGTCACCAGAGCCCTGAACGCTGTTGGGGTCCAGGTTGCCCTCGAACTCTTTGAAGATCTCCGAGTAGCTCTTTCCGACGATGTTGGTGAGAACGTTGAGCCGGCCGCGGTGCGCCATGCCGATGACCGCCTCGCGAAGCCCGGCCTCAGCGCCACGGTCAAGAACCTGGTCCAGGAAGACGATCGCAGCCTCGCCACCTTCCAGGCCAAAGCGCTTCTGGCCGATGTAGCGGGTGTGAAGGAATCGCTCGAAGGCCTCGGCCGCGTTGAGTTTGCGCAGGAGGTGCATCTTCTGAGTCGTGTCGAGCTCGGGACGGGCACCCTCCACTCTCCGCTGGATCCACTCCTTCTGCGCTGGGTCCTGGATGAACATGTACTCCATGCCGATGGTCCGGCAATAGGTATCCCTCAGGAGCTGCAGCAAGGCTCCGAGCGTCATAGAAGTGTGGCCGCCCAGCCCGCCGCAGTAGAACTCACGGTCGAGGTCCCAGACGGTGAGCCCATACCAGGCCGGGTCGAGTTCCTCGGGCATGGCCGGCGACTTCTGGGCCAGCGGGTCCAAGCGCGCCATCAGGTGGCCACGTGAGCGGTAGGTGTCGATCAGCTGGTTGACCATAGCCTGCTTGCGCATGCGGGTCATGTCTCCCGGCTCGCGACCTGCGCTATCACGCTCCCAGGTGGCAGGAGGGTACGGGACCGACATTGCGTCGAAGACTTCCTGATAGAAACCGTGCTGGCCAGTGAGCAGCTCGTGGATCCTGGCGAGAAAGAGCCCGGACTCCGCCCCCTGTATGACCCGGTGATCGTAAGTCGAAGTGAGCGTCACGGTCTTCGAAACACCGAGATCCACCAAGAGCGACGGATCCGCGGCGGCCATTCCGGTCGGGAAGGAGATCGAACCCACACCGATTATCGCGCCCTGGCCGAGCATCAGCCGCGGCACGGAGTGCTCCGTGCCGATGGTTCCGGGGTTCGTCACGCTGACGGTCGCCCCCACAAAATCGTCCGGTGACAGCTTGTTGGTCCGCACCTTCCTGATCAGGTTCTCGTATTCCCTGAGAAAGGCGAAGAAATCCATCTCCTGCGCCGAGCGGATCACGGGGACCATGAGAGTCCGCGAGCCATCCGCCTTCGCCATGTCTACCGCGATGCCGACGTTGATCTCCTTTGAGCGCTGCACGCCAGGCGTACCCTTTGCGTCGATCGATGACACGAAGACGGAGTTCATGACGGGATAGGCCTTGACCGCCTGCACAATCGCGTAGGCGATTATGTGTGTAAAGGAAACCTTTTCGCCCGAGGACCGCGCGAGATGGTTGTTGATGATTCCGCGGTTGACCTCGAGGAGCTTGGCCGGAATCGAGCGGACGCTGGTCGCGGTGGGCACCTCAAGCGAGGCGGTCATATTGGCCACGATCCGCGCCGCCGCGCCGCGAATGGCAATGACCTCCGCACCCGCGGGCGCAACGTAGGCCGCTGGCGTGGGCTTGGAAGCCTCGGCCGCCGGAGCGATCGGCGCAGCCGGGGCTGCGGGTGTAGCCGAAACCGCCTCAGCCGACGTGCTTGGAACGGGAGAGGGTACGAATGTCGCCGTTGCCGGCGTCAGCTGCTCGGATGGTGCCGGCAGCTCCGTCTTGGCGGGGGCGACTTCCTCGCGGTAGTAGCCCGAGAAAAAGTCACGCCACGACTCGGGCACCGAGGCGGGATCGCGCTTGTAGGCCTCGTAATACTCCTCCACCAACCAGGAGTTCGGGCCGAAGGTGTTAACTGCATCGATGTGTTTCTCTGCCACATATCGATGCTACCCACCATGGCGGTCTTTTCAAAAATGCCATTCCGACCAGCGCAGACGAGAACGCCGCCCACCCGGCTTCCCTTTCACGAAGTTGGGCGGCGGCAGAAATGCTGTGGGCACCTGCAGGAGCAGGAATGTACGGGGCGCCGCCTTTGACAATCCGTTTGGTAATTGGAATCGTTTGCACTGCTGCGGTCTTCCGCATGGTCGTGGCGGCAATCCTCGCCCGCTTCGGGAAGGTGGTAATTCCGGATGATCGTAACCGTTGGAATGGTCGCGAGCATGACCGCCACCGTGGCCCTACGCGCCGGATACCAGCGCCAGCAGGCGCCGGCCGGAACCCCTCACACTTGCATGAATCAATAGCTCGCTTGGCAGCGACCGGTGCGGGTCGGGCCTGCGGGACCTGGCGCGTGCCGCGGTGCGGCTCGGGCCTGAATTTGGCCACTCACGGTAGCACAATTACCCTATGTGACTGCGGGGTGCAGTTAAACTAAAGGGTTTCACAATGCCGCCGATTAATCGTACATGCCTGTGACATCGTCCATGACCAGCAGCCGCGCCGCACTGAGGGCCGTCACCCCAGGAACGTATGCCGACTGCGCAACTTGCAACGCAAGGATCGCTTACTCAGCCAAGACACGTCCCAATCAAGTCATTGCAAACGTTTATTGCGACGGAAAGTGGAACCGGGTCGACCACTTTCACGAGGAGTGCTATCTTCGCTCCGGGAGCCCGTATGGACCACCTGCGCTAGGAAGATAGGTGGGGTCCCTCCTCCCTGCGCGACGGAGGTTGCCCGCATAGGCTTGCAGGAGTGCAGCAATCGACGCCGCCAGGAATCCACCTAACGCATCACGCCTCCCGCGGTATCCTGTCGGGTGGGGCGAAAAGAGTGGTGCTCGTGCATGGCGCCATGGATCGTGGCCGCTCTTTCACGCGGATGGTTCGCATCCTGGTCGACGCGGGCTTCGAGTGCGTAACCTACGACCGTAGAGGCTACGAGTCATCGCGGCTCGATGCACCGTCGCGCAATGTGGTGCTACCAACGATCACCGATCACGCCCACGATCTGGCCCAATTGATCGGCGACCGGCCAACTATCGTCTTTGGTCACTCGATTGGCGGGACCATCGCGCTCGTACTGGCCGCGGCGGGGACTTGCCCGGGAATATCCGCTTTGGTGACTTACGAGAGCCCTCTCCCGTGGCTGGAATTCTGGTCCAAATCCGGTGCCTACGCGACGCGCCCGGGGGAGATGAGTGAGCACGAGGCAGAGGACTTCGCCCAGAGCTTCATGGAACGGATGATTGGGCCACAGCGCTGGGTTCGCCTCCCGCCGACCACGCGGGCACGGCGCCGCTCGGAGGGCCCGGTACTGGTGGCGGAGATGGCCAGCGCAAGTCACCTGGATCCACCTCCGGACCTTGGCGCCATCAAAGTGCCCTTCGTGGCGGCGCGAGGCGAGAACGCCCCGGCAAGGCACGTCATGGCCCTCGATCATCTCGCCAAGGCGGTACCCGGATGTGACGCAGTGATCGTCCCTGGCACAGATCACGGCATACACCTGCGTAACCCGGCTGCCGCCGTCGAACTGGTCAAGCTGGCCTGGCGGCGATCCGCGGACAGCCAGCTGGGTGCGGTCGGCTGACGGTCCCGGCGCCGGAATTGCCCGGGCATCGCTCCGGTTCAACTATCCGCAGGGTGCCGGACAGGAAAGAGGCGTCGAAATGAAGGTACTCGTGACCGGGGCAAGCGGACTCATTGGCTCGCACCTGGTACGCCTCCTCCGCTATCGAGGAGACGAGGTACTGGTGGCCCGGCGCGACGCCGTGCCTTCCGGCAGCAACGAGATCCGCTGGGATACCGTAAGCGGGCGTATCGAATTGCCCACCGGAGCCGAGATCGACGCCGTGGTCCACCTGGCGGGTGCGGGAATCGGTGAGAAGCGCTGGAACGCGCGCACTAAAGCCGAAATCATGGAGTCCCGCGTAAAAGGCACTCGCCAGGTGGTGGAGATGCTCGCAACTCAGACCGGCCGGCCGGTGAGGCTGCTCAGCGCAAGCGCCATCGGAATCTACGGCGATCGGGGCGAGGAAGTCCTTACCGAGCAGTCCCCCACCGGGAGCGGATTCCTCGCCGAAGTGGTCAAAGCCTGGGAGGCCGAAGCGGATCGAGCGGCCGAAGCGGGGCACAGTGTCGCGACCCTTCGAACCGGAATCGTCCTCGACTCTTCCGGCGGGGCTCTGCAAAAGCAGCTGCCCATCTTCAAGGCCGGTCTCGGAGCATCCCTGGGCAGCGGGAAGCAGTGGATGAGCTGGATCCACCGCTTTGACGAGGTGGCGGCAATCGCCTTCCTGCTCGACCGACCCGGCATAACCGGTCCGGTCAACCTCGTAGCGCCTAATCCGGTCACCAACACCGAGTTCACCCGCACCCTGGGCAAGGCGCTTTCACGCCCGGCGCTGCTGCATGCGCCCGACTTTGCGCTCTCCACACTTCTCGGCCGGGAGATGGCGCATGAACTCCTGCTTTCCTCCCAGAGGGTGGAGCCATCGGTGCTGAAATCCCAGGGTTTCGAGTTCCTGCACCCGCGCCTTTACGCTGCCATGGCGGACCTGCTCTGGGCCGGGTAGGGCCGGTTGCCGTCACATACGCACCGAAGAAGACGGAGGGCGCCAGGTGGGCAGTGAATGCACTCCGGCCAAGACACCCACCGCCGGCTCGGAAGGCTGGCACCATGCAAGATTGAGGATGGCCACACGCTCGGTCTGGACTGGCGTATTGTAATCCCATGACCATCTCATACGAGCACGGTACCGCTCTCAAGCCGCTCCTTTCCGAGACCATCGGCGCCAATCTTGACGCCACCGTTGCGAAGTTCGCCGACCGCGAGGCAATCGTCTCGGTGCACCAGGAAGTGCGCATGACATATCGGGAGTTCGCTGAACAGGTGGAATCTTTGGCCAGAGCGCTGCTTGCCGACGGCTTCACCAAGGGTGACCGGGTCGGGATATGGAGCCCGAATCGCTACGAATGGGCGGTGGTCCAATACGCCACGGCCAAGATCGGCGTGATACTAGTCAACATCAACCCCGCATATCGAACGAGCGAACTCGAGTACGCACTGAAGCACTCCGGATGCGCCGGGCTCTTCGCAATGTCGGAATATCGCACCTCCGATTACCGGGGGATGGTGAACCAGGTCCGGGGCGCACTCCCGGACCTGCGCGCCGTCTATTACTTCGAGGACCAAACCTACGACGCCCTGCTCGCAAAAGCCGGGTCGGTACCCGCCTCGGAAGTTGCGGCGATCCAGGACGGCCTCGACTTCGACGATCCGATCAACATCCAGTACACCAGCGGGACGACCGGATTTCCCAAGGGAGCCACCCTAAGTCACCACAACATTCTCAACAACGGCTACTTCGTCGGGGAGACCTGCCATTACACCGAAGAGGACCGGGTTTGCATCCCCGTTCCTTATTACCACTGCTTCGGGATGGTGATGGGCAATCTCGCCTGCACCTCCCACGGCTCCACCATGGTCATCCCCGCCTACACCTTCGATGCCCCGGCCACGCTGGCAGCCGTCGAGAAGGAGCGAGCCACCTCCCTTTACGGCGTCCCGACAATGTTCATCGCCGAGCTGGCCGATCCCAGCTTCGCCAAGTTCGATCTCACCAGCCTGCGCACCGGGATCATGGCCGGTTCGCCCTGCCCGGTCGAGGTGATGAAGCAGGTCGTCTCTCGAATGAACATGGACGAGGTAACCATCTGCTACGGAATGACCGAGACATCACCCGTGTCGATGCAAACGCGGACCGACGATGCGCTGGAGAAGCGAGTGGCGACGGTCGGCCGGGTTCTGCCCCACCTCGAAGTTAAAATCATCGACCCCAGTGGGCACGTCGTGCCGCGTGGCCAGATCGGCGAATTCCTCACTCGAGGGTACTCCGTGATGCTCGGTTACTGGAACGAGCCAGCCAAAACCGCCGAGGCGATAGACCCCGCCCGCTGGATGCACACTGGAGATCTGGCGGTCATGGATGACGAGGGCTTCGTCAATGTCGTCGGCCGCGCCAAGGACATGATCATCCGTGGAGGGGAGAACATCTACCCGCGGGAGATAGAGGAGTTCCTCTACTCACACCCAAAGATCAAGGACGTCTCGGTGATCGGGGTACCCAGCGAGCGCTACGGTGAAGAGGTCATGGCCTGGATAACTCCCAAGGAGGGAGAGCAGATCTCCGAGGAGGAGGTCCTGGAGTACTGCAAGGGGAGGATCGCCCACTACAAGGTGCCGCGCTACATCAAGTTCGTCGACTCCTTCCCGATGACGGTCACGGGAAAGATCCAGAAGTACCTGATGAAGCAGACGGCCATCGGCGAACTGGGCCTGCACGAAGAATCAAAGATCCAGACCGCCTGAGTCGGCCCGGCTAGGCGCAACTCAAGGGCTGGAGATAGATTTGGCTCATGGAGTTTGACAACACCGCGCAGCGGCTTGCCGCTGCGCTGCGCATGCGGACGGAGCCGATCGCCATCTCCTTGCATGACGCGCCTCCCGCCGGGGAGCGCTTCGAGGGGGCGGTTCCCGCTCCCACCGCGGACGGGCGAACCGGCAAGGTGTCCGCGGGCTGCGTCTTCTGGATAGAGGCGGGTCGCCAAGCGTTCTGGACCACCAAGGAAGACCACGCCAACTGCTCGGTCGGCTCCTTCACCCATGGCTTCCTCCCCCTCGAGGCCGCCGGCGCCGGCGCTGACGTCGGCGCCCTGCTCGAAGCAGGATGGGTTGGGGAATCGGACTTCGGGTCCATCGAACACGTCTCAATCGAACCCGCCGCCGTTGCCTACGGGCCCTTGTCAACCGCGCAAGGAACCCCCGACGTCGTTCTCCTGATGCTCAGCTCGATTGGGGCGATGATCTTCCGGGATGCAATTCCCGAAGCCCGCATCGAAGGCAAGCCACAGTGCCACATCGTCGCAATCGCCAAGGAAAAGGAGCAGTTCGCAATCTCCTTCGGGTGCATGCTCTCTCGAACGCGCACGGGGATGCCTTCCGGTGAAATGACCGCGGTGATACCGGGGCCTCGCCTGACCGAAGCCCTGGAGCGCATCGAGAGTGCGGCCGAGGTGGACAAGACGGTTGCCGCCTACGCCTCGATCGACGCCCAACGCTTCGACCGTCCCTCTACAGGCCGCTGACGAGGCGCCCGATGGATGCCTCGGCTTCTGGGCGCGCGAGGAGGATGACCAGGGTCGCGCGAGTGGGCTCCAAGCTTGCAACGGCAGCCGCGCGCGCCAAGGCCCAGGAGATTTTCGCCTCGCGGACTCCCAATGGCAAAACCGACCGAAGCCGGGAAATCGCGTCGGTTGCCGATGTGGCCAAGGAGCTGGGGTCGATGCGGGGGGTGATGGCGAAGTTCGGTCAGATGCTCAGCTATGTCTCCACCCCGTTGGACTCCACGATCAGAACCGGGCTCTCCAGCCTTCAGGACCAAGCGCCACCCATGTCGTACGACTTGGTGGAGGAGGTCTTCGACCAGGAGTTCGGCAGCCCACCGGCTGAGATCTTCGAGACCTGGGATCCCGACCCGATCGCCTCTGCCTCCATAGGCCAGGTACACCGGGCCATCACCATGGACGGCGAAGCGGTCGCGGTGAAGGTCCAGTATCCAGGAATACGCGAGACCCTCTTCGCAGACCTCGCCAACCTGCGGCTGGTGGCACGCGCATTCCGATTCGCCTTCCCGGCCATGGATACCGACTCGATCGTCACCGAGATATCCGCGCGGATTACCGAGGAGCTCGACTACGAGAGGGAGGCGGCCAACCAACAGCTCTTCGCAGATTTCTACCATGGTCACCCCTTCATACGGATACCCGGGGTCCGCCATGATCTCACCAGGCCCCGAGTACTGGTGACGGAGCTCGCCGCCGGTCTTCGCTTCGCGGATTTTCTTCACGAGGACCAGGAGGAGCGCGACCTGGCCGGAGAAACAATCTTCCGCTTCGTATTTCGCAGCCTCTACAAGCTCCAGTGCTTCAACGGCGACCCGCATCCCGGCAATTACCTCTTCGAGGGGGACGGTCGCGTAACCTTCATCGACTTCGGGATGACCAAATACTTCGTCTCAGAGGACATCTCCACCTTCGAAGAGATGGTGAGTGCCGCCGTCATCCAGGCAAGCCCCGTCGCCTTCCGGCGCGCCATCGTAAAGGCTGGACTCCTCGCCCCCGGTTGCACCTTGTCGGACGAGCAGGTCTACCGCTTTTTCGAGCCCTTCTACGCATCAATCGCCAAGGACGCCGAGTTCACCTTCAGCGACGACTACACCACGGCCCTGTTTGCCCACATGTTCGACAAGAACGACCCGGTGGCAAAGTTCCTGCAGGTATCGGAGCCTTTTGTCGTTATCCAGCGCATCAACCTGGGCCTCTATTCGATCCTCGCCTCGCTGTCTGCAACCGCCAATTTCCGGAGTATCTCAGCGGAAATCTGGCCCTTCACTCAACACCCTGCCTCGACCAAACTGGGGAGGCGGGAAAAGGATTGGCTCAGCGACCGGTGATTTCGCAGGCCGCCGCGGCCACTTCAAAATCGCCGGCGACAGGCCCAAGGGACCTTCGACGCGGGCGCGATAGGGCCGATAGCCGGGTATCCCTCCGACCAGGAGCGCTATTGTTGCGGTGGTGCGAGCTTTTAGGGGGACTCATGGCTAAAATCCTGGTCTTGGGTGGGAACTTCGCCGGGCTGACGGCGGCGCTGGAGACCAGGCGCCATCTGAAGGACGCCGGCCACACCGTTACCGTGATTTCGCAGAGGGACTACTTTCTTTTCGTGCCGTCACTCATCTGGGTACCTTTCTCCGAACGGGAGATCACGGACATAACCCTGCCGGTGGAGCCGATCCTGCGCAAGAGGGGGATCGAATTTGTCCACGCCACCGCGACCAGGGTCAACCAGTACGAGAACTATGTGGAGACCAACGCGGGACGCTTCGACTACGACTACCTGGTGATTGCCACCGGCCCCAAGCTCGACTATTCAATTAGCGGGGTAGGACCGGACAACGGCTACACGGCCTGCATCTGCGATCCGGAAGGAGCCCTGGATACGAGGGAGCGCTTCGAGAACCTTGTCGACAACCCTGGTCCGGTGGTGATAGGAGCGACACAAGCGGCAGGGTGCGTTGGAGCGGCCTACGAGTTCCTATTCAACGCCGAGTTCAACCTCCGCAAGCGCGGCGTGCGCAAAAAGGTGGAGATCACTTGGATCACCCCTGAGCCCTTCCTCGGCCACTTCGGCATTGAGGGGATCGCCGGTGGGAACACCATGCTTCGCAAGATGTTCGCGATGCTCGAGATCAACTTCGTGACCAATACGAAGATCGACCATGTCGGCCAGGACGAGATCACGTTGGGCGACGGGCGAGCGCTGCCTTTCGCTTTCTCCATGCTGATGCCACCCTTCCTCGGCCAGGACGTGGTGTCCAACTCACCCGGCCTTGGCAACGCCAAGGGCTACGTTCCCGTGAATGGCGCCTACCAGCATAAGGAATTCCCCAACGTCTTCGCGGCGGGAATCGCGGTCGATGTGCCCGCGCCCTTCACCACACCTGTCCCGCTCGGGATCCCCAAGACGGGCTTCCCGGCCGACGAAGAGGCCAAGATCGCTGCGTACAATGTCGCCAACCTCGTGAACGCCCGCGTCGATCTGAAGGTCAAGGAGTTCGGACACATACCTGGAGTGTGCATCCTCGACGCCGGCCACAAGGAGGTGTACCTGGTCGCCAACCACCTGTTCAAGCCGCGCCAGTTCGCCGCCCTGATACCCAATCCTGTCTACGACGGTGGCAAGCGGGCACTTGAGAAGTACTTCCTTTGGAAGACAAGAAACGGGCTCTCGTACCTGACGTGAGTCCGATGCCGGCGTTGCACCCGGGCATCCGGCTGGCCGGCTGGCAAGGAGCGCCATGGCGATCTTCTCGGCGCGCACCAGGGGCGAATTAGCGCTCGTCCTGTCGGCGGTCTTGACCGCAGGGGGAGGGCTTTCCCACTTGGTGGGCGAGGCGGGCTGGTCCCACCAACTCTTTCTCGCATCCACCATCGTTGGCATTCTGGTCTCGGCTGCCACCATCATCTTCGGCCTAGTCCAGAAGAGTTTCCGGGTCGACATCATTGCTTTGCTGGCACTCATCGGAACTGTGCTGGTACACGAATATCTGGCCGGCGCCGTCGTCACCTTGATGCTCTTGGGCGGGCGAAACCTGGAGGACTACGCCACCGGACACGCCAAGCGGGAGCTGAAGCTGCTGGTCGAGCGCGCCCCGGTCAGCGCCCACGTCGAACGGCCCGGGGGCCTTTTCACTATCCCTCTTACCGAGGTTGCACCGGGCGAGACAATTGTGGTGGCAAGCGGCGAGGTCGTGCCGCTGGACGGCGAACTCCTCGACGACAGGAGTGTGCTCGACGAATCCGCGCTCACCGGCGAGCCGATGCCCGTAGAGCACTTGCGGGGAGAACCATTGCGCAGTGGCGTGGTCAACGTCTCCAACCCGTTCATGATGGTCACAACCTCCGACGCCCAAAGCTCCACATATGCCCGGATCGTCCGGTTGGCCCAGGAGGCCGAGGCGGGTTCAGCGCCATTCGTACGAATGGCGGACCGATACGCCCTTTGGTTCCTCTTCGCGACCCTTGCGGTCTCCGGTCTCGCCTGGGGGTTCAGCCACGAGTTCACACGAGCCGTGGCGGTCCTGGTGGTCGCGACACCATGCCCGCTCATTCTCGCCGCTCCGGTGGCAATCGTATCGGGCCTCTCCCGGTCGGCTCGGGTCGGGGTGGTGATCAAGGGTGGAGCAGAACTCGAAAAGCTCGCCCGTTCGAAGGTGCTCCTTCTGGACAAGACCGGAACCCTTACACGCGGCGCTCCCCATGTCACCCAGGTGGTGGCTTCGCCGGGGATCGACGCTGACGCCGTCCTCGGGTTCGCCGCCTCCCTTGACCAGAGATCCCAGCATCCGTTGGCCACAGCTTTGGTGAGCGCCGCCCGCGAACGTGGCCTCGTTCTCACGCAGCCGGCCAATGTCAGCGAGATCCCTGGTCAGGGAATCAGCGGCGTAATCCAGGGAATGCCGGTCAAGCTTGGCAAGGCCGGGTTCGTCGGAGTCGGCCACGACGAACCATGGGTCGAGGGCGCACTTAGGCGCGCGTCATTCGAGGGGTCGATGACGATTTTCACCTCGATCGGAGAGAAGGCCGGGCTGGTGCTCCTGGACGACCCCGTGCGCCCCGATGCCAGCAGGACGCTGCGAGGTTTTAGGGCTCAGGGCATCGACCGCATCGTGATGCTGACGGGAGATCGCCGGCCGGTGGCCGAAGCTGTGGGGACGGCCCTCGGTATCGACGGCATCTACTCCGACTGCACGCCAGAGGACAAGGTGGCGGCGGCCAGGGCCGAGGCTCACTTCGGACCCACGGCAATGGTTGGAGACGGCATCAACGATGCTCCCGCTTTGGCGGTCGCCGACGTAGGGATAGCCGTTGCCTCGCGTGGACAGAGCGCGTCGTCGGAGGCTGCCGGGGTCGTCCTAACCGTTGACCGCATCGAACCGCTGGTGGCTTCGCTCGGGATCGCACACCGATCGTTCAGGATCGCCACCCAGAGTGCGCTGGCGGGCGTGGGCCTCTCGTTGGCGGCCATGCTGATCGCGGCAAGTGGCAACTTGACCCCCACCTGGGGGGCAATCGCCCAGGAGGGAATCGACCTGGCGGTCATTCTCAACGCCCTGCGAGTTCTGCGCGTTCCGCGATCGAAACTCTCCTTTTCCGCCGAGACCGTCGAGCTCGCCGAGAAGTTGCAGGCTGAGCACCTCCAACTCAGATCCGGAGTTGACGACATGCTGGCGCTCGCAGGTGGACTCGACTTGATGAACGCGGAGGAGAGGCTGAGCGGGCTTCGAAACTGCCGGATGTTCCTCCAGCAGAAGGTGGTCCCTCACGAGCGTACCGAAAACGACGTGCTCTATCCCGCCCTGGACCAGGCCATGGGCCTACAGGGCGCCACTTCGGTCATGGCGCGGGAACACGCGGAGATCTTCTCCCTGGCTAGGAGGCTGGAGATGGTCGAGGATGACCTTGCCTCAGGCGCGGCAGGGTCAGGAGACGTCTCCGAGGCCCGACAAGTCCTCTACGGCCTGCACGCCATCCTCAAACTTCACTTCGAGCAGGAGGAGGAATCCTACTTCTCGCTTGGAGAACTGGCTGGAACAAGAGGTGGCCGGTTCCAGCAACCGGCTTGAGCCGCTCCTCTAAGCCGTAGACGCTCGGAGCGATCGTGCCAGTAACTCCACCGGATGGGCGGACGCCAACCCCGGATCCGAGTAGCGGGCGATCTGGAGCAAGCAGCCGGGGTTGCCCGTGGCAACGACGTCCGCGTGCAACTCGGCGATCGAGGATGCCTTGGCCTTGCCCAACACTTGGGCAGTCGCCGGCTCGACCAAATTGTATATCCCCGCAGACCCGCAGCAGGTGCCGGACTGGCCCGGGAGGACGACCTCGCAACCCGGAATCGCCCTCAGAAGCGCCAACGGCTCGTCGACGATCCCTTGCGCATTGGCAAGGTGGCAGGCCGGATGGTATGCAACCCGCATTCCAAGTGGCTTGTAATCGGCCCGGAGCCCCTGCTGGTAGAGGAACTCGTGTATGTCGCGCACGCGCTCAGAGAACTCGCGCGAGGCGGGATTGCCGGGTAGGAGCCGGTCGTAGGACTTCAGTGTCGACCCACAGCCGGCAGAGGTGGTAATCCAGGCGTCGACCTGTTCGCGCCCGAGCCTTGCAACCAGCGCGCCGGCCAGCCGGCGGGCTAGCGGAGCCTCGCCTGCATGCTCGGCCAGTGCCCCGCAGCACCCTTGCCCACCTGGCACCAGCACGTCGAAGCCCTCGGCACACAGGACGTCAATGGCCGCCTGCTCGGTGGAGCCGAACAGCACCGAGGAAACACAGCCTGTCAGAAGCCCCACTACCCCGCGCCTGGGCGCTGATGCGGAATAGAGGCGATTGCGTGCCGGCACGGCAGAGTTCGCCACGCGCGGCAGCAGGGCCAGGGCGGAGGCGAGCGTTGCAGCGACTCCCCCACTGGCCCGCCCTTTAGCAATGCGCTCGACGCCCAGCCTCTTGGACAAGCTGCCGAGGCGGGCCAGAGGGCGCATTCGCGCGGGATAAGGCATGATGGCAAAGATCACCTTTCGCACCAGGCGCTGCCGGCTCGGGCGTTGGAAGGAAGCGTGGATCATCGACTTTGCTTCGACGATCAGGGTCTCGTAGTCAACACCTGAAGGGCATGCCTTCACGCAGGCCATGCACCCCAGGCATGAGTCGATGTGAGCCACGAAGTCCGCGTCGAGTCCGATCGCGCCGTCCAAATACCTGCGCATGAGATCAATGCGGCCACGCGGGGACTCCGCCTCGTTCGAACTCAGCTGGTACGTCGGGCAGGCAGGCAGACAGAAACCGCAGTGCACACAGGTGTCGATCAGCTTGCGCTCCGGCCCCGTAGCTCCCACACTCATCTAGGATTCTCCGTTTCCTCGATTACTGACGTGCGCATTGGGCTCACCAGCCGCCCGTGGGGATCGAAGCTCTCCAGGACCCTTCGCATCGTGGTCAGGCCGCCCGGCCTTCTCCCGACGAAGATGCTGCCCCCGGCAGGATCGAGATGCCCCACCCGCTGACCGGCCACGCTCATGCTTCTCAGCACCGCGTCGAGCCGCCCGTACAATGCCCCGTTGCCAGGCAGCCCTAGGTAGTGGATACCCACGCCCAAATGCGAGTGCATCCATACTCCTCGTTCGGCCAGCCCTGCCCCAACGATTGCCCGCTGCAACTCGGCCGCTCCTGAGAGACGGGTTCCGACCTTGATTATCATCCCGCCAAAGGACTCCCTCTCCGCGGCCAATCTCGATCCAAGGACGGGAGAACCTTGGTCACCCTCACTCAGTTCAAGTTCGCCGACTTTGCGCTCGAGCAGGTCCGCCAACTTGCGCACCGCCGCCTCGATCGCTTCCGATGGTCCTTCGATGCCCAACTCCAGCAGGCCTTGACCCCACTCGCAAGTCGCCATCTCGATGCCTCGGCGATGGGCCTGCTCGATGAGCGCAATCGCGTGAGGGATGTCCGCCTCGATGCTCAGACGGACCGAGCGGCGCGGGACGGGATACAGCCGCAACGAGGCGGCCGTCACGAAGGCTAAGGCCCCCAGTGAACCCGCCATAATTTTGGCCAAGTCATAACCTGCGACGTTCTTGATGACCCTGCCGCCGGAATGTGCGCGGGTGCCGTCGGGAAGCACGAACTCGGCGCCGATCAGGCTCTCGCGGAAACGGCCGTATCTTTGAGCGGCTGCGGTATCCAGGCCGGAACCCAGTATGGCACCCAGTGTCATGTCCCGCTGGCTGGTAGTCAGCGGAAAAGCCGCGATTCGCTGTCCGTGCTCAGCGAGCATCTGCTCGATCGCCCCGAGGCGCTCTCCAGTGGCCGCCACCAGCGTTTGATCGGCTGGCGAATGCTCGTACCCACGCAGGTTCGCGCAGACAAGCGTGGAAATGCCTTCTGCCGGATCTTGTGAATGCCCCTTGATTCGGAGCCTGCGCTGGGGCTCCATCGATGCAAGCAATTCGGATGCGTCTGCCGATGAGGCGGGTGCCAGCAGAGCCGAATCTGCGTTGATAGCTCCGCTCAAAACCGAACCGCCTCTCCACTCAGTTCCAGCGCATGGGCCCGATACCGGCCCGGAGCATCACCGCACAAGCGAGGCGTGGGAAAGACCTTGCCCGGGTTGGCGATTCCCTGGGAATCGAAGGCCACGCGCAGGCGCTGCATGGCTTCCAGATCGCCATCGTCGAACATGGCGGCCATGGAGCATGCCTTCTCCAAGCCAACCCCGTGCTCACCTGTGATGGAGCCGCCAATTTCCACGCAGAGTTCCACTATCTCGGTCGCCAGCTTCTCGGCGGCCTCCGACTCCTGCGTCGAGTCGGGGTTGTAGAGAACGAGCGGGTGCAGGTTGCCGTCTCCGGCATGAAACACGTTGGCGACCCGCAATCCCACCTGGTTGGCCAGTTCCTGGATCCGGCCGAGAATAGAGGAAAGCGCGGTGCGGGGAACCACACCGTCCTGGACGATGTAGGCGGGAGCAAGGCGGCCCGCGGCCGCGAACGCGGCCTTCCTGCCCAGCCAGATCCGGCTCCGCTCAGCCTGGTCGGCGGCTTCACGGATCTTGGTGGTGCCACAAGTGATGCAGGCGGTTTTCACCTCTTCGTAGAGGGCGTCAACCTCTTCTTGCGAGCCGTCCACTTCGACTATGAGCGCAGCTGCTGCATCGAGGGAGTATCCGGCCGCTACGGCCTTCTCACAGGCCTCGATGGCCAATGCATCCATCATCTCGATAGCCGCCGGAACGATGCCGGCTGCGATTATCGCACTGACAGCGGCGCCGGCGCTCTCCACGGAATCGAAGTCGGCCACCAGGGTTCTCACCGCCTCCGGACGGCTCAGAAGACGCAGCCAAACTTTGGTGACGATGCCGAGGGTGCCCTCGCTCCCGACAAAGGACGACCTCAGGTCCAATCCCGGCTCGAAGGGCGACTCCCCACCCAGGACCTCGACGCTGCCGTCTGGCAAGACGACTTCGACTGCGAGGACGTGGTTGGTGGTAAAGCCGTACTTCAGGCAGTGGGCCCCACCGGAGTTCTCAGCGACGTTGCCGCCGATGGAGCAGACGCTCTGCGAAGAAGGGTCGGGCGCATAGTAGAGGCCAAGAGGGGCCGACCGCTCAGATACGACCAGGTTCGCCACCCCTGGCTCGACGACGGCGATCCGATCCACCGGATCTATCTCGACGATGCCCTTCATCGCCGATGCCGCAATCACCACGCCATGGGCGGGCGGCACGGCGCCACCGGAAAGTCCCGTACCAGATCCGCGCCCCACAAACGGTATGCCCAACTCAGCACAGAGCGAAACCACAGCCCGCACCTCCTCGGTGCTCTTGGCCAGGACCACCACCTCCGGCGTCTGCCGGAACCGGATCAACCCATCAGCGCCATAGCTGGAAAGAGCCGGGGCATCACCGACTATGCACTCGCCGTGTGGAACCAATTCGACAACCCGGCGCTTGAACTCTGCTATTCGGTCGGATAGCGACGCAATCGGCATTGTCTCCCCCAAAGAAGCTGCGCCCCGTGGTCGGCATCAGATGGCAACCCTAGCCGAGCGGAACCTCAAACTTAACCACACGCAAGGCGCTGCCAGGACTCGAGGCACCGGCCTGGGCCATGGCAGCTAGGTTGGGGCGGAGGTGGACCCCGATCCCGAGGGAGCGCCCGTGGAAGATTCCGCACCGGAAGTGCGAAGGCGCGAGCCTCGCTGGCCGGCCAGCATCGCAATACTTGCTTCGATAGGCCTCTACGTCGTCCTGCCCCAGCGACTGATCCTCGGCCCACGCTGGCTCATGCCTTTGCTCGAACTTGGCCTGCTAATTCCTCTAACCATCTCAAGCCCGTTCCGCGACGATACCGAAACGAAGGTCCTCCGATACTTGGCGATCAGCGTCATCGGCCTCTTGAACCTGGCCAACGCAGCTTCGGTCTGGTTCCTTGTCCACGACCTGCTCGCCGGGGGGAAGACCAGCGGGCCACAGCTCGTATATTCCGCCATCGCCATTTGGCTCACCAATGTCATCGTCTTTGGTTTGTGGTTTTGGGAGCTCGACCGTGGCGGGCCTGCGGCAAGGGCGGTCGGCGAAAAGCGCTGGCCCGATTTTCTCTTCCCCCAGATGCTCCAAGAGGGCTTGGCCGGCCCATCATGGATGCCAGGCTTTATCGACTACATCTACGTCGCCTTCACCAACGCCACGGCCTTCAGCCCGACCGACACCATGCCGCTCACGGGCGCGTCGAAAGCACTGATGACCGCTCAGGCGTTGATCTCGGTCATCACGGTGGTCATGGTCGCCGGCCGAGCAGTAAACATACTTCCCTAGTCCTGATCGAATTGCTTTCGGATCATGGCTCCTAAC
>JAJYNL010000020.1 GCA_021786375.1 Actinomycetes bacterium
GACGGCACCCCGGTGGTGGTCTCCAACCCCGGCTCCGAGGTGGCCAAAGCCTTCTTCTCGCTTGCCGAATCCATCGAGGGGATGGGCCCCGCCCGCATCTATAAGGCGGAGTTGAAAGTTCGCTAGGCCAATCGTGGTTGTCCCCAATCTGACTCGAGGCTTGGGATAGAGTCGGCAATGTGCCCGGCCACGCCGGGTGCTTGTCGGCCGCCCGCCGCCTTCCGCCGTGGCGCGGGCGCCGGCGGGTCGACGAAATCCTGGGGGAGATATGGGATCACACAATCAGCGCGCGGGTCTACTTAGGCGCGCCACAACCGCACTTTCCGCTTTTGCCCTTGCCGCTGGGACCGTCCTTTTGGCCGGTAGTACGGCCTCAGCCCAGCAGGTGATCCACGTAAGCGAGGGCGGCAACGGCACCTACCTGGCACTGGGGGACTCGGTGGCCTTCGGCTATATTCCGCCCGAGGCGACGCCGGCGCCGAATTACACGGATCCATCGAGCTTCCTGAGCTACGCGAACTACGCCGCTGACGCCTTGGGCCTGAAGCTCACCAATGCCTCCTGCCCGGGCGAAACCACCGCTTCGATGATCAGCACGAGCGCGATCTCCAACGGCTGCGAGAACACTCTCGGCCACCCAGGCGGCTATCGCACCGCGTTCCCGCTGCACGTCAAGTACCAGGGTTCCCAGCTGGCCTACGCGGTCTCCTATCTGAAGAGCCATCCGCACACACGGCTGGTGACCATCGACATCGGAGCCAACGACGCCTTCGTCTGCCAGGAGATCACCATGGATGGCTGCACCAGCCCAACTGAGCTTGGGGCAGTCTTGAATACCATCACATCCAACCTGAAGATCATCTACCAGGGGATCCGCGACCAGGCGCACTACACCCATGCGCTGGTGGCGGTCAACTACTACTCGCTCAGCTACGAGGACAATCCCTACGGTCAGCAGTCGATGGCTCTAAGCACGCTGCTCAACCAGGCGATCGACGCAGCGGGCACGGGCTTCAACGTCGTCGTTGCCAACGGCTTCGGAGCCTTCGCCGCCGCTTCGGCGAACGCCGGAGGCAGTCCCTGCGCGGCCGGCCTCCTGGTCAAGGTGCCGGCGGCCGCCAGTTCGATCCCGGGGGAGGACTGCAACATCCACCCATCCCTGGCGGGCCACCAGGTTCTGGCTGCTGCCATCCTGGGGGCGCTGAGCCAGCATGGCTACGAGGGAATGCCGGCAAGGATGGGCAAGGCCGCCTGAATCCAGGCGAGATGAGCCGATGAAGCGGCGGTTGGGGGCCGTGTCCGGTTCCGGCCTCCAACCTCTTTTGCGCCCGCACTCTGGTTGTTGGCATCTTTGGACCGATGCCGGCGCTGCAGGAACATCACTGCCGCGGCAACGGTTGCACTAAGCGTGGCCAGCGATGTCAACCGCCAGGTGGTTCCGGCCAGTGGCACAGGGGCGAAGAACATGCCGCGGCGGGTCTTTCTCGGCCTGCTCGGCGGCGCTGCGCTCCTCGGGGTCGTGGCGCCCGGCCTCCAGAGCGAGCTGGCCGGCTCGCTGGTCGGCGGGGCGGTGGGGCTGGACGGCTACCAGATCTACACGGTCACCGGCGGGATACCGAGCTTCGATCCAGCCACCTACCGGCTGAGCCTCGGCGGGCTGGTGGAGCGGCCACTCTCGCTGAGCCTGGACGGTATCGCAGCGCTTGGCTTCGACACCATGCACGCCACCTTCCAGTGCGTTACCGGCTGGCAGGTCCCCAACCAGACCTTCGGGGGGATGACGATGGCCCGCCTGCTCGCCCAGGCAGCACCGATGCGAAATGCTCGCTATCTCAACCTCTACTCCTTCGACGGGACCTATACCGAGTCCCTACCCATGGAGGTGGCCATGGGTCCGGGGGTAATGGCGGTCACCCATATGGACGGGAAGCCCCTTTCGGCCGATCACGGCGCCCCTGTGCGCCTCTTCGTCGACCACTACTACGGCTACAAGTCCATCAAGTGGCTCTCGCACGTCGAGGCCTCCGCCCAGCCGATCACCGGCTACTGGGAGCACTACGGGTACCCGGCGGATGCGAAGATCGGTTGAGCGGCGGCGGCGCAGAGGCTGGCTTGGCCTTCCTGGAAGCCGGCTGGCGCTCATCCATCATCTGACCGCGGCGTTCTTCTTCGCGAGCCTGGCCACCGCGCTGCCCATGTTCGTGCCGGCGGTGGCCGCCTGGGCCGGGCACCGCGAGTTCTACCGGGAGACCCATGTGATCACCGGCCTCATCGCGCTCCTGGTCGGAGCGGCCTCCCTGACCGGCCTGGCCGGGCCGGGGGCGAGCGAGCGGCGCGCTGCCTTTCTCGCCTGGGCCGAGGCCGATGCGGCCTGGATGCGCTCGTGGGCAAGACGCCTGGCCCGCCCCGCCTACACCGGCACCGGGCCGAACCCGGGGCAACGGGTGGCCGCCGCGGCCATGGCCGCCTCGTTGGTTGCTCTGGCCGCTTCGGGACTGGTGCTCCGCTTCTTCGCACTCTTCCCGCTCTGGCTGCGTACCGGCGCCAGCCTGGTGCACACGCTCTTCTTCTATCTGCTCACCGTATTGGTACTGGCCCATATCGCCCTGGCGGCCATCACCAACCTCAGGCCGCTTCCCGCCCAGGACGCGGATCCACGACATGCCGGGCAGGAGGGGTAGAGTTGTGGAGTACTGGCCGTCACCGGTGGTACGGCCTCTCGCGATTAGGAGCATCTGTGGAGATCAGAATCGGTTTCGTCGATTCGCCTCGTGAGCTTGACCTGGAGCTGGAGGAGGCCGACCAAGTGGAGCTTGCCCAGACGGTCGACGCGGCGATGGCCGATAGCAGCCGCCTCTGGTGGGTGACCGACAAGAAGGGCCGCCGCGTGGGGATCAGCACCTCCCGAGTCGCCTACGTCGTCGTCGGCGCCCAGAAGGAGGAGCGTCGCGTAGGTTTCGGCGCGTAGGCCAAGGTCGACCCAGTGGTACCCGGCCCGCACCCCCTAGGGCAGCTCGGGAACGAGCTTCTCTCCCGGCGCCTGGTCTTCGTCACCGGCAAGGGGGGAGTGGGCAAGTCCTCCATCACCGCCGCGCTGGCGCGCATCTCCAGCCGGGCAGGACTGAAGACGCTGGTGTGCGAGGTCGACGCCAAGGGCGATGTGGCTGCGAACTTCGGGGCGGAGCACGTGGGCTTCAAGCCCAAGAGCGTCGCCCCAAACCTCTACGTGATGGCAATGGACACCGAAGAGGCTCTCGCAGAGTACCTGCGCCTCAATCTCCGCCTGCCCATCATCACCTCGCTGGGGCCGCTGGCGCGTGCCTTCGACTTCGTGGCCAATGCCGCTCCAGGCGTGAAGGAGATACTGGTGGTCGGCAAGCTCTCCTGGGAGGTGCGCGAGCGCAACTGGGACATCATCTGGGTGGACGCCAGCGCCAGCGGGCACATCGTCTCCCAGCTGGCTTCCCCGGAAGGAATATCCGAGCTCTTCAAGCTGGGCATCGTCAAGGAGCAGACGGCCTGGATGCAGGAGATCCTCTCCGATCCCCGTACCACCTCCCTGGTTCTGGTGCTCACTCCGGAGGAGACGCCGGTGACAGAGTCCCTCGAGTTGCTCGAGCGGCTCCGCTACGAGACCTCAATCCATGTTGAGGCCTGTGTGGTCAACAAGGTGCTGGGCGAGCCGTTTGCCGCCGGACAGGCGGCGCTCTTCACCGAGATTGCGCATGGGAAGTACCGGGAGGACTTCGAGGCCATCTCCGAAGGCTCGGCCGATGCGCTGGTGGCGGCCTCGGAGCTGTCCCATGGATTGCGCACCTTGCGTTCGGAGCAGATCCGCGGTTTCCTCGCCGGCCTCGACGAGGGGATCGAGACCGTCTTCGTCCCTTATTTCATGGGGGCGGAGGAAGGCACCAAGCTGACCATCGAGATCGCCGAGGCGCTGATGGAGGAGATGAGCTGAGATGGACGATCTCCTCTCCAAGCTGATTACCGAGAATTCGATCCTGGTGACCGCGGGCGCGGGCGGAGTGGGCAAGACCACCACCGCGGCGGCGCTCGGCCTGGTGGCGGCGCTCGAGACGCGGCGCAAGGTGCTGATCCTGACGGTTGATCCCGCGCGCCGGTTGGCGGACGCGATGGGGCTGGCCAACTTCGGGAACGTCGTCACCCGGGTGGACATCTCCGGATTCGCCCACCCTCACCCGCATGGTGCGCTGTACGCCGCCATGCTCGATACCAAGGCCTCCTGGGATGACCTGGTGGCGCGTTACGCACCGAATATGCGCGTGCGCCAGGAGATCCTCGCCAACCCGATCTACGCCAACATCTCCGGCCGTTTCGTCCAGAGCCACGACTACATCGCCATGGAGGCGCTCTACGACATCTACAACCGTGGAGAGTTCGACCTGATCGTGGTGGACACCCCTCCGAGCCGCAATGCCATCGACTTTCTGGATGCACCCGAGCGCATGGCGGAGTTCTTCAGCTCCAAGCTGTTGCGCTGGATCACCGCCCCCTATCGATCGCGCTTGGTCTCCGCGGCCTTCAAGCCCTTCTACCAGGTGGCGGACCGGATACTGGGCTCACAGTTCCTCGCGGAGGTGGCCGAGTTCTTTATGCTGTTCCAGTCCATGTACGAGGGGTTCATCGAGCGTGCCAACAGCGTGGCAGGCGTGCTGCGCTCGCCCCAGTGCTCCTTCGTGGTGGTGGCGACGCCGGAGTACGTGCCGATGCGCGAGGCGGAGTTCTTCCTCGGGGCGTTGAAGGAGCGCGAGCTGAACCTGGGGGCGATGATCGTCAACCGCAGCCTGCCCGACTACCTCCGGGATCCACACGCGCGCAGGGCCGCCGGCTCGATGGTGGCCGAGTCGGCCAAGCTGGCCGAGCGCGGCTTTGCCGGCGCGGACGCCAAGGTGGTGGCCTCGGTACTGGCCGAGGTCGGCTCCACCTTTGTCGATTTTGCAGGTCTGGCCGCCGAGGAACGCTCACTCCTCGCCACGCTTTCGGTAGAGCACAAGCGGGTGCTTCGCGCCCCTTACCTTGAGACCGACGTCGCAGACCTCCAGGCGCTGGCGCGAATAGGCTATAACATCAAATCCGCAGATATTTCGACGCGAGGCAATCCCAGAAAGTGATCGACTACCACCTGCACCTTTGGCCCCACGGCCAGCGCGACATCGACCCGACCATCGAGCAGCTTGCCGAATACGTAGACAAGGCCGAAGCCGAGGGTGTGGTGGAGCTGGCCATCACCGAGCACCTCTTCCGCTTCGGCCAGGCGGTCGGCCCGCTGGGGCGCTACTTCCGCCGCTTTCCCGACAGTCCGATGCGCAACCTGATGGAGGACTACTGGTACGAGCACTCCCGCGCCGACCTTGACGCCTATGTGGAGGTCGCGGTTGCCGCCAAGAAGGCGGGGCTGCCGGTGGTGGTCGGACTCGAGGTCGATTATTACCAGGGGGAGATGGACACGGTGGCCGAGCTTCTGAAGGGCTATCCCTTCGACGTGCTGCTCGGCTCGGTCCACTGGATCGACGACTGCCCCTTCGATCATGTCGGAGACCCCTTCATCGAGGCTTGGTGGGACTCCTACGGGGTCGAGCGCGCCTGGGACAACTACACCCGGGCCCTGGGGGAGTTGGCCAACAGCGGGGCGGTGGACGTCCTTGCCCACCCCGACCTGGTCAAGGTGACCTCGCACTTTCCTCGAGTCCCGGAGGAGTATTACGACCGGATGGCCGAGGCCGCTCGCGACTCGGGTATCGTGGCCGAGGTCTCCTCGGCCGGCTGGCGCAAGCCGGTGGGGGAGCCCTATCCGGCGCCCTACCTGCTCAAGAAGTTCAATCAGTACGGGGTCGAGGTGACCACCGCCTCCGACGCGCATCGCCTGGGCGAGGTCTCCATGCGCTTCTCCGAGCTGCGCGGGTACCTGAGCGAGGCCGGGTACACCTCGCTGGCAACCTTCCGCGACCGCTCCAAGCGCAGACTCGTCATCGCCGGGGAAGGCTGAGACGTGCGCCCTGCCGACTCATTAGGCAGGGCCGAGGAGGGGCGGGGCATGACCACCCTTCCCGTCCTGGCGCGCCGCGCGGGAGTCGGTGCCCTGGACGCCGACCACCTGGTTCGCCTGACCACCAGTTGGGGAATGCTCGCCGACCTCTGCTTCAGTGACCTGCTCCTCTACGTGCCGGTGACCGGCGAGCTCCGTGCGGCCGAGGGTACCGAGTCTGAGCCCAAGTACATGATCGTCGCCCAGGTGCGCCCGGCCACCTCGCGCACGCTCTACTCCCGCGACCTGGTAGGCACCGTGGTGCCCGCCTCCTCCACCCCGGGTATTACCCAGTGCATGACCACCGGCCATATCGCCTTTCGCGAGAGCCGTATGATGCACGCCGACGAGCACCGGGTCAGCTTCTGCATACCCGTGCGCCACCACGACAAGGTGGTGGCGGTGATGGTGAGGGAGTACGAACTCAACTCCAAGCGCGTGCGGGGAGAGCTGGAGCGGGAGTACGTCTCGCTCTTCGAGCGTTTCGCCAACATGATCACCCGTGGGGAGTTCCCCTTCTACGTGGACGAGCCGGCGGAAGCCCCGCGCGTGGGTGACGGCGTGATGGTGCTCGATCAGGATGGCAACATCACCTTCATGAGCCCCAACGCCGCTTCGGGGCTGCACCGCCTGGGGCACTTCTCGGCCCGGGCCGGGGACCACTTCAGCGAGCTGGGCGTGGACATGACCGCCGCGGAGCGCGCCCGCGTCACCCGGTTGCCGGTGGTGGAGGAGGTGGAGACCCGGCCGGACTCCATCATCATCTTCCACGCCATCCCGCTGCTCGCCGATGGCGAGTACTCGGGGGCGCTGGTCCTGATGCGCGACATCACCGAGCTGAGGCGCCGTGACAGGCTGCTGCTCTCCAAGGATGCCACCATCCGCGAGGTGCATCACAGAGTGAAGAACAACCTGCAGACCATCTCGTCCCTTCTCAGGCTGCAGGCTCGCCGGATCGGCTCCGATGCCGGGCGGGGTTCGCTGATGGAGGCGGAGCGGCGCATCCGCTCCATGGCGCTGGTGCATGAGATACTCTCCCGTGACGTGGGTGACCAGGTCGACTTCCAGGAGGTGGTGGGGGCCGTCGTCCAGCTGGCCCAGGAGTCGGTCCCACCCGGGCTGATGCTGGACATCTCGGTTGCCGGCGCTCCCGGAGAGCTAGATGCGGCCAAGGCGACCCCTCTGGCCCTGACCATCGCCGAGCTGATCCAGAACTCGATCGAGCACGCATTCGGCGGCCGTGAGGAGGGGAGGGAGTCCCGCTCGGGCAGCATAACCATCTCCTTAAGCCGAGGCGAAGAGTGCCTCTACATCGAGGTGGCCGACACCGGCGTAGGCTTTCCAGAGGGCTTCGATCCAGAGAACTCCTCCTCGCTGGGGCTCGCCATCGTGCGTAGCCTCGTAACCACGCAGCTGGGCGGAAGTATCCGCTTCGAGAGCCAGGGTGGGGCCAGGGTCTTGATCGAGGTGCCGGTGGAGCCGGGCCTCGAGTGACGCTATGAGAGAGAATGCGATGAACCAATTGAACCGGCCTGTGGTGCTAGGTCATCGGGGGGCCTCCTACGGCCTCCTGGACAATTCCCGCGCCGCTTTCGAGGCGGTGCGCCCCGCGGGAGGTGACGGAAGTGAGTTCGACGTCCGCGCCACCCAGGACGGGATCCTGGCGGTGATCCACGATCCGCTCGTCAAGGGTTACGGGGCGGTGGCCGAGCACACCTTTTCCGACCTCAACCGCGCTGCCGGCGGAGAGCTGCTGCGGATCGAGGAGGTACTCGAGATTCTCGACGGCCAGATCATCGACATCGAGATAAAGAGCGACCCCAAAGAGGTCGGCTGGGCACCGTCGGAACTGACATCGCGCCTTCTCGGCCGGATCCTGCATTCCTACTCCGGCTCCTGTGACATCTTTGTGACAAGTTTCTCAGAGGCGGCCCTGGAGGCATTCGCGAAGGTCGCCCCAGGCTATCCCCTCGGCGTCTTGACTGCCATCGGTGCGGACCTGCCCGAGCGTTGCAAGGTGGCAAATGCCCTGGGAGCTGCGTATATCCTTCCGCATCACTCCTCGCTGGACGCCGAGGCGGTGCAAAGCGCCCACGAGGGGGGCCTGAAGCTCTACACCTGGACGGTTGACGTCGGTCCTCGCATCGCCGAGCTGGCCTCCTTCGGTGTGGACGGAGTGATAACGAACCGGATAGATTTGGCACTTGCCGCACTGGGTGCGAAAATCGATTGATTTCGCCAAGCGCGATGCCGGCAACGTCCGGCGCCGCTGGGAAGCAATAGCAAGGGAACGCCTGGATATGAAGATCGCTGTTTGTGTAAAGCAGATTCCGGACCCCGCCTCTCCTCAGAAGCTCGACGCGTCATACAACCTTGCCCGTGACGGCAAGCTGATCATGGACGAGTCGGACTCCTACGGTGTCGAGATGGCGCTGCAGCTGGTTGACGCCTCAGGCTCGGGCGAGGTGGTCGTCTTTTCGATGGCTCCGCGCAGCGAGATGTCGGGCATCCGTAATGCGCTGGCCATGGGCGCGCATCGCGGAGTGCTGGTGAGCGACGATGCGCTGGCGGGCTCGGACGCGCTCTCCACTGCCAAGGTTTTGGCCAAGGCCATCGGCCGCGAGCCCTTCGACCTGGTGATCGCGGGAACCGAATCGAGCGACGGTTACACCGGCACCCTCCCGGTGCAGGTTGCCGAGCTGCTCGGATTCGCCTCGGTCACCTTTGCCAAGAAGGTCCAGGTGGACGGAGGCTCCCTCAAGGTGGAGCGTCAGACCGAGGCAGGCTACGACGAGGTCGTCTCGCCGCTGCCGGCGGTCGTCACCGTAACCGCGGGCGTGGTCGAGCCGCGCTACCCCTCCTTCAAGGGGATCATGGGTGCAAAGTCGAAGCCCGTCGAGACCCTGGGCATCGGGGATCTGGGCCTGACCGCCGCCGAGGTCGGCAAGACCGGGGCGCGCGAGGAGATATCCGAGGTGCGTGAGGCCGAGGCGAGGGCCGCGGGCACCGTCGTGGTCGACGAGGGCGACGCCTTCAACAAGGTCGTCGAGTACCTGGAGCAGATCAAGGTCATCTGATTGGCTCGTATCCCGGCCCGTTGCCGGGAACGCGTGGCAGTGCCGGCGCAAGGCGCCGGCGAGAGAAGGAACGGATTTTAGTCATGGGACTTTCCAAGATCTGGGTGCTGGCCGAGGTGGCCGGTGGCAAGGTATCCGCGGCATCGCTGGAGCTGGTCAGCGCAGCCGCCCGCTTCGGTGACGAAGTGACCGCTTTTGTCGTCGGCGAGGCGGGAGGCGGGGTCGAGTCCTCGCTGGCCGGCTTCGGAGCCTCGCGTCTGGTGGTCATCACCGGCCTGGATTCTTGCCTGCCCGGCTCGGTGGCGGCCGCGGTAATGGCGGCCCGGGCCGCAGGCGACCAGCCGGAAGCGATCTTCTTCCCCGCCTCCTACGAAGGGCGTGACGCGGCGGGAAGGCTTTCCGCCAAGCTTGACCGACCGGTCATCACCAACGTCGTCAACCTGAACCCCGATAACGGGTCGCTCGTGGCCGAGCACGCCATCTTCGGTGGGAGCCAGATAGCGCTCTCCCGCTTCACCGCAGGCGCTCCGGCCATCTTCGTGGTCCGGCCCAAGAGCTTCGCCGCCGAGGAGAACCCCCGCTCCATCACGACCGAAACCGTTGCCGCGGGCGATATCGGTGCAGCCGGCGCGGTCAAGGTCGTCGCCAGCCACGTCGAGGAGCGCACCGGCCCCAAGCTCGACGAGGCGACGGTGGTCGTCGCCGGTGGCCGCGGCCTTGGCCAGGCGGACAAGTTCGCCCTCATCGAGGAGCTGGCCGGCCTTCTCGGCGGAGCGGCGGGAGCCACCAGGGCCATCGTCGATGCCGGGTGGGTGCCTTATGCCTACCAGGTGGGCCAGACCGGCAAGACCGTCAAGCCGAATGTCTACATCGCCTGTGGCATCAGTGGTGCCACCCAGCACATGGTGGGAATGAAGGGCGCCAAGAACATCATCGCGATCAACAAGGATGCAGACGCCCCGATCTTCTCCATCGCCGACCTGGGGATCGTGGGCGATGTGCAGAAGGTGCTTCCCGCGGTAATCGAAGCGGTCAAGGTCCGTAAGGGATAGCGCAAGACTGCTCCCCCCAGGCGCGTATTCTGGGGCGGGTGGAAGATGAATTGATCTCACGAGCGGTCCTGGAGATTGTATCCCAGGGGCCGCTTGCGCTTTCCGATCTCGCCGCGAGGCTCGTCGCCCGGGGACTCCTCGAGGAGGATTACGACGAAGACGAGCTGGTCGAGTCGCTCGGAGACGAGGTGTGGCTTGACAGCCAGGACATCGCCTACCTGGTGGTGCCACTCATCGAGGGCCGGTGCTTCACCCATCGGCTGAGTGCCGAGGAGCTTGAGCAGGGCCGCCTGAAGCAGTTCCCTGACTTTGCCGGCCTGTGGCTGCCGAGCGAAGGCGACCCTCTGGCCGCGGATGCGAATCTTTTCACCCGGATGGACCAGGACTGGTCGCAATGGGTATACGCCAACGATCCGGACTGGCTCACCCCTTTTGCTCCAGGTGATCTGCTCTCTTTTACCAAGCGGGGCCCGGAGGTCATTGTCTCGGCCTGTGCCGATCCAGGGGAAGGGGAGGCCGAGCGCAGGGCTCTCGGAGAACTCCATGCGCGCTTCGTTGCCGAGAAGGTGGTATGCGACGCCGAGGACTTCATCCTCCACCTGCTTTCCAGAGAGCCCGATCTGTTCCGCAGTCCCGGCCCGACCTTGGGGGAGCACTTCATCGCCTGCCGGATTCCCGTCAACGGCGCCTATGTCGATGGCCTGGACGCGGGGTTCGACAACTACCTTCTCTACCTCCTTGCCGAGCTGTGGGGCCTGGAGCGCTGCTGCCTGGCCGAGCTGGTCGCCCTGAAGAGTGCCTTTGCCGCCTGGCAGGTTCCCGAGCTGCGCGGCGGGGTCGACGTGGCCGAGGCGGCAAGACATCTGGCGCACTCCGTGGTGGCCACGGCCTTTGTGGATCTCTACGGCGAAAGTGAGATGGGGCGCGGTCCGGCCTTCCGCGAGTTCGCCGAGGCGCTCTCAGCGGTGAGGGGACCGCGTGCCGCGGCGGGCATGTACCTCATGGGGTGGATACACGACATTGCCGGTGACCCCGAGCGGGCCCGGGCCAGCTTCGCGGGCGCGCACATGCGGGATCCCGGCTACGAGCCGGCGATCGACGCTCTTGCCGCTCTTGCCGCCGATTCGGGCGATGCCGCGGAGGCGCGGAGTCTTTACGGCAGATCCGGCTCGCCGGATGCCCGGGAGGAGGCCGAATGGCTGGACGAGGCACTCGGTGCCGAGATGCCCAAGGTGGGGCGTAACGAGCCCTGCCCCTGTGGATCGGGCAGGAAGTACAAGGCTTGTCACGAGGGAATGCGGGCTCAGCTGTCACCTGACAAGCGCCACGAGTGGCTGTTTCGTAGGATCTCCTTCTTCCCGGAGCGGCCTGGGCACAGGATGCGCTTCTTCAACGAGATGGCCCACCTGGGCAGTATCTACGACTTCGACGAAAAGCTCGATGACGACGCGCTGGTCATGGATCTCCTCGCCTGGGACGACGACAGCCTGGCGCAATACCACGCGCGCCGTTCGGCCATTCTTGCCAGGGAGGACGCCGAGGTAGTCGCGGCCCTGGCGGAGTCCAAGCGCGACCTCTGGGAGGTGATCTCCGTCGAGCCGGGCCGCTGGTTCCGCCTGCGCAATGTGCGCACTTGGCAGGAGGTCCACTTGGCCGAGAAGAACGCGAGTGAGGGCGCCTCGGTCGGGGATTACCTGCTTGCCCGGGTGGCGTTTACCCCCGGCGGCCCCGGCCTCTACGGCGTGGTCATTCCGGTACCGCTTAGCCAGCGCGACGAGGTGCTGGCCATGCTGGACGAGCACATGGACTCCTTCGATCTGGCCGAGTGGCATGCGGCGCGCATGGCGGGCCCGGCAGGGGGCCTGTTCAACACCTCCGGCGAGGCGCTGGTGGCCTGCTCGGTGAGCGCCAGACTTCCCGACCCGTCCGCCGCCGCCGCGATCCTCGACCGGCACTACGAAAGTGGCGGTGACGGAACCTGGCTTTCACTGCAGGACACTGAGGCGATGGAGGGCGCGATCGTGGCCACGCTCACGATCGAGGGCGACATCCTGACCTTCGGAGCCAATTCCTTGGAGCGCTTCGCCGTGGTCTCCAACAGGGTCCAGGAGCTGCTCGGCTCGCTCGAGATCGTCGCCCAGGAGTTCATGCCCATCGCCGACGCAGTGGGCGGGCTGGGGCCGCACGGCGTGAGCGAGATGCCGGAGTCCCACTCGGCGAGGGACCCCGATTTGGAGGCCGCCCTGGCAGCGTTCGTTCGCGACGCCGAGGTGAAGTGGCTGGATGAGGAGATTCCGGCCTTGCGCGGCCGAACTCCTCGTCAGGCGGCCGACGATCCGACTCTCAGGGAGGACCTGGACCGCCTGCTGACCGAGTTCGAGCGCAATGAGGCGCGTGCGCCGGAGGGGTCGGCGGTCTTCAGTGGCGCGCGGCTCAGGGAGATGCTGGGGCTTTAGCCCGAAGGCCGGGTGTCGCCGGGCACGGCCCGTCGAGCCTCCGGGCGAAGTGGCGGCTTAGGTGCGCCGCGCCTGGCAGGATGCCACGGACCGCCACTCGAACCCGAGCCCCCGATAGAGGGCGATCGCGGCGGCGTTGTCCGCATCCACCAGGAGCGCGGCCAGAGGCCGTGTTTCAAGCAGGTCTGAGGCGACCCGGGCGCACACCTGGCGCCCAAATCCCCTTCCGCGAAGAGCGGGTGCGGCGCCCACCCCTGCGATGAAGCCGACCTCTGCGCTGGACCAGGCGTCGGCGGCCACTGCCGCGAGCGCACCAGCGGTCCGGCTCCCGGCCCAGCGGCTCACGCCGTCCATTCCCACCTGTGCGTAGCTGCTCGGATTG
>JAJYNL010000080.1 GCA_021786375.1 Actinomycetes bacterium
GCCCCGAAGTTCGAATAGGGCAATGTGGTGGGCCGTAGAGGACTCGAACCTCTGACCCCTTGCGTGTCATGCAAGTGCGCTACCAACTGCGCCAACGGCCCTGATGCGTAGTTACAACATAGCGGCTCGGCCATTCGGGAGGTCCGCCTCGGCCACAAGGACCGAAAAAGGGGCGAGACTCAAGCGGCCACCCTCGAGCGAACCAATGGCCCCTTCAGGCTGCCGGGCGGGCTCCGAATAAGCCCTGATCAAGAGCCCTTCGATCCCCCAGGTCCCCTCCGGGTCGACCTCACACTGCTCCTCGGCGAGGTTGAAGATGACGACCAGCGCCCGCCCCTTCTCCCCTTGCAGCCACCAACCACCAAGCAGATGGCCGTCCTCCCCGGCGGGAGTCTCAAGCCTTCCAAAGGAGAGGTGTGGTCCCGCGACTGAGCGCCGAAGCTCAGTCAAAGCGGCCACGTACTCCAGGAATCCCTGGTCGTAGGAGTCGAACGGGAGCGCGTAATCCAAGCGGTCTTGGCAGTAGGCATTGTTGTTTCCCCCCTGGCTGCGACCGAGTTCGTCCCCACCGAGCAGCATGGGGATGCCAGGCGACATCAGCAGCGTGGTAATCATTGCCCGGCGGGCACGCTCGCGCATCGCGTTGACCTTGGAGTCACCGCTGGGGCCGTCCGGACCCCAAGGCCAGGAGAGGTTGTCGTCGCTGCCGTCACGATTCTCCTCGCCATTCTCCCAGTTGCGCTTGGCGCCATAGGAGACCAGGTCGGCCAAGGTAAAGCCGTCGTGGCAAGTGACGAAGTTGATGGACCGCGACGCCGGAGGGCGCTCCTGCTCGCATAGAACTTCGGCGAGCAGGTGCGATCCGTGACGCGCGCCGGGCGAGAATGAGCGGCGGATGGCATCGCGCACCTGGTCGTTCCACTCCACCCAGGGGGGCGGGTACCTACCCACCTGGTATCCGGCTGGACCAAGGTCCCAAGGCTCCGCTATCAGCTTCAGTCGGGAGAGGAGCGGGTCGTTGCGGATCACTCCCAGCGCTCCACCGTCAGGCTGGAACGGATAGCCGATCACACCGAAGTCGCTGCGCCCGAGTGAGGTGGCCAGGTCAAAGCGGAAGCCGTCCACCGAAAAGCGCTCGGCGAGGAAGCGAAGGGCGTCGGTAGCCAGGGCCACGGTCACCGGCGAGGAGAAGTTCATCGTGTTCCCCGTGCCGGTTAGGTCCACGTGAAACGGCCCCTCCGGCTCCATCAGGTAGTAATCCGGGGCCGCCAGTCCCCGGTAGGAAAAGGTAGGGCCGGAGATGTCGCCCTCGCCGCTGTGATTCAGCACTACGTCCAGGATCACCTCTATGCCGACGGCGTGGAGAGCGTCGACCATCTCCGCAAACTCGGCCGCCGCCACGTCGCAGTCCGGCCGGCTGGCGTAACGCGGCTCGATGGCGAAGAAGGAGACCGTCGCGTAGCCCCAGTAGTTGACCAATCCCGCCCCCAGCAGGCGCTCGTTATCCGCGAAATGAAGCACCGGCAGCAGCTCGACGGCGGTAACACCAAGCCGGCGCAGATGGGAGGTGAATGCCGGATGAGCGATGCCCAGGTATCTACCCCGCAACTCCTGCGGCACCGCCTCCATACGCTGGGTCGCCGCTTTCACGTGGACCTCGTAGATGAGACTCTCCTCCCAGGGCGTGGGATTCAACCGGCGCGGCCGGTACTCGGGCGGACCGTCGCCCGGCAGCAACGCCAGTGGCACGGACCCCTCGGAGTCTTGTTCCGAGGGGCGCCAGTAGTCGAAGGGGGCGTGCAGCCGGGTGGCATCGCCATAGGTAAGCTTGCCGGCCAGACGGCGAGCATAGGGGTCCACCAGCAGTTTGGCGGGGTTGTGGAAGAGGCCCTCTCCCGGGCGGTAGACGCCATCCGCGCGCAGGCCGTAGGCCGAGCCGGACGGTGCGGAAAACCGTGCACCCCACCAGCCGTCTCCGATCCGGGAAAGCGCGACATGGGAGGTCGCCATGCCTTCAGGCGCATAGAGGGAGAGAGTAAGCGCCTTGGCACCCGGCGCGTAGATCTTGGCGCGGTATCCGCCCTCGTGCCGTGTCACGCCTGGGGCCGCGGCCACCAGCTCCCGGTCGATCCTGCCTATACCCTGCCCTCCTCGGAAACTTCCAACCCTTGCATGGACCAATCCAGGCTAGCAGCATGCGTGGGCCCCGGGGGACGCCCGCCGCCGACTTGGTTTAGGCTCTCGCGCAGGAGGTGGCGCAGGTGGATCCCTTCGTCAGCGCGGCATGGCTGGCCGCACGAACCGGCCACGTGCGGATTGCCGATGTCCGCTGGTACCTGGACGGACGACCGGGCCGTGCGGCGTACGAGAAAGGACACATACCGGGCGCCGTCTTCATCGACCTCGAACGCTGGCTGGCGGCTCCGGCCATTCCCGGTGGCGGCCGTCATCCCCTGCCCGTTCCCGAGATCTTCGCCGAGGGAATGAGCCGAGCGGGAATCGGCGACGCCGCAACGGTAATTGCCTACGACGACGCCGGAGGGGTGATCGCCGCCAGGCTGGTCTGGATGCTCCGGGTTCTCGGCCACCAGGCGGCGGTGCTGGACGGAGGTATCGATTCCTGGGAAGGCGAACTTTCCCGCCAGGTGGTGGAACCGAGCCGTGCGACCTTCACGCCGGCTCCCTGGCCCGGCGACCGTCTGGCCACCATCGAGGAAGCCTGCAGTCCCAAGCACCTGGTCATAGATGCTCGAGACGCCGACCGCTATCGTGGCGAATCGGAACCCATCGACCCGCGCGCCGGGCACATCCCCGGAGCGCACAGTCTTCCCTGCCGTGGCAACCTGGGGCCCGAGCGGCGAATGCTTCCCATCCCCGAGCTGCGCAGGAGATTCGAGCTCATCGGTGTCGTGCAGGCGGAGGGGGTGATCTCCTACTGCGGCTCAGGCGTGACGGCCTGCCACAACCTTCTCGTACTCGAACACGCCGGATTTGGCATCGGGCGGCTCTATCCGGGATCCTGGTCGGAGTACAGCCGCCGTGAAGACCTCCCCGTCGCAACCGGCGATCTGGCCCAGGCCCGGCCGCGAAGCAGTTGAATGCCGGGGTGATGCGGCGCGGCATCGAGTCGAGATGGAGGCTTGGAAATGGCCGGCGAAGGACTTGTCAGCCTCGACCAATGGATTCCCCAGAGCCCGGCAATAGTCTGGCGGGCGCTGACCGATCCATCCTTGCTCGCCCGCTGGTGGGCCGCCGGAGACATTTAGCGGGTGCCAGGGCACTGCTTCAACCTGGATATGGGCGCTTGGGGAAGCCAACCATGTCGTGTCCTGGAGGTCGATCCCGGTAAGTCAATCACCTACACCTTCGGCGAGGGATCGCTCGACACGATCATCGCCCGGACCCTCGAGCCCGACGGGGCCGGAACCAGGCTCCACCTGGTGCACTCCGGCTTCGACCTCGACTCCCCCAATGGACGGGTGTCCTATGCGGGCATGGGGCGAGGATGGCCTGGCGTGGTGGCACGCATCGCCCAGATCCTCGAAGCGTCCGGGCCTGGTGAGTCACAGCGCAAAACCAGGCGCTCGACGGTCCGATGGAGAGGAGCCGGGATCGAACACAGGACGCGGCCTGCACCAGCGCCGCAATAGATGGGAAGCGGCATTCCCCGGCTTCGAACTCGCTCGGAGGGCGCTGAGAGCACCCACCGAGGTGCGTTGGAGGCGGCGACCGGAATCGAACCGGTGTACAAGGCTTTGCAGGCCTTTGCCTAAACCACTCGGCCACGCCGCCAGACGCCTTCGAGCGCAAAAAAGAACTTAGCGGGCGAGGGATCATTTCCGGCAAGCAGGGCGGCCACGGCCAATTCCCCCTTGGCGGTGGCCCGCCATAGGCTAGACACCGTGAGCATGCATTCGCCTAGCGCGCCTGGCCGACGGAGGCACTGAAGCCAAGTGACGCTCGAGACCGACACACACGGTGCCCCGGCACCCGCCCCCAAGCGCCGCCGCTTGAGCAGGAGGCAGCGCAACTGGATCCTGGGGGCGGCCCTGGTGGTGTTCATCGCCGGTACTTTGGCGGGTATACCGATCGGCGCCACGCCCCGCCCCGGAGTGCGCATACCCCTTCCCTACGTCACGGTGGCCACCGCATTCGCACCGCTCGATCGCAGCGGCGTGGTCCCCTCCAACATCTTTGCCGCCACGGTCGTTCCACGCTCCGCGGTGGTGACCGCGCGGGAGAACCTCGACAACGACAACGGGCCTTTCGATCGTTCGGTGACCTTCCAGGTACCGTTGTCGGCCCCTAGCTTGATCGCCTTCGAAAAGGCGGTGCTCGCCCACTTTGGCTGGAGGGTCAGCCAGCAGACCCTCTCCAAGGGCGTGACGACCTTCTATGCCGCCAAAGCCGGCAACGACGGCAGTTATTGGGAGGTGGCCGCGTCCATCGGTCCCGCTGCCGTGCGCAGCCTGAGTTCGGCAGGAGCAAGGAACGTGAGCCAAATCTCCGTGCGGCTGCTCCGGCAAAGCTTCTCCTAGAGATTCACCAAGGACTTCCCATGACCAAGCCCTCCCTTCCAGAGCCATTCGACGTAGCCGTAGTAGGGGCCGGCCCCGGCGGCTCCACCGCGGCTGCAACACTGGCCGCCGGCGGCGCGCGGGTCGCCCTCATCGACAAGGCCTCCTTCCCACGGGACAAGGCCTGCGGCGACATGATCGGCCCCCGTGGGGTGGCGCTGCTAAGGGAACTGGGAGTGGACCTTCGTGCGCCCAAGCGGGTGGTCGGTGACATGCTCCTGGTGGGGCCGTCCGGAGGGCGTCTGCCCCTCCCGGCGGAATCGGGTGACAGCTACCCCGGCCACGGCTGGCTGGTCTCTCGGCGCGATTTCGACAACGCCCTCTTCCAGCATGCCCTCTCCTTCGGAGCGGAGGCCGTGGTGGCACGGATGTCCCACGTGGAGTCGGAGCGGGGCGGCTTTAGCCTGAAGCTCGACAATGGGCGCAGGATCCAGGCCAAAGCGGTGGTTGGAGCCGACGGCGCCACCACTCAGGTGGGCAGGGATCTCGGTATGGTCGAGGAGGGCGCCTCGCTTTATGGCTTCGCCGTAAGGGCTTATCTGGAGGAGGAGGTGCCAATCCCGGTCATCTCCCTCTTCCGGCACCAGGGCACGCTCTTCCCCGGCTACGGGTGGATATTCGCCGACGTGGAAGGCGTGGCCAACTTCGGAGTGGGCGTGGGAGTCTTCGCCGACCGCAAGCGGGCCAGTCTCGCCACCCAGTCCCTCCCTCACTACCTCGAGCTGCTGAAGCGTCAGGGCTGGTTGTCGGCCAAGGCGCGGCCCGCCAGGCGCCTGGGAGGATGGCTGAAGATGGGGGGTCTTGGCGTGGAGGCGGCACGCGGCACGGCATTGCTGGTCGGCGACGCGGCCGGCCTGGTTAATCCCCTGCAAGGGGAAGGGATCCACGCTGCGATGGATTCCGGCCTGGCGGCGGCTCGCGCCCTGCTGGGCGTCGGGGAGCCGGCGCAGGTCTACCTGGCGCATCTGCGCATGACGCACCTTCCCTTCGCCCAGACCGCGTCGGCACTGCAGCGTATCGCGCTTAGCCATCCACGACTGGCCGAGGCGGGAATCAGGGCCCTCACCTCGCGTTACGCCCCGGAAGTGGTCGGATCGGCCTGGGGTCTGTATTGGAACGACCTCCTACGAGGAGCGGGACGCGTCCGCGGCGCTACTCTGGCCCGTGCCATGGCCACCGCTTTTGATGCCTTCACGCGCACCGCGCCCGAGAGGCGCGGCTGAGGTGGGCATGGCCGGCGCGGCGCGGCGCCGAATGGACACTCCTCGAGGTCTGCATCACACAAGGAATACCCCGCCCACATTTTTAGTTGCATACGCAACGGAAAGTCAACTATCGAAGAGGGCACAACCATGTCAAGACACCTGATCGTCGGGTTCTCGGGATCCACCGCGTCGAACAGCTACAACAGCAAGTTGCTTCGTGCCTTCGGGGAGCTCGTCCCCAAAGACGTCCAATTCCAAGTCATCCAGGGCCTTGAGACTCTTCCGTTCTACTCTCCGGACCTGGAAGGCGAGAAGCTTCCCGAGCAGGCCCGCCGCCTGCGTGATACCGTCCGCTCCGCCGATGGCCTGGTAGTGGCCAGCCCGGAGTACAACTACTCCTACACCGCCCTGGCCAAGAATGTCATCGACTGGCTCTCGCGGCCCTATGGGACCCATTCGCTGGTGGGCAAGGCGGTGGCGGTGATCGGGGCCTCGCAGGGCCTACTTGGCACCGTGCGCGCTCAGCTCCACCTGCGCGACGTGTTGCACGCCACCCAGTCGGACGTCCTCTCGCGCCCGGAGGTGTTCGTCACCCAGGCCGCCAGCAAGTTCGACGCAAGCGGCCGCCTTACTGACGCCCCCACCCGCGAACTCCTCGCTGCTCTGGTGGACGCATTCATGGAACATTCAGGACGCCCCGCCGCCGAGCAGGTAGCCTGATCCAGGCCCCACCCGCGCCGGTAATACACCGCGGGGACGGAATGCTTCAGTAATTGAAAGAGTCTTGCCAAAGGACGCAGCCTGCCACGCGCCGGCTGCGTCCTTTGCGACAGCCCTTGGAAAGGTTCAGCGAATGGCGCAAGCCACCCCGGCCAACCACCACTCCTTCCACGTCTCGACCGCCCTCGCTATAGCCATCATCGCCGGGGCGCAGCTCATGATCGTGCTGGACGCGACGATCGTCAATGTCGCGCTCCCCCACATCCAGTACGCGCTCGGCTTCAGCCCCACCGGGCTCTCCTGGGTGCTGAACGGCTACACGCTCGCCTTCGGCGGCCTCCTGCTCCTAGGGGGCAAGTCCGGAGACCTCTTCGGGCGGCGACGCATGTTCATGCTCGGCATCCTGCTCTTCGCCGGCGCCAGCCTCGTGGGAGGCTTCGCCACCGACCAGGCCTGGCTGATAGCGGCTAGGGCGGTACAAGGCGTGGGCGGGGCCATAGCCTCCCCCACAGCGCTCAGCCTCATCACCACCAACTTTGCCGAGGGCAAGGAGCGCAACGAGGCACTCGGCATCTACTCGGCCGTCTCCGCAGCAGGAGCCGCCTTGGGGCTCCTGGCCGGGGGGCTGCTGACGCAGTACATCTCCTGGCGCTGGGTCTTTTTCGTGAACGCCCCCATAGCGCTTGCCATCGCGATAGCCACTCCCCGGGCCCTTAAGGAGTCCGCCCGCCAAAGGGTTCGCCTCGACGTGGCGGGTGCCCTGCTCTCCGTCGCCGGACTGGGACTCCTGGTCTTCGGTATGATCCACGCCGCCCAGAGCGGTTGGGGAACTCCCGTCACCATCGGCAGCTTCATCGCCGCCGTCATTCTGTTGGCCGCCTTCGTCTGGCGAGAGATGAACGGCAAGGAGCCGCTCATGGATATGGCCATCTTCGCGGACAGGACGCGGTCGGCCGCTTATGCGGTGATGCTTCTGCTGGCTGCCTCCCTCTTCGCGATGTTCTTCTTCCTCACCCTCTTCCTCCAGGAGGTGCACGGATACTCGGCGCTCAAGGCCGGGCTCGCTTTCCTGCCCGCCAGCTTCGCAATCATGGTCTTCGCCGGGATCGGCTCCAAGCTCATTCAGAGAACCGGGCCTCTTCCCCTGATCGCCTACGGGCTGCTGGCGGTGGCAGGCGGGCTCGCCTGGCTTAGCCGCATGACGATTCACTCCACCTACCTGGTGCACATACTGGCTCCCATGCTGCTCCTGGCATCGGGGATGGGTTTCGCCTTCGTAAGCATCTTCCCCACCGCCCTGGCCAGGGTGCCCAAGGAGATAGCCGGGCTTGGCTCGGCCATGGTAAATGTTGCCCAGCAGGTAGGCGGTACGCTCGGGCTCTCGGTGCTGGTCACCGTCTCGGCCACGGCGATGAACTCGCGCCTGCACAGCCTGCTTGCCGCCGCCGGCAGCGCCGCCTCACAACCGTCGGTGGCCAAGGTCGCCGCTGCCGTTGCCGCCATACACGGCTGGGATACCGCCTTCCTAGTGGGATCGGGGATCGCCTTGGCGGGCCTGGTGGTGGCTCTGGTCTTCATTCGCCCCCCACGAGCCGAAGAGCTGGCCGGCCTGACACCGGAGTTCAGCGTCTAGAGCCCGCCGGAGCGCATTCTGGAATCGACGGGGAGCCTGCAGGCTCCCCGCGGCCTATTCCCTTGTCGACGCCAGGCGCTCGGCCAGCGCCCGGTACTCCTCGACGGCCTGCGGATTGGCCATCGAACCCCTGGACATCACCTTCTCCGGCTCCTCGCCCAGCAACAGGCGGCGGATTGGAACCTCCATCTTCTTGCCGTTGATGGTGCGCGGGATCTCGGCCACGGCCACGATGCGATCAGGGATGTGGCGCGGCGAGAGTCGCTGGCGAATGGCAGCGCTGATGCGGGATTTCAGATCCCCGGTCAGCTCCTGGCCCGGAGCCATCACCACCAGCAGCACCAGCTCGCCTTCGCGGCCGAGGTGGGAGGTGTCCACCACCATTGAGTCGGCCACCTCCGCGAATGACTCGACCACCACGTAGAACTCAGAGGTTCCCATCCGGACGCCGCCGCGGTTGAGGGTGGAGTCGCTGCGGCCGTAGATGACCGCAGCTCCGGAAGGCTTCATCTTGATCCAGTCCCCATGACGCCAGATGCCCGGGTAGAGGGAAAAGTAGGCGTCGCGCAATTTCGAGCCATCCGGGTCGTTCCAGAAGAACACGGGCATGGACGGCATCGGCTGACGGATGACCAGCTCACCGACTTCGTCGATCACCTCGCGCCCCTCCTCGTCGAAGGCTGCGGCGTCCACCCCAAGGGTGGCGCAGGCAAGCTCGCCGGCCCTTGTGTCATGCCAGGGCGAGGAAGCCAGAAAAGCGGTGCAGACGTCGGTTCCACCGCTGGCCGAGGCCAGCTGTATGGAGGGGCTGACATTCTCGAAGGTCCAAAGGAACCCCTCCGGCGAGAGCGGCGCCCCGGTCGAGCCGATGGTGCGCAGCTCGGGGAAGGAGTAGTGCTCCTTGGGTACGATGCCGGCCTTCTGGCAGGCGTTCAGGAACGGAGCGCTGGTGCCGAAGAAGGTGACCCGCTCCTCGGACACGATCCCATAAAGGCGATAGAGGTCGGGATAGCCCACCGCCCCGTCGACCAACACCACGGTTGCGCCGGCCAGCAGCCCTGAGACCAGGAAGTTCCACATCATCCAGCCCGTGGTGGTGTACCAGAGGAAGCGGTCCCCGGCCCTGATGTCACTGTGCGCCATGAGCACTCGCGTGTGCTCGAGCATGATTCCCCCCTGGCTCTGGACGATCGCCTTGGGCAAGCCGGTCGTCCCGGAGGAGTAGAGGATCCAGAGCGGGTGGGAGAACTCCACATCCACGAAGGGAATGGGCAGATCGGGAGGTGCCGAGGAGATGATGGAGCTGTACTCGGCCGATTTGAGCCCGCCGGGGAGCGGCGCAGGGTCAGGTCCCCGGCCCTCCAGCACCAGCGAGACCAGGCCGTCGAGCTTGGCCACTATCTCGGCCAGGTCTCCTGCGCGTTCGAAGTGGCGTCCGTTGTAGTCGTAGGAGCGGACCGCAAGAAGGACCTTCGGTGAGATCTGGCGGAAGCGGTCGATGACGGCGCTGGCTCCGAAATCCGGCGAGCACGAGGACCAGACCGCACCCAGGGCGGCGGTGGCAAGAAAGCCGACCAGGGCCATCACCCCGTTCGGGGCATAGCAGGCAACCCGGTCGCCCTTGGCTACTCCTGAATCACGCAGAAAGTTCGCCATGGCCGCCACACGGTGATACAGCTCCGTACGACTGAACTCCTCGCGCCCGGTCTCCGAGATCGCCACCACCGCGGTGTCCGCCCCCTGGGCCCCCAGTGCGTAGCGCGCGTAGTTGAGTTCGACCCCCTCGAACCAGACTGCACCGGGCATGGTTCGCGAGCTGAGCACGCTGGTGGGATCGAAATCGTCGCCGGCGATGGCCGAAGCACCGATCGGGTGGACGGCAAAGTCAGGGTCGAAGTAGGCCCACCAGAGCGCCCAGAATCGCTCCAGGTGCTCTACGGAGAAACGGTGTAGCGCCGCATAATCCGGGAAATCGAGCCCGGTCGCCTCCTCCAGCCAACGCGCGAAACGGGTTAGGGTGCTGGATTCGGCAACCTCGGGGCTCACCCTGGCCAACAGGTCCCCCTCCGCCACCCTTGATCCGCTTCCGGCATCAGACATATCCACTGCCTTCCCCGCCGCTCCGGAACCTACCGGCGGCGGCGTCAATCACACATGTCGCTCAGCGCCTCGAGATCCCGGTGGGCCTTGACCAGCGCCCTCACCACCTTTGCGAGCGCCTTCTCCCGCTCGATGGTCCGCTCGACCTCGGAGGGGTCCGCCCCCAGCAGGTGACGGTATCCCAGCTCCTCGACGCTCTCTATGAGAGATTCGAGCGCGGCCATCGGCGCCTCGAGATCAGACTTTGCAAGCATCCTCGCCTCCTGGCTCTCCCAGCAGGCAGAGTGTAGCTTGCCAGAGGCTACCGCTGGTGCGCTAGTCGACCCTGGTCACCTCCAGCTTTTCTTCGGCGTAGAGGTTCCTCAGCACCTTCTTGTCGAACTTGCCCACCGAGGTCTTGGGGATCTCGTCCACGAAGCTCCAGCGCTCCGGCAGCCACCAGCGCGCCACCTTGTCGAGTAGGAAACTGGAAAGTTCCTCGGCTGTGAGCGTCGCACCGGGCTTAACCACGATGCAGGCCAGCGGGCGCTCGTCCCACCTCTGGTCGGGCACGGCGACCACTGCGGCCTCGAAGACCAGCGGATGGGCCATGAGCGCGTTCTCGAGCTCCACTGAGGAGATCCACTCGCCTCCGGACTTGATGACGTCCTTGGTGCGGTCGACGATGCGCAAGTACCCCTCCGCGTCGATCGTCCCCATATCACCGGTGCGCAGCCAGCCGTCGTCGAAGGACTCGGGGCGCTGGTTCTTGTAGTAGCTCCCTGTTATCCAAGGGCCACTGACCTCGATCTCCCCGAGGGACTTCCCGTCGTTGGGTGCGACGTTGCCGTCGGCGTCCACTATGCGCAGCGCCACGCCCGCCAGGGGGCGGCCTGCGGTCACCTGGTATTCGATCGCGCGCTCGGGCGGAGTTCCCACCGGTGGGATCCCCAGCGTGCATACCGGCGAGGTCTCGGTCATCCCCCAGCCCTGGACCAGATTGATGGAAAACTCGTCGCGGAAAGCCTCGATCAGGGCGCGGGGAACCGCGGAGCCGCCGCCGCACAAGAGTCGCACGGAGGAGAAGTCGACCGGGTTTTCCTCGGCGTAGTGGACAAGGTCGTTCCAGATGACCGGAACCCCGGAGGACATGGTCGGTCGGAGGTTTGTGAACATCCAGGCGAGCGGGGCCGCCTGCAGGAAGCGTCCGGGCATAACCAGGTCCGCCCCCACCATCCAGGCGGCGTGGGGAATGCCCCAGGCATTGGCGTGGAACATGGGAACCACCACCAGTGCCCGGTCCTCGGTGCTGAGCCCAAGCGAGGCCGAGCTGGTCACGGCCTGGGAGTGCAGCCAGGTGGAGCGGTGGGAGTAGACCACGCCCTTGGGATTGCCCGTGGTTCCGCTGGTGTAGCACATGACAGCGGCGTCGGTCTCGCTTTCGGGCTCGACCCAGTCGTAGGCGGTTGGGCGCCCGGCGATGAACTCCTCGTAGGAGAGGACCCGATAGTGGACACCGGCCAGGGTGGAGGCATCGAAATCCCCCACCACCAGCACGGTCTGCACCGTCTTACACGCGCCCAGCACCTTGGCGAGCAAAGGCATCACCACCGCATCAGCGATGATCACCTTGTCCTCGGCGTCGTTGATGATGAATTCCAGCTGCTCGGAGAAGAGCCGAACGTTCAGGGTATGAAGCACCGAACCCATGGAGGGCACGGCCAGGTAGGCCTCAAGGTGCTGGTTGTGGTTGAAGCAGAAGGTCCCGACCCTGTCATCCCGGCCCACCCCCAATTCGACCAGGGCATTGGCCAGCTGAGCGGCTCTAGCGCCTACCTCGGCAAAAGTCTTCTCGTTGGCCCCGGTGCCGTCGTAGGTGATCACCTTGGACCCGGGATAGAGAAGCAGACCATGACGAAGAATGGAAGTGACCGAGAGCCTGGACTCCTGCATCGTGCTTTTCATCGTGACCCCTTTCACTCGCCGCCAGGCCTAGGCGGCGAACCACATGCGGCCTTCGCCTGAATTCATTCTTACGCGCGCAGCGGCATCAATGCAGGCATAAGCACGCTTACTCTCCGCTCCAGCGTACGTAGGCATTCCTATGCACGCCTTTTCTTTTCGCTCTCCAGCCGCTGAGTCTCCCCCGAGCACGCCGTGTGCTCGGGACTCTGCGAGTCGGTGGTATCGCCACCTCCCACGACGAGCCGAGGCCCGCGTGGTTTGCTTGGAGTCCTGCCGTGAGCGGTAGCTCCGTTGTCAACACACGCACCCTGGACACCGTT
>JAJYNL010000103.1 GCA_021786375.1 Actinomycetes bacterium
CATGATCGTCGCCACCCTGCGACACGTTCTCGGGCTCGTCAGCGCCGACCACGTGGCCCTCACCCTCTACGGCGCGTGAGAGCCCGGCACACATAGGGCTCCGGTCACCGCTCCCTCCGGGACCGGAGCCAAGGGGACCAAAGAACTGGACGGGGAGCACCGACGAGAGGCCTCGAGCCCGGTTGAACTGGCTCCGGCAGCCACCGGGCCCCGTCCTGGTCAAGGCGCACCCTTATCCTTATCCTGAACCGAGCGGTGTCCGACACCCGCTGCCGGCATTGCAGGACTTCGAGGACCGGCCGCCATCCCGGGGCCACCCTCTGAGCCGGCACGCGAGCGATGGATTCGGCCAATGCCGGCGTCCCGGCGGCCGATGTTTCCCCGGGCCGCGGACATATGCCGAGGGCAGCAGGCTAAGTGCGGCCAGGTCCCGCCTGGGCGCATTCGGGGACAAACAGCGCCTTGCGCGACACCCTGCGCAGAGCACGAAGCACCGCGGGGCCGACGGTGAGCAGGAAGGCCATGGTGACGATGGAGCGCGGCAGGTCGAAGCCGAGAGAGGTCGCAAGGTCGAAGAGAGCAAAACGATGCAGGTTCGCCAAAGGACCTAGCGCCGGAACGAATGACAGGGAGCTAGCGGATCCGGTCACGAAAGGCCAAAACCAAAGGTTCATCACCGCCCCGTAGGCGATTCCCGCCACGAAACCGTAGACACTTAGGACCAGCATCTCGGCTCTCCCTCGTGCACCCGGCAACAATCCTGCACCCAGGCCCACCCAGCCTGCCGCCAGCATCTGGAACGGCAGCCACGGGCCGATCCCGCCCGTCAGCAATGCCGAGGTGGCCATGCCCGCCGCCCCAAGCACAAAGCCGAAGCCGGGCCCGAAAACACGCGCCGCCAGGATCAGAAGGAACCACATAGGTTCGAAGCCGTCCATGCCCGGGGAGGGAATCCGAAGGGCGGCCATGCCCGCCGCCAGCATGCCCAGCATGGCCAAGGATTTCACGTCCAGGCGACCTTCCGAGAGCTCGGCCAGGGTCACCGCGACCACGATTACCATGAGCGCCACCAGCACGTATGGCGCATCCGCGCTATGCGCGGAGTTGGTGTTGGGGGCATGTGCCGAGACGAAGAAGGGCCAGGCAAAGGCGATCACCCCGGCCATCGAGGCCAGCGCCAGCATCATCCCGGCACGCCGATCCACGCCCACCAGCCTGCCTGCCGGACCGCCCAGCTTGCTCACCGCGACTCGCTCCCGGCAAGAGCGCGGGTCACCTCATCCACGCTCAAGAGGGCGTGGGGGGCGAAAATCTTGGCGATCTGGGGGGCAAACACCGGCGAATGGCAGACCACCTCGCGCGCCGGGCCATCAGCGACGATCTCCCCTTCGGCCAGAACTATGACGCGATGTGCGAGGCGGGCCACGATCTCAACGTCGTGGCTCGCCACAACGATCGCGGTACCACCTGCGGCAAGCTCGGCGAGCTGGGCTACCAGCCTTGCCTTGGATGAATAGTCGAGTCCGCGGGTCGGCTCGTCGAGAAGCAGCAGAGCCGGTGCGGGCGCTAGAACCACCGCCAGCGCCAAGCCCAGCCGCTGTCCTTCGGAAAGATCGAGCGGATGCCTTTGGTCGGCCTTCTCCCCCATCAGCCGCTCGAAGAGCCGGGCAGTGGTTCCCGCAGGAAGTCCGGCTTCGCGATCCGCAAGCGAACACTCCTTGGCCACCGAGTCCTCGTAGAGCAGCGCTCCCGGATCCTGTGGAACCATTCCTACTCGTCGGATGCGCTCCCGGGCCGCGATTCGCTCCGGAGACCCGCCCTGCACGAGGACCTCACCGCGCCTGGCGCCACCGACGCCGGCGAGCTGGCGCAGCAGGGTGGTCTTTCCCGATCCGTTCCGGCCCATGACCGCTAGTACCTCACCTCGGCGCACCGAGAGGGACACCTGAAGGAGCGCAGGACGCCGATCGTAGCTAACCGAAAGGTGGTGAACCGAGGCCAGGGGCTCCCAAGGCGTCGGATTAAGGGGCTTGGACTCACCGACCACGAGGTTGAGCCGCTCCCGTAGCGGAGAAGCCAGCCTGCGCGCTTCCCTGACCGACAGGGGCGGAGGGCTCCAGCCCATGGCCCTGCCAAGTTCTATGATCGGTGGCACCGACGACGCCCCTTCGACCACCTGGGCGGCGGTTCCTACCACCGGCGGTTGAGGACCCCCGGGGAGTAGCACCGCGGTGTCGACGAAGGGCAGAACGCGCTCCAAGCGGTGTTCGGCCATAACGACCGTCAGCCCGAGGTCGTGAACCAGCCTGGCCAAGGCCGAGAGCACCTCCTCGGCCGCCGCCGGATCAAGTGCCGAAGTTGGCTCGTCGAGCACAAGGACCTTGGGCGTGGCGGTGAGAACCGAGGCAATGGCGGTGCGCTGCTGCTCGCCCCCGGAGAGCGTGCGCACCGAACGGGACCTAAGCCGGCTGAGCCCAAGCAAGTCCAGAGCCTCCTCCACCCGTCGGCGCATCGCCTGGGGAGCCACACCCAGGTTCTCCATCGTGTAGGCCAGCTCCTCCTCGACCGTTTCGGCCACGAATCCCGCCGAGGCACTCTGTCCCACATAGCCGACCAGGTCGGCCAGTTCACGAGGACGATGGTCGCGCGTGGAGCGGCCGAGCACCGTCACCTCGCCGGCCATCGTCCCACCGCTGAAGTGGGGCACCAGGCCGTTGATGGCACGCAAGAGCGTGCTCTTCCCGGTTCCGGTCTCCCCCATTACCAGGCAGAACTCGCCCTCCTGTATGGTCAGCCGATCCACCACGAGTGCAGGTTCGGTTCCCCCGGGATAGGTGAAGCGGACACCCTGAAAGCTGATCATCCCGCCACCACCTCGCTCTCCAATCCGTGAGCCGGAGTCCCGGCGCGTCGCAAGACAGTGGCGGGAAGGAGCGCAACCGCGCAGGCCAGCAGCGCCAGGAGTGGCAATGGAGGCAGCGCGAGCGTCCCGATCAGCGGTCGCATACCGCCCTCCAGGTGGGCGGCCACGGCGAAGCCGGCACTCGCCAGCAGGCCCGAAAGGCTGACCGCCCACTCCACCGGGCCAAAGCGATAGGGCCGGTAACGGGTTCTCCGGGACCGGCGCTCCCCTTCCCGAAAGGCGATGCCGACGCCGAGGCCGCCCAGGGTAAACATCGCCACTCCTGCGGAACGCCCGGCCCCGAGCCCGCCTATGGCCAGCGAGCCGAGGATCAGCATGGTCATCGATACCCCCAGAACTGCGGTGCGTCGCCGCGCCACGCGAGGATCGCTCCGTCCTGAACGCCCGAATCCGCGGGCATCCATCGCCGCCGCCAGCTCAAGTGAACGCTGAAGACCCCCTTCGAGCACAGGTACCGCCATGTGCCTGACACCCCGGACGCCGCGCGTGGGGCGTCCCCGCAGCCGCCTGGCCTCCTTGACATCGCTCAGCCGGCGCACCAACTCCGGGGTGAAGGCAAGCGCCACGCTCACCACCAGTCCCGTCTCGTACAGCACCGCGGGCAGGACGCGCAGGAGCCGGTAAGGGTGGGCCAGAGCGTTGGCCAGCGAGAAACATTCGAGCACCACCGCCAGCTGGATTCCGCCTTCCAACGCTCCTTCCAGGGACTGCCAGGTCACCACGCCGCCGATGGAAACGCCTGCAGCCCAGGTGGGTAGCGGGAGGGATGGGAGCGCGAATGCCTCGCTGCCCGGCAGTCTCTGGCCGAACAGGATCTGCACCACCAGGCGGACGATCACCGCGAACACGGCAAGTCGCGCAACGGCACCGACCATCTCCCGCGAGTTGCGCCCTTCGACAAAGAGAGCACCTACGTAGGCAGTCTCGGCGGCCAGCAGCAAAAGCAGCGCCAAGTTGGTGGTCTGGAGAGCCGCGGCTCCCACTCCGGTTGCCCAGAGCCACCAGGCCAGCGGATGCAGCGCGGAACCCGTCTTCATCATGGCGCCCCTTTGCGCATGCGCAAGGCGGCGCCGGCGGCCAGCAATGCAACGAAGGCCCCTACCCCGGCGAACTCCAGCTTCGAGCCCCCTCCCCCGCCGGCAGACGCCGGCTTCACCTGCTTGGGAAGCGTTGCGGTGGTGGAACCGCCACCCGTGGTCAAGGGTCCCGCTTGCAGAGAAGAACCTGTGGGGGTGGTGACGCCCGTCTGGGTGGCGGCTGCCCCCGGACGAACGGAGGTGGTGTCGGCGGAACCGCCGCTCACGCTTGACGAGGTACCTTCGTGTGCCTGTGACGTGACCGTTGCGGTGGTGGACGGAGATGGAGCCGCCTTCGTCGTCGCGGGAGAGCCCGCAGGCGAGGTGGCGGGGCAAATGCGGCTGAAGTCGGGACTGATGGCGGGTGGCAGATCGGTGGAGTCGCCGGATCCGGAGAGCTCGAAGCGGTAACCCTCCACGGCCCCCTGTACAGCCACGATACTTGCCGGCCCGACCTGGGCATAGCTCCAAGTCGCCGAGCCGGCTGTCCAGAAGGACCAGTACTGGTACTTCCCGTTGACGATCGAGTCACAATTGCTTACCTGTTGGGCGGTGGGGAGGCCGTCGATCTGGCATAGCAAGCCGCTCGGGGCCCACCCGAGAGCGCCGCCGGGCACCGGATACGCCGAAGCGACCTGTTTCGCTCCCACGGCAAGGGCATCCGCCATGCTCGAACCCGAGGGCACCTCGGCGCACGTGGCAACGGGCTGGGACGGTGCTCCGCTCAGGCCCCCGAAATCCACCACGACAGCGACGTAAACGTCGCTCGCGGCTGCAGCGATACCTTGTAGGGGATACCGCGCCGAGGGTCCCAGCAGGGCGAGGAGCGCGGCGCCCAGACCGGCGGTCGCGCCCGCTTTCACCAAGGGCGAAAACAGCGGCCTCATGGCACTATCCCTCGCCGGTCACTCCAACGGATCCCTTGGTGCTGATGCCGAGCGACGGTAGCGAGCCGAGGTAGCCCGCATCACCAAAGGAGAAGACACCGCCGTCCGAGGCAACCAGCCAGTAGCCCTTGCCGTCCGGGGTCGGGGCGATGCCTACCACCGGCTTGTTGAGGGTTGTGCCGCCGAGTGAGCCGTAGAAGCCCGCATCACCAAAGGAGAAGACACCGCCGTCCGAGGCGACCAGCCAGTAGCCCTTGCCGTCCGGGGTCGGGGCGATGCCTACCACCGGCTTGTTGAGGGTTGTGCCGCCGAGTGAGCCGTAGAAGCCCGCGTCACCAAAGGAGAAGACACCGCCGTCCGAGGCAACCAGCCAGTAGCCCTTGCCGTCCGGGGTCGGGGCGATGCCTACCACCGGCTTGTTGAGGGTTGTGCCGCCGAGTGAGCCGTAGAAGCCCGCGTCACCAAAGGAGAAGACACCGCCGTCCGAGGCGACCAGCCAGTAGCCGACCTGCGCTGCGTGTGCGGGGAAGATTGCCCCGGTCAACGCCGGAATTGCCTGATAGGTGGCCAGGGTGGAAGGAGAGCCGGGCGCCCACGGAGTGCTGAAGGCGCCTGCATCGGCTCCGCTGAGCAGTTGAAAGCTTTCCAGACTCCCGAGTGGTGTCGCGGTGCCTTTGGCGAGTGAGGATGAGGTGGCGGCGACACCGAGCGACTGCAGGGCCTGTATTACCAGGGCGGTCGAATCGGGATCCGAGGGGGAGCCGGACGGCTCGTATCCCCAGCCGGCATCGGTGTTCTGGGCACCACTGAAGAACTGCATCGCGGCGGCGCGTGCCGTCGATGACAGGTCCCCCTGGGCGACAAGTCCCATCACCGCCAGCGCCGTCGTGTTGGTGTCCGGACCCAGGCCGGAGGCGGGCGAGCCCGCGCAGGGGTTGAGCGCCTGGTCCGGCAAGGTCCAACCCCCGGAGGGGCATTGCTGAGCGGAAAGCCAGCCAGCCGCGGAATTCACCTGCGTAGTGCCGGTCACTCCTGCACCCGCCAGGGCCGCCAGAGCAAGGCCCTGGTCGTAGGTCCCCGCCTCATAATTGGCAAGCTGGGCTTCGGTGCCGAACATGCCCGCATCCACGCCACTGGTCTGCTCGGTCGCAAGCAAGCGGTCCACCAGATTCGATCCCCCGACGCTGGCCGGGTTGACTCCCAGTGCGACCGCGTCCAGGATCACCATCGCGAGCTGGCCCGGCCCATCGGACCCGTTTTGCGATAGGTAGCTTGTCAGATTCGCCGCCAGGTATACCAGGCCGCTTCGCGCGACAGAGAGGTCGCGGCCCGAGACCGCCAAGGCCAGAACGCCCTGGGCGGTGTCGGAAAGGTTGGCGCTTCCGCCGCCCGGGTTGGGTATATACCCGGCGGCGACAAATTTGGAAGCCAGCCAAGAGGCGGCAGCGGCGGACTGCGCACTTCCCGGCGACTGGACAATAGTGCTTGCTGAAACCGGCGCACCAGCCAGCAGGCCCAACAGGGACAGGGAAAGACCGGCACTGACGCCGGCCAAGGGGCGCGTAATACGCAACGTTCCTCACCTTCGGAGCAGAAGCCGGAAGTGAGGACACCAAATGGCGAACGACCCCTCGAGCCCCTGCCCCCGTGTCTCGACGGATTAGGGAATCGCACCAACCTTCGGTATCCCGACTCGCAGAATCTCTTCTGCCCACGGTTGCGGACCAGTGCCGGAATTCGACCGGCTTCCCCGAGGGTTGGTTGTGAAGCAAGACTGATGTTAGCACCCGGTGGCGTCGCCCACACCGGTGCAGCCAAGCGCCGCCCCAACCGCCGCGATCCGCACGGAACGTCCAAGACGGGGCGCACAGAAAACCCGTTCCCGATCAGCCGGGTGCAGGCCCGCCACAAATCCCCTCGAAAACCCAAGACATGTTCGGGCGGGCCGCGATCACGATGACCGGTATAGGGGAAACCTTGCCTTGTCTTATTTGTATCGAACTCGGGCGCTCCTGAGCGCGGTATACGGATTACATCGGTGTGTTTTAGCTGCTCGCAATGCCACACTGTGTTTCACCGAGTTGATCCCGGCGATTAGCAACTCTTCCAAGCGCCGGTGATGCCGATCCCGCCGGGAGTTTTGTCACAGTCATGCGAAATACTTGCGCTCATGTCAGACAACCCGAAGACCGGCTCCGAGCCGCAAATCATAAAAGCCAACAAGAAGCGCCATATCGGCCGAAATATCGGAATCATTATCGGCGCGGTAATTCTCGTATCGATCATCGCCAGCGCCCTGAGCGGGGGGAGCAGCACCTCTTCGTCCACGGCTCGAACCTCTGCCCCGACCGGGAACCCGAAATCGTCCTCGACGACCGCCGGTCCGGCCACTACTGCCAGCCTTGCCGGCATCGGGACGAAAGTTTACGACGGAGACTTCGCATTCGTGCTCAACAACGTCAACTGCGGCGCAGCGGCTGCTGCCGCCGTGAACAATGATGGCTTTGGAGAGAACGTTCCTGCCGGAGCGCAAGAGTGCCTTGTGTCAATGACGGTCACCAATGACAAGTCCCAGGCGCAGACATTCTTCGACTCGAATCAGTATGCCTATGACGCACAAAACCGCCAATTCAGTGCCGACACGACCGGCTCGATATATCTGCAAGGCGACCAGGATGCCACGCAGGTGAATCCAGGGGTGACCATCAATGCGGTCGTGCCCTTCCAAATTCCGCAGAACGACGCCATCGTCAAGCTCGAATTGCACGATTCGGGCTTCTCGAATGGCGTTGCCGTTTCGCTGAAGTAGCTGCGCAAGCGCCAGTACTGGCCGTATAGCTCTTTCTACCCTTGGCAATGTGCCATTCCGGCGATCAGCCGGGATGGCACATCCTCTTCGGACGCTGTGTCCAGACCTTGGCATCACGGGATAACCCAGATCGATGATTGCCCGGCCCGGCCCCGCCAGGAGCCTCGGGTTCCCTCCCGGCCGGCCATCACGGCAGGGTCCCCCGCCGGCCCCTCGCACTCTGGGGGCGTGGAATCACGGACTCGCCCGCGTGGAGTCACCCTTCCCGCCCCCGGGTGCGTTTCGCAATCATTTGCTTATGAGTACCGATCCTCTTACCATCTTTCATCGAGGGGCGTCCTCCCAACCGGCCCACCGCAGGGTCACTCCAACCGGCTTGCGAGCAGCCCTGGGTGCCATCTGGTTCTTCGACGGCCTGCTCCAGCTCCAACCATTCATGTTCACCCGGAGTTTCGTCAACGACGTGCTCGTACCGAGCGCTCAGGGGAACCCGGGATTCGTTGCCCGCCCAACCCTCTCAATCGCCCACTTCATCACGCCTGACATCGTCGCCTGGAATGCGGTGTTCGCCACGATCCAGGTTCTTATCGGCGCGGGGATCATCATCGGGGCACTTCGTCTCCGACCGGGCATTCTTCGCCTCGCGCTAGCAGGATCGTTCGCGTGGTCCCTGCTTGTCTGGTGGCTGAGCGAGGGCCTCGGTGGGGCCCTTACGGCCGGATCGCCGCTTTCCGGTGCGCCCGGCGCGGTGATCCTCTACGTGATCATTGGCACGCTTCTCTGGCCGGGACACTCGGCAGGTGAAGACATCGCCCCGGCTCCGCAGCTCGGAGGCGCCCCAGCTAAGACGGCGTGGCTCGGGCTATGGGTCTTCTCGGGCTTCCTGCTGCTCGAACCCGCTAATCAGACCAAAGGGGCAATCTCCTCCTTGATCACACAGGCGGCCTCGGGGGAGCCCGGCTTCTTGAACCGCCTCCTCTCTGCCGCGGCGAGATCGCTGCAGGGCACCGGTCCGTGGCTGGACATGCTGCTGGCCTTCGCCATGCTCGCGATAGGCATCGCCGTCGCCTTCAACTTCCACCCCCGGGCCTTCCTCGCCGCATCGATAGCGCTCGCAACCGCGATCTGGATCTTCGGGGAGGCTTTGGGTGGCATCCTGACCGGCCAGGGCACCGACCCCAATAGCGGACCGCTGCTCGTTCTCTTCGCCCTTTGCATGTGGGCGGGTCTTGCCGGCTCTCGGGAGACCTCCGTGGAACCCGGGTCGCGGAAAGACGGAACCGCAGACCACCCAACCGCGGGCCTCACTTCCGGAGCGATGCGCGGCTAACGGATCCCGGGACTCTCCAGCCCGGCAGCCGCCGGCGAGTGCGGAGTCACCCCCTCTTCGCGGCAGATGAGAGTCCCCGCCGATTTCGGCCGCAGCCGGTGTGCGCCGGCTGCGGCCGAAGTATTCCAAGCGAATTCAGCGCAGCTAATACCGGTGCGCCAAGCGGGCACCCCGCATGCAATCAGCCCCGCCCAGCCACGGCTGGCGCCCATTTGGCCACATGGCGCCGCGAACTCCGCAGGCGAGGGCCGGAGTCTCCCAGTAGCCTGCAGCCGGTTGGGCGGCCGGTAGGCACAGCTCGAGATCAGCTGTGACGGTAGACGATCACGCCCCCGGAGGAACAGGCCATCGGAAAACTCGGCCCCAGAGCTGCAACGTAGGAAGTCCAGGGGGCGCCGACGCCGGTCGGAACCACAACGGCGTTGATACCGAGCCGCATAAGAAGCGCGGGGAACTGCGGCTCGAGAGCGGACGGCAGCGGCCGGTAGGCAAGGAGATCCTTGTAGAGCGGCTGGGACTGTACCCAGGCAGGCGCACCTCCCAGGTAGCCACCCGCCATTTTGAAGGAGTAGCCCGCAGCCACCTGGTCGCCCATCGCATACCCCGACCCGGCGAAAGGCAGGAAGAGCGCCACGGACAACGGCGGAAGGCAATGAGCAAGCTCGGGCGAGGAAAACAGCGCGGGAACCACCCTTTGATCGATGGGTAAACCCAGCGTGCTCCTTTGCGTCCAGGGAAGGTCGGCCAGAATGCCCAGGCCAGCAAGCAACGCCAACCCGGCGTAGGCCGGTCGCCTGCGGCCGCCGCCGGCGACATCGGCGCCGGGCCGGGCCAACATCTCCTGCAATCCCCGCATGATGGTTAGGCCGAAGAAAAGCGCCGTGTACATGCTGATCCGGTCTGGGAGCGCATTGGCCAGGATCGGCAACTTGGCCGGCAACGACCACGGCATGATGGCGAGGTTGAGCGTGCCGGCCGAGGAAAACGGCGGGAGCCAGTACTGGCCGCGAACCTGCAGCTCCGGGCCGAGCGAGATCACCAGGCTCGCGACGCCCAAGATGGCAAGCACGCGGACAAGCCTGGACGATTTCTGCGAGCGGAAGGCCCGCAGCGCAAAATAGGCGAAGAGGAGCAGCAGGGGAAGCGAGATGTACCCGTCGAGTTCGGAACCTTTCGCGAAGAGCGAGCCGGTCAGGCTCTGTAGGTTCGAACCGAACGGCGACAGTGGGTCGGGTAGGACGATGCCATAGACGTCGTTGGCAAAGTACGCCGCTGAATTGACCGCGCGTGAATGAAAATGCAGCACCATCTCCAACAGGTACGGCGAGACGAGCGCCAACGACCCAAGGACTCCCCACAAGGCGGTGGCCAACTCGCGCCGGCGCAATCTCCTTGGTCCGCTTCGATTCCACCCGTAGTCCGCAGCGAGCAGGAGAGCAAAGAAAAGGCAGGCGGTCGCGTATATCTCGTTGGAAACACCGAACTGGAACGCCAGCGCAACCGCGAGTAGCAGGATAGCCAGCCGCCGTCCCAGCCGATCGCGGCGGTAGCGGAGCCAGATCACCCCGACCAGAGGCGGCACGAAAGCGATGATCAGGTTCAAATGGCCCCGCTCCTGGGCAAATACGTAGGGCGAGAAGCCGTAGATGAGTCCGGCGGCCACGGCAAACCAGCGTGTGATGCCGAGCTCGTATGCGAGCAGAAAGGCCGTGTAGGCGGCCAGGGGCGCCGCCAGAATGGTCAGCGCGTTGTAAGTGACGATCGGATTGGTGGCCTGGGTCAGCGGCAGCCCGAGCACGCTTAGTGAAGGAACCGGTGTTGCCCAGGCGAGGTTGTATCCACCCGGCGCCCATACCAGCGAGGTGTGGAAGGGGTTGAGATGATGGGCCAAGGCAAATGGCCACCATCCCAGGAACCACAGGAAGGAGAGCGGGTCCGCTGCACGCTCGGAGATCAGTCCTGTGGCCAGATGGATCCCGATCTTGGTGGTCAGCGCGAAGTAGGCCTCCAGGGCGGCATAGACCGCAATGGCCGCCAAATGATAGGCGCCGGGCCGACCGGGCACCGAGTCGGGAATCGGCGCCGCAGGCGCCTGAGTGGTGCGAGATCGCCGGGGTGGCCCCGCCGGCGGCACGAATGCGAGCCGGGAGGCCGAGGAGCCTGGCACGATTATCCAGGCCGCGACCCCGATGAAGGCCACCAGGCGCCACACGAGCACCAGAAGTCCGAGGCCGAGTCCGATGCCCTCGAGGAGCCCCGCAAACGTCTGGCCCTTCAGGTGGCCGACTATCCCTCCCACAATTGGTGAGCCGGAGGGGATTGGAGACAAGGACCAGATGAAGCCCGACGCAATCAGACCGGCGAGGTATACGGCATCGATGCGCAGCAGGCGGCCGAGGAGTTCCCGCGATGTCGGCACCGTACCCCGGGCATGCGGATACTCCCCTCGATCGTTCCCGGCCAACAGCCTTTGAACCAGGCCCGGCAACAACGGCACCAGTCCGTCCAGCACCACCAGGGCCAACTCGCGTGCAATTCGGATTCCTCTTGTTCCGCCGGTTTGTGCGGAAATTTCCGAATCGCTTTGGGACACCACGCAAATATATCCGCATGCCTCGGTGAGCGACGCCGGCTTAGGGCGCATCACAAGGAGTAGGCCCGAAAGCCTGGCTGCACTGAGCAATACATTCCGGCAGGATGAGAGGACTCCGCCGCTGATCTCGATCTTCCAGGAAGGCATCTTGAAGGCCGCTTTGCGCGTCAGCAGTGTGCCTGCCGGCCACCGGGGGATATCCATAGCGAATCCCCGCCACTTCACGGGACGCAATCCAGGTCCGAGGCGCCTTTGCCACCCCAGTTCCCCCGAATGCGGTTCAATCGGCCCCGCCGCACTGTCGAAATCCGGGCATACCCAACTCATTCGCCATAGCCCGGCGGAGTAACCTGCACGCAAGTCGTTACGAATCCCTCTACGGGTTGGGTCACCTGCACCCTTCCGGGGGCGGGGCCGAGACCTCCGAGGTGTTACTCGATTCGGAGAGCGTTGACGCCGAATAGTCCGCCGCCAGCTGCCACGCCCGGCTTGCGGCACACGGACACCGGTAGTACGATTACTGGCAACAGTTCCGGCTAAGTCTTTCGGCGCAGCCGACGGCATTGTTGCTCCAAACCCTGGCGACACTAACTCGAGCGTTGTGCTCGAAAGACGCCCAGGAACAAAGGAGCACCCTTGGACGCCTCCCCGTCGGGCCGCCAGGTCGAAATCACCTACGAGGACCAGCGTGCGACTGTCGTGGAAGTCGGCGGCGGGATCCGCTGCTACGAGGTCGGCGGTCGATCGGTCTTGGACCCCTATCCGATCGACGCCATGTGCGACGGCGCCCACGGCGCTCCGCTCATTCCTTGGCCCAACCGCTTGGCCGACGGACAGTACCGATT
>JAJYNL010000098.1 GCA_021786375.1 Actinomycetes bacterium
CCTAACATGAGTGCGACCACGCCGAATCCGGCCGATGTCCTGGTCATCTTTGGGATCACCGGGGACCTCGCCCGGAAGATGACCTTTCGGGCGCTCTACCGCCTCGAAGCTGCCGGGCGCCTCGACTGCCCGGTCCTCGGCGTGGCCAAGGAGCCCTGGTCAGAAGATCATCTACGCGTCGCGGCACGGGCCGCCATCGAGGCGACCGGGGAACCGGTGAAAGACGACGTCTTCCATCGACTCGCGGGCCGCCTCGGCTACGTGCACGGCGATTTCGCAGACCCCGCCACCTACAAGGTGCTGGCCAAGGCGCTCGAGGGCTTTGCCCGGCCATTGTTTTACCTCGAGATCCCGCCGGCGCTGTTCGCGCCGGTAGTGGTGTCCCTCGGCCAGGCCCATCTCACTGAAGGCGCCACGGTGATGATCGAGAAGCCCTTCGGCCATGACCTCGCCTCGGCCCGCCGGCTGAACAAGGAGCTGCACCAGGTGCTGGGCGAAGACCAGATCCTTCGCATCGACCACTTCTTGGGCAAACAGCCCGTCCTGGACATCTCCTTCCTGCGCTTCGCCAACGCGCTGCTAGAGCCGGTGTGGGACCGGGACCACGTGGCCGCCGTACAGGTCACGCTGGCCGAGGACTTCGGAGTTGAGGACCGGGGCAAGTTCTACGATCCGGTCGGGGCGCTTCGCGACGTGGTCCAGAATCACCTCCTGCAAGTCCTGGCCCTCGTCACTATGGAGGCACCCGTCGGGCGTGGGTACCGGGCATTGTGGGACAGGAAGATAGACGTCTTCCGAGCCATGGCCGACGTCGATCCGGCCCGCTGCGTGCGAGGCCAGTATGCCGGATACTCGAAAATTCCCGGAGTCAGCAAGGGCTCCAAGACCGAGACCTATATTGCGCTGCGCCTCGAGATACAGAACTGGCGCTGGGCGGGCGTGCCGCTGTTCATCCGGGCCGGAAAAGCGCTCGCTACCTGTGCGACCGAGGTCAGAGTCATCTTCCGCCGCCCACCACGGCTGTCCTTCTTGGACGACCCACGCCACACCAATGCCAACCAGCTGATCATCCGGATCGACCCGGACCCGGGCCTGCGCCTGGTGATGCTCTCCAAGGGCCCGGAAGGCAGAGCATCGAGAGACGTGCACATGGACCTCCCCTTCGCCGCCGAGCTAGGGCGCCCTCCCGAACCCTACGAGCGGCTGTTACACGACGCACTCATCGGCGACCACTCCTTGTTCACCAGGGAGGACTCGGTCGAAGAAACCTGGCGGGTGCTCCAGCCGCTGGTGGACCATCCACCCGCACCCCTTCCCTATCCACAGGGGTCGTGGGGCCCTCATGAGGCCGACGAGCTCCTTCGAGGCCATTCGCCGTGGCAGCTGCCATGGCTGTCCGATACGGGCAGCCCGGAGCGCTGACGCCGCTGCGGCACGGCACCCATGGACCGGCCCTGCCAACAGCTCAACGGAGGGGCCCGCACAACGGCAGAAGAACAGACCAAGGAGAACAGATATGCCAACGAATAACCCGATGCAGCTCGGCGTGGTAGGCCTCGGACGGATGGGCGCCAACATCGTGCGCCGCCTGATGCGCGACGGCCATACGTGCGTCGTCTTCGACGTAAACGCCGACGCTGTCAAGAATCTCGTGAAAGAGGGGGCGACTGGGGCAAGCTCGGTGGCCGACTTCGTGGAGAAACTCTCGGCGCCTCGAGCGGTCTGGGTCATGGTGCCCTCCGGAGAGATCACCGGCAAGACCATCGACGGTCTCGCCTCCCACATGGAACGGGGTGACACCATCATCGACGGGGGGAACTCGTACTACCGAGACGATATGACCCGCGCCACGAATCTGTTCAGCCAAGGAATTCATCACATTGACTGCGGGACGAGTGGCGGCGTGTGGGGGATCGACCGGGGCTACTGTCTCATGATTGGTGGTGAGACCGAAGTAGTCAAACACCTCGAGCCGATCTTCATAAGCATTGCGCCCGGTATGGACTCCGCGTCTCGAACGCCCGGACGCACCGGCAGGTCCACCACGGAAGAGCACGGCTTCTTGCATTGCGGACCGAACGGGGCTGGACACTTCGTCAAGATGGTCCACAACGGCATCGAATACGGGATGATGGCGGCCTTCGCCGAGGGCCTCAACGTCTTGCACAACGCGAATGCCGGCAAGAAGAGCGCCATGTCCGACGCCGAGACCGCCCCGATGGAGCAGCCCGAGTACTACCAGTTCGATATTGACACGACGGCGGTGGCCGAGGTGTGGCGTCGTGGCAGCGTCGTCGAGTCATGGCTGTTGGACCTGACCGCCACCGCCCTATACGACTCGCCCGACCTCGCGGAGTACGCCGGGCGGGTGTCGGATTCGGGTGAAGGTCGCTGGACGTCGATCGCGGCCATCGACGAAGGTGTCCCCGCTCCGGTGCTCACCGCCGCGCTCTACTCCCGATTCGCCTCCCGGGGCCTCGACGACTTCGCCGACAAGGTGCTCTCGGCCATGCGCAAGGGCTTCGGCGGTCACGACGAGAAGAAGGACTGAGATGCACCCAACGACGAAGTCCACGAAGACGGCCAAGCCGGTCGTCGTACTGTTCGACGTCGACGAGACGCTCGTCCACACGGGTGGGTCTGGGGCGAGAAGCTGGAAGGCGGCGTTCGACAAACTCTACGGCATCCCCGCCGATATTGGCGAGCACAGCTCGGCAGGTGAGACCGACCCGCAGGTGGCCCGCGCCACCTTCAACGCCGTGCTTGGTCGCGACCCGAACGACGACGAGCTCAGCCGGCTCTACGCCGCCTACCTGCTGCACCTGGCCGAGGACATCGGGGTCTCAGAGGGCTACCAGGTGCTCCCCGGAGTAGAGAAGGTCCTGCTCCGCCTGGGAAAGGCCGGGGTCATACTCGGGCTGGTCTCTGGTGCCATGGAAGGCGCGGCGCGCACCAAGCTCGTTCCCGCCAACCTGAACCGGTTCTTCGTCTTCGGCGGCTACGGATCGGACTCACCCGACCGGACCGAGCTAACCGGCCTGGCCATCGAAAAGGCCATGCGCCTGCACGACCAGCTGGCCCCGTCCCAGGTCTACGTGGTCGGCGACACTCCCCACGACATGGAGGCGACCAACGCAACGGGTGCGGTGTCGGTCGGGGTGGCGAGCGGCCACTACTCGGTCGACGAACTCGAGGCCGCCGGAGGCGCCCACGTGCTTAGCTCACTCGAAGACGGGTTCCCGGGGCTGTGACGACCCGACAGGTTGTCAGCCCCCGTGTGGCAGGCAGAACGCTCCCCTGCCACCCCATCGCCGCCGGGTCAGTCGCCGGGGCAGCGCCGGTGCACCCGACTGCCCTGGCCGACGAGGATGTCACTGACCATGGCGGGCGCGAACAGGCCGTGCTCCACCACCCCAGGTATCGCCGAGAGCCGCGACGCCAACTCGCCGGGATCGCCAATCGGTCCGAAGTAATCCGCGAGCACCCCATTGTCGGGACTCGACGGCTTGTCGCTTACGCGGGCGTCGCCGAGAGCTCGAAGCGTGGCGTCGTGGCCGAATGCCAAGAGCTCCAGGGGCACAGGGGCCGCCAAGGCGTCCACCAGCTTGTTCGACGAGACGATCACGACGTAACGCTCCGCTGCTGCGGCAACGATCTTCTCCCTGGTGTGGGCACCACCTCCACCCTTGACCAGCCAGCCGGCTGGGTCCACCTGGTCCGCCCCGTCGATGGTGACATCGAGGTGGTCGATGCCGGTGAACTCCCGGACGTCGAGGCCGAGGCTGCGGGCGGTGTCGAAGGTGGCCGGCGAGGTCGCCACGCACGTGATGTCGAGCTTGCGGCGCGCGAGGGCGCCCAGCAGGTAGGCGACGGTCGAGCCGGTGCCGAGCCCGACGGTCATGCCCGCCTCTACCAGCTCGGCGGCGGCTTCGGCGGCGAGGCGCTTCTCGGAGTCGATGTAACCCTGGTCGTCGCTGTCCGTCATCGCCACTCCCCATCTCGACCGTGTCCGTCTCCCCACCCTATGGAAGCGGCCCGGCGAGTACCACCAACCCAAGAAGAAAGACCACGATGAACACACCACGTCACCCGTCCGGTGATCTCGACACGATCTGCGTCAACACCATCCGCACCCTGGCCATCGACGCCGTGGAGAAGGCGAATTCGGGCCATCCGGGAACGCCGATGGGCATGGCGCCGGTCGGCTATCAACTCTGGCAACGCCAGCTTCGCTTTGATCCTGCCGATCCGATCTGGCCCAACCGGGACCGCTTCGTGCTCTCCGAGGGACACGCATCGATCCTCCTCTACGCATTATTGCACCTGGCACAGGTGAAGGCGGTGAACCCCGCCTATGAGACCGTCGGCCGGGCCTCGGTCACCTTGGAGGACATCAAGTCCTTCCGTGAGCTCGGGTCGCGCTGCCCGGGACATCCCGAGTACCGCTGGACCTCAGGAGTGGAGGCGACGACGGGCCCGCTCGGGCAGGGAGTCGCGAACTCAGTGGGCATGGCCATCGCCTCGCGCTGGCTGGCGAGCCACTACAACCAACCCGGCTTCGAGCTGTTCGACTTCAACGTGTACGCCCTAATGGGCGACGGCTGCATGATGGAAGGTATCTCTGACGAGGCGGCGTCGCTCGCCGGGCATCTGGGACTCTCCAAGCTGTGCTGGATCTACGACAACAACCACGTCACCATCGAGGGGAATACCGCACTCGCCTTCAGCGAGGACGTGGGGGCGATCTTCTCCGGCTACGGCTGGAACGTGATCCGGGTCTCCGACGCCAACGACCTCGGTTCGCTCTCCAAGGCGTTCCAGGGGTTCCTTGACGAGACGGAGCGGCCAACCCTCGTCATCGTCGACAGCCACATCGGCTACGGGGCGCCCGACATCGTCGACACGAGCGCGGCGCACGGCGAGCCGTTGGGCGCGGCAGAGGTCAAGAAGGCCAAGGCCAGCTACGGCTGGCCCGAGGACGCCAAGTTCTTGATTCCAGACGGGGTCTACGAGCACTTTGCCGCGGGTATCGGGGCCCGCGGGTCTGAGCTTCGCGAGGCGTGGATGGCCCTGTTCGCTGACTACAAGAATGCACATCCTGATCTCGCAGGGGAGCTGTTGGCGATGCAGCGCCGCGAACTCCCCGCGCGATGGGACGCCGACATCCCCACCTTCGATCCTGACCCCACCGGAGTCGCCACCCGGGACTCCTCGGGTGAGGTCCTCAACGCCATCGCGCCTCGGGTGCCCTGGCTGATCGGCGGGTCGGCTGACCTGGCACCATCCACCAAGACCCGCCTCACCTTCTCGGGTGCGGGGGACTTCGAAGAGAACAACTACGGAGCTCGGAACTTCCACTTCGGCATTCGCGAGCACGCCGCAGCGGCGATTACGAGTGGGCTGGCGCTCTCCAAGGTCCGGGCCTACTGGTCGAGCTTCCTCGTTTTCTCCGACTACGCCCGGGGAGCGATCCGCCTGTCCGCGCTGATGGAGATCCCGGTCATCCACATCTTCACCCACGACTCGATCGGCATGGGCCAAGACGGTCCCACCCACCAACCGGTCGAGCAGCTCGTCTCGCTACGAGCGATCCCGGGCCTCGTCGTGCTGCGCCCGGCCGATGCGAACGAGGTGGCCGAAGCCTGGCGGGTCATCATGGGCCTGCAACACGACCCCGTCGCCCTGGTACTCACCCGCCAAGCCGTTCCCACCCTCGACCGCGCCCGCTACGCCCCGGCATCGGGGCTCGCCAAGGGCGCCTATGTACTGGCCGAGCCCGCCGAGGGACCGCCCGAGGTCATCATCATCGCCACCGGCAGCGAGGTCGCCCTCGCCGTCGCCGCCTACGAGGAGCTCAGTGCCCAAGGGGTGGCCGTCCGCGTGGTGAGCATGCCGAGCTGCGAACTGTTCGACCGTCAGCCGGCCACCTACCGCGACTCGGTGCTGCCTCCCGCAGTCCGGGCCAGGGTAGCGGTCGAGGAGGCATCCACCCTGGGGTGGCACCGCTATGTGGGCACCGACGGCGCGGTAATCGGCATGCACACGTTCGGGGCCTCGGCGCCGCTCAAGGACCTCCAAACCAAGTTCGGCTTCACCCCCGACAGCGTGGCCGACGCCGCCCGCCACCAAATCGAACGACACAGCCAGCACGAAGCACCTCGCCCTAGTCAAATGAAGAGGAGACGCCCATGACCACCCCGGTCCACCAGGCACTCGCCCTCGGCCAAAGCATCTGGTACGACGGTATCCGCCGATCGCTTCTCACCTCCGGTGAGCTCGAGCACATGGTGAAAAAGCAGGGCTTGCGGGGCATGACCTCCAACCCGTCGATCTTCGACGCGGCCATCGCCGGCTCGAGCGACTACAGCGATGCGATCGCCGAGCTGCGCCGCTCGGGCCCGACCGACGCCAAGTCGGCCTATGAGTCCCTGGCCATCGCCGACATCCGCGCCGCGGCCGACATCTTCCGCCCCGTCTACGACGAGAGCGGCGGCGACGACGGGTACGTGAGCATGGAGGTCTCCCCCGAGCTGGCCCATGACACCTCCGCCACCGTGGCCGAGGCCAAGCGGCTCTGGGCTGCCGTCGACCGGCCCAACTTAATGGTGAAGGTGCCGGGCACCGAAGCAGGTATCCCCGCGATACAGGCGCTGATCGGTGCCGGCATCAACGTGAACGTCACATTGCTGTTCGGTCTCGCCGCGTACGAATCCGCGGCCCAGGCCTACATGGCCGGCCTCGAGGACCGCCTCGCCGCCGGTGCCGGCATAGCCAGCATCGCCTCGGTGGCGAGCATCTTCATTTCCCGCCTCGACTCGGCGGTCGAGCCCCGCCTCGACCTCGCCTACGCAGGCAAGGTGGCGATCGCCAATGCCAAGGTCATCTATGAAATCTCCCGCAAGCTGTTCTCGGGCAAACGGTGGAACGCGCTTGCAAAACAAGGAGCCCGTTCCCAGCGCCTGCTTTGGGCATCGACCAGTACCAAGAACCCGGCCCTCCCCGAGCTGCTCTACGTCGAAGCGCTCATGGGTCCTGACACCGTCGACACCGTGCCGCCGGCCACCTTCGAGGCCTTCGCGGCCCACGGTACGGTTCGCCCAGCCCTCGAAGAGGACCTTGACGGCGCTCACGCCGTCTTGGACAGCCTTTCGGGTCACGGCGTCGAGCTCTCCGAAGTGCTCGACCAGCTGGTGGCCGAAGCGGTGGAAAAGTTCGCCACCGCATTTCGCGATCTCCTCTCCTCGGTGGAACGCGCCCTCGGCGGCGATGTCGGAAGAGCAGAGCCATGGCGGCTCCACACCTCGCTGCCAAGAGAGCTGGCCGATCAGGTCGACGGGGTCATCGACGAATGGCGCTCGACCACCAAGGTGGCCCGCATCTGGGCCCATGACGCCACGGTGTGGACCGGGAAGGACGAAGACGCGTGGTTGGGCTGGCTTGGGGTCGCCCTTGACCAGGAAGCGCACGGCCATCGCTTCGACGCGCTGGTGAAAGAGGTGCGCACGGCCCGTTTCGCCGACGCGGTGGTACTGGGCATGGGGGGGTCGAGCCTCTGCCCCGACCTGCTCGCCCACACCTTTCCCCCCGAAACGGGTCTACCCCGGCTCCTCGTGCTCGATTCGACCGACCCTGGGCAGGTACGAGCGATGGAGGAGCGCGTCGACCTCGCTCACACTCTCTTCTTCGTGTCCTCCAAGTCGGGCACCACACTGGAGCCCAACATCTTCGCAGCCTACTTCTACGACCGCATGGCCGCCGCCGTGGGCTCCGAGGCGGCCGGCTCGCATTTCATCGCAATCACCGACCCCGGCTCGCCCCTCGAGGCCCTGGCCAAGCGCCAGAGTTACCGCGCGGTGTACTTCGGCGTGCCCTCGATCGGCGGTCGCTACTCAGCACTGTCAGACTTCGGCATGGTGCCCGGCGCGGCCTGCGGAGTCGATGTCGGTCGCCTGTTCTCCTCGGCCGAGAAGATGGCCCACGCCTGTGCCCCCTCGGTGCCGGCCGCCCACAACCCCGGCCTTGCTCTCGGGGCGGTCATCGGCACCTGCGTCAACGCCGGACGCAACAAGGTAACTCTCCTCACCTCCCCCGCCGTCGCCCACTTGGGGGCCTGGCTCGAGCAGCTCCTGGCCGAATCTACCGGCAAGCTTGGCAAAGGGGTGGTGCCGGTCGACAGCGAACCGCTCGGTGAGCCGTCGCAGTATGGAGCCGACCGGCTCTTTTGCTCCATCGCGCTCGGCGGCGACGAAGACGCCGAGCAAGCCGCCAAGATCACGGCGCTCGAAGAGGCCGGCCATCCCGTGGTGCGCATCGAGCTGTCCGACCTTTACGACCTCGGCGGGGAGCTGTTCCGCTGGGAGTTCGCCACCGCGGTGGCAGGCTCGATCATCGGCATCGATCCTTTCGACCAGCCCGACGTCGAAGAGGCCAAGGTCCTGGCCCATCAGCTAGCCGACCGCTACGACCAGGAGGGTTCCCTGCCTGAGCTTTCACCACTGTGGGAGGGCGAAGGAATCAAGCTCTACGCCGACGATCGCAACGGCCGTGAGCTGACTCGGGCCGCCAACCCTTTGAGTTCGCGAGCGAGCCACCCCAACCTGGTCGATTTCGTCCGGACGCATCTCGCACGCGCCAGGTCCGGGGACTATGTGGCCCTGCTCGCCTACGTGCAGATGGCCCCCGCGCACGAGGCCGTCCTTACCGAGATGCGTACGCTCATCCGGGACACCCTGCAGGTGGCCACCTGCGTCGGGTTCGGGCCCCGCTTCCAGCACTCCACCGGACAAACCTACAAGGGCGGCCCCAACACCGGGGTCTTCTTTCAGATCACCTGTGACGACGCTGTAGAGGTGGCCGTACCCGGGCACCGCTACAGCTTCGGAGTGGTAAAAGAGGCCGAAGCCCGAGGCGATCTCGACGTTCTTGCATCACGCGGTCGACGCGCCCTGCGGGTCCATCTCGGCGCCGACGTCACTGGCGGATTGGAGCAGCTTCGCGCCGCACTCAACGAGGCCATCGGGGTACCAAGCCGCCGGCGATGAGCGAGCCTCGGATCGTCATCGCGGGCGCCAGCTTCGGGGGCCTCGCAGCCGCGCGCCGGCTACGAGGAGCCAAGGTCGACCTAGTGATCATCGACCGTCACAACCACCACCTCCCCCGGCCGCAGCTCTCCCAGGTGGCAACAGCCATCCTCTCCCCAGCCGAGATCCCCCCGCCGGTGCGTGGCGGCGTGTCCGACCAGGCCAACTCCGAGGCCATGCCGGGTGACGTCGACAGCATCTACCTCGAGCGGTCGACCATCAACCTCACCGGGATCGGCGGAAGACACCGAGACGTCGGCCTCGACTGCATCGACCGAGTGATGACCCAGAGTGGCCCGTCGGTCACCCTTTTGAGCAACCTGACCCACATATGCCACCACGGCCGGCTTCGGGGGGAGCGGCTACCCGCCGACCAGGGCGTCGAGCGCTCGGGGGCGGCCGGCTTCGCTAGCAATGCCATCCCCTCCACCTTGGGAGTGCCGGGCATGGTCGACTCGGTCGGCCGGGCCGGCCGCCTCGTGGCGGTGGGAGTCATGGCGACCACTTACTCCGGTTTTGATGAGGTCCACCGCGAGCTGGTCGAGTTAAGCGCCGCGTTCGGCGAAGCTCATCGACCGGGCCTGTTCACCGTGCTGTGGTGCCACCTGTGCAACGGCGCCCTCGAGCACAACGGCGTTAACTACGAGACTGCCATTGATCGCACCGGTCAGGCCATCCACCCCGGCCTGACCATCGAAGCCCAACTCATCAAGCAGATGCGCGACACCCGCAACCGTGGCTATCCCGCAGTGGACTTCGACAAGACCGGTCCGCTCGTCTACGCCGAACTCACCACCGACCCCCCGTTCGATCTCACCCGCTGGCAAGTGGCCAGCTGCCATCCGGGCCGCATCGGACTCATCAACTCCGGAGGCGGATCAGACTGCACCGACGACCTCATCGAGGTCGTTCGCACCGCGGTCTTCAACAAGCGCGCCGGAGGAGTCGGGCTGATCGCCGGCCGCGAGGCGTTTGAACGCCCACTCCCCGAAGGCGTCAGCCCCTCCACGCCCTCCAAGACTTCTATCTCGACGCCTCGACCGCTGCGGCCTGAACAGTGACGACTGTCGCCTGTATCCAGACTCGATGGGTCCGAGTGAGGGCCGTCGTTACCTCGCACCTTGATCAAATGGTGCAAAGACCAATCCGAGTCTCCCCAGAAGGCTTCCTTTGACAGCGGGGCGGGAAGGAGATCCCGGTTCCGCCTGCCGGACACGCCAGCTCGGTCATGCGGGCACGACTCCCCACGCATCACTCGAATAACGGAGGTAGCATGCCTGAATTTCCAACGCCTTCACGGAAGCTCCCTCCAGAGCTCACCGCCCACGCCATTCGCCGCCACGTGTTCTGGGCCGCTGCGATCACCGCGGTCGGGGGGCTCCTGTTCGGCTACGACACCGGCGTCGTGTCCGGCGCATTGCTGTTCTTGCACGTCGACTTCGGGAAGCTGTCCTCCTTCGACAAGGAGCTCGTCACCAGCCTTCTCCTCGTCGGGGCGATGGTGGGTGCGTTCTCCGCTGGCAAAGTCGCGGACAGAATCGGTCGGCGCCCGACCGTGCTCATCACCGCGGTGCTGTTCATCGTCGGTGTCCTCGGTGCCGCGCTCTCACCTAGCTTCTCGTTCTTGGTGGTCATGCGCTTTGTGATCGGCATCGCCGTCGGTTCAGCCTCGATGGTCGTACCGCTCTACATCGGCGAGGCCGCTCCACCCCAGATCCGAGGCGCGCTGGTCAGCTTCAACCAGTTGGCCATCACCTCGGGCATTCTTACGGCCTACCTGGTCGACTACGGACTGGCGTCCAGCGAAAACTGGCGGCTGATGTTCGGCCTGGCCACCATTCCTGCTGCGGCCCTCTTCGTCGGCATGCTCTTTCAGCATGAGAGCCCGCACTGGCTGATCGCCCAAGGTCGCGAGGACGAGGCGCGGGTGGTCCTGCACCGGGTCCGGGCCAGCACTGACATCGAGGCCGAGATCGGCGAAGTGCGAGCGCTCCGTCAAGAAAAGTCCAGCGCTCGGAAACTCTTTGACCCATCCGTGCGCGGGATGCTTACCGTCGGGGTGCTCCTCGCGGTGTTTCAGCAGGTGACTGGCATCAACACAATCATCTACTACGCTCCCACGCTGCTCCACGGTGCCGGACTCGGCAACTCGGCCTCACTGCTTGCCAACGTGGCCAACGGGGCCGTCAACGTGGGCATGACCATCGTCGCCATTCGACTGATCGACCGGGTGGGACGGCGTCCACTGCTGTTGGGTGGCACGACCGGCATGGCCGTCGCCTTGATCGTCCTCGCCCTTGCTTTTGTTATCGGCGGCAACCACCTCACCGGCGCCACGGCTATCGTCGCCATCGGGGCCCTGCTCGTTTACACCGGATCGTTCGCCATCGGCCTCGGACCCGTTTTTTGGTTGCTGATCAGCGAGATCTATCCGGTCAGCATCAGAGGGCAGGCCATGAGCGTGGCCACCATCGCCAACTGGGGGGCCAACTTTGTTGTGACGGTCTCATTCCTCACCCTGCTCGGAGCTATCCATGGGGCAGGAACGTTCTTCCTCTTCGGCTTCCTCACCCTCGTCGCCCTCGTGTACTTCCAACGACGCGTTCCCGAGACCAAGAACCGCAGCCTCCAGGCAATAGAGCATGACCTGCCCTAGGGTCAGACTTCGAACGTGGCGGCGGAGCCAGAGTGATCCGGATCACAACCAACCCACCAGGCCGCTCTACGCAGCAACTCCGCTCAGGAACAAGCTGACCGGATTGAGGAATCCGTTGGGCTCTGAAGTGGGCCTGTGTCGCCCTACAGCCTGTCGGGACCGTTCTCGAACCCTTACATAGATTGGGCACAGGGTTCTGATACGGATAATTTGGTGGGCGCTAAGGGACTCGAAGCGCCGACCTCAGCCGTCTGAGGGCTGTGGTCCCCTCCACGTTAACCGCTATGACCAGCAGAATCCCTGTTCAAATACATAGCTAGGTTGCGCAGAGTTTCGCATTTCTGCCTATTCCGCTATTGCACGTATATTGCACAGTGATAATGTCGGAAGTGCCGCCGTCGCCAACGGGGCGGGGTGGAGTAGGAGGGGAAATGCCTCAAGCAGTGGATGGCCACAGCCGGAGGAGCCGCCGATCGGCATAGCCAGGCATTGCCCGGCCCGACGAAGGGACTCCTCCGGATGAGACCATCCGCTAGCCGCCACCGAGCGGCCTTCCCCCACGCCCACGCGCCCCGAGGGGGTGCGTCGTGAACTCCCTCTTCGTCCAGCTCGACGTGGACTATTACCATAACGACCGGGTCATTCAGGCTGGACCCGAGGCCGAACTT
>JAJYNL010000049.1 GCA_021786375.1 Actinomycetes bacterium
GCGCTTTCGGAGTGGCCGTGATGTGACAGGCCTCAATGTTGCCGTGGACGGGAGGTCCGTGCCAGAGCTGCACCAAGTGGAGGTCTAAAAACCGGGTCGGGTGCCTCGTTGGCAGGCAATCGCACGCCCCTTTGTCTCGAGGCGGTTGCGCGAGCGTGGTGCACGCACGCTTCTGACGGTGGCAAATCCGTGCTCCAACTGCAACGGTGGCGCGCAGTCGCAGTCGCGTTGACACACTTGCGTCCCCAAAGTCAAGCGAGGTGAATCTTACTGGGACCGGACACCACCAGGATGCGCCGAGGAACTGCTAGAAAATCGATACTTGAAGTGCCGCTCTGGACGTCCACGTCCGTGAGTGCTGAGGTGACTTATCTGATGGGCTGAAGCCGCCGGCTTCTTTTCAGTCCGCTTGCGTGTCCAGGCGGGCCAGTCCAGCCAGATCGATATTGCGGGCGGCGTCGACGCCGGTGTGGACCTTCTGCCCAACCCTCCGGCATCGGAACACCGCTGGCTGACAAGGTTGCCATGGTCTAGGTGCCCGCACGTGGCGCACATCTGACTGGTGTGCCGGAGGTCCACCTTGATCACGTCCCTGGCGGCCTGTTCCGCTTTGCCCCTGAGGATCTAGACGAACTGGGCCGAGCCCGCTTGGTGGGTGAGTCGGCCGAGCCCGGTCTTGGCCTCCTGCCTGTTCGGGAGGAGGCCGCCGGGTTGTCGGGGTCAGGCACGGGCTTCACCCGCCGGACCATGGTGCCGATCGAGCGCCTCTCGTGCAGAAGAGGTCATAGTCCTTGACGACCGTCCTGGGTGTTTTGTGGTGGAAGTCTCGTCTTTGGCCGTCGATCTTGCGAGGTCGGGAGGCCGCCGGCTCTCTCGCCGCCCGGCGTTGTGGCCGAACCTCGCTTCCGTCGGGTAAGGACCTCCTTTGCGTGGGAAAGGTCGTCAGGTGCGGTTTGCCCCCGGCGAGGTTGTGGATGTGGTGGCCAATCCGGCGACTGCAATGTCGATGCCCACCGCCCTCCCGGCCGGCTCCAAAGCCTTTGCGAGCACCTCATCACACGAGGGCACCGGGAACCACCTACCACACGCGACCGCCCGACCGCCCGATGCATCCTGACCCCTACATCTCCGATCCCCTGTAGCTAGACTCGTGCGGCTGCGGCTGCGGGATTCGGACGGTACCCGTCGCTGCCTCTCGGCCATTCGACGCAGGCGAAGCGGTCCCCCGTCATTGAACCAAGGATGGCGAGGGGTCACCCCTGCCTTGACTCACTCGAAGGTAAGCACGTGACCGCACAGCTCCTTGCTAGCCACGATTCGCCCGTCGTTATTGTCGGCAATCTCGTCGAGTATCTCGTTCAGGCGTTATAGCATCCGGACGCCGAGAAGCCCGTTGAGGTGCTCCGGGTACCACAGGATGTGCGGACCCAGCGACGTGACCCCACCGCTCCAGCGACGAAAGCGAGCATCCAATATGACGGGATTAACCCACAGCCGGGGGGCGAAACCCACCGGCCGGCTTGGGGCCGCGCCCCGAGCCCCGGTTTCCCTGACGGTTGAGGCCGCCGGTCACCTCGGGGAGATCCGATGGTATGGCCCTCGGGTTTCTGGTTCACGCGGACGACGCGTGACGAGAGAGCAAACTTGCTCTTGCCGCGGGAAGCGGTGCGAAGAGGATCGCACCTCTCTTCCGGAGCGTGAGAACCAGCTGCAGTCTGATCCCAACTGACTTGGGTCTTGCAATGAGAGCCGCCCGCAGATTTCGCTGGCAGTACTGGCCGGTGGGTCGACCGCGTCATTTGGTCGGTCTAAGCCCGGGCGCGAGGTACTCCCGAGCAACAGCCGCTTCCAACCTGGGCGCATGTTCGACGGATGCGGTGTATTCATCCGAGCTGTGCTGCCGGGCTTACTCGCAGGCTGCGCCCATTTAAGCGGTGTCGCAAGAGTCGGCGCAGGACGACTGTGTGCCGGTCCGCATACAATTTCATTGTCTAACAACTGGTATCGCGGTATCCCCTTGGTGGCCTGATCGAGTTTTGACTGGCGTATCGGGGGCAAGACGTGCGCCTGGAACGGCCGGGTGGGGCCAAGTGCGGCCGGTTCTCAGGTTGAGGTTGAGGGTCAACATCTAGCTAAATGTGAGATTTACACAGCTGTGGATAACCCTGTGCAAAAGGTTTACAGATCAGCAAACCACCTGTTCAGGGCCATTGAGATTCCACCAGAAGCGTCGTGCGGCGCTAACTTTCGAAGCACTTCGGCGTCGAGGGTGAGAGTTACGCACGGAGCTTTGGTCAGTTGCAACATCCGATGTCTTGAGCCGATGATTTCGAATGCTGTACCAGGCTCCTCTTTGCGCAGTGAATTGGCGATTTCCTGCGCGATGGCCTGACCGACGGGCGAAGTGTAATGGAAGCCCTGGAAGTAGGCGATGGTGCTACCACCGCCCTCGGAGACCTCGAGATGTAGAACGACATCCGCCTTGCCCCTATTGGCAAGCTCTGCTAGGAGAGTGACGTCCGGATGGCAGAAGTTGAGAGCGCGGAATCCGTCCTTGGCAAGTGATGAACGTACGGCCTCGGCGACGGATGCGAGATCCAGGCCGGAAGTGATGACGATGGTCAGCCCCGCGGGGTTGCGCCTCTTGCTGACGAGTTCGATCAGTTCGCGGACTCCGGTGACCGTGATCGGACTGCGCCCGAAGTTTCGCTCGAGTTCGGCGATGGTATCAGGTCCACAGATTCCGTCACCCGCCATCCCCACGTTGATCTGGAAGTCGCTTAGAGCGCGGTGGGTGGTTGGCCCAAAGGCGCCGTCGATCTTCCCCGGATCGAAACCGAGCCAGGAAAGCTTGCCCTGCAACTGGGCAACGTCGTCGCCACGCAGCATTGGCCGCCGTAAGTAGAGAAGGCGATCGCCGAGCTTCCAGTGAGCCTCGATTAGTGAAGTGAAGGATACGGCGTCACAAACCCCAGTGGGAGATAGGCCATGACCATATTGAAATGCACGCAGTTGGCTTCGCGTGGAGGGACCGAAGCGGCCTATCTCATCGACCACTACGAAGCCACACTGGGTTAGCAGTCGCTGGAGGTGTGCGATCGACTCTTCGGGTGACGAATCATCCAGCGGCAGAGCCGGGTGGGCCGACTCTGCCTCAGAAGTGGTGGCTATAGGTAGGTCTCGATCTCGCGCATCAGCGCCGACTTCGACCGCGCGCCCACCAATCTCAGAACCGGCTCGCCCTTCTTGAAGAGGATCAGCGTTGGAATGCTCATCACCTCGAACCTGCGCGCCGTGTTCATGTTGTTGTCCACGTCCAGCTTTCCGATCTCGAGGATGCCGGCCTTCTCCTTGCCAATCTCCTCGAGTATCGGGGCTATCATTTTGCACGGGCCGCACCATTCCGCCCAAAAGTCTACGAGCAGAAGGTCGTTGGTCAATAGTGCCTCGTCGAACGAGGCGTCCTGCATAACGATCATTTTCCGATACTTTCCAGTTGATCCGGTTTCGTTGTTCTTAAACCTTGCTGATCAGCAGGGTATTCCTTACCCCGCATGGACGCTTTCCAACCAGCGCTCGGTATCGAGTGCCGCCATGCAACCGGACCCGGCGGCCGTAATGGCCTGCCGGTATACGTGGTCCTGGACGTCTCCACAAGCGAAGATGCCCTCGACCGAGGTCTTGGTTCCATCATGGGTCACGATGTACCTCGCGCCATCCATGTCGAGGATTCCCTCAAAGACCGAAGTGTTGGGTTCATGACCTATAGCCACGAACAGCCCGGTGACGGCGAGCTTGCTTCGCTCCCCCGTAATGGTGTCCTCGAGCACGACACCTTCGAGTTGGTCACCACCGATGAGCTCCACAACGCGGGAATTCCAGGTGAAGGAGATCTTGGGATTTGCACGCGCTCTGTCCTGCATGATCTTCGACGCGCGGAGTTCTGAACGTCGGTGGACGATGTGCACCTTCGACGCGAACTTGGTGAGGAAGGTCGCCTCCTCCATCGCCGAGTCGCCACCACCGACAACCGCGATTTCCTGGCCACGAAAGAAGAAGCCGTCGCAGGTCGCGCAAGTCGACACGCCATGGCCGATTAACTCGATCTCTCGATCGACTCCGAGCATTATAGAGCGCGCGCCCGTAGCCACGATGATGGCGTCGGCAAGGTAGCTCGCATCCGCGTCACCCTGGTCGGAGGTCCAGATAGCGAACGGACGATTGGAGGCATCGATTCGCGTGACTTTGGCGGTATGGAACTCTGCTCCGAACCGCTCCGCCTGGGAACGGAAGTTGCTCATCAACTCGGGGCCTTCGATGCCGTTGATGAAACCGGGGAAGTTTTCGATTTCGGTCGTCAGCATCAGCTGGCCGCCCGGCTGGTCGGAGGTGGAGGAGATCTCCCCCTCGATGACGATTGGGGCGAGATTTGCGCGGGCCGTATAGATCGCCGCCGTCAAACCTGCGGGCCCGGAGCCAATTATGGCTACGCGCGTGTGCCTGGTCACTAGTGCTCCTTGTTCTTGACCGACCTCTTCGACCAGAGAACCAAGCCAGTTATCGTCAAAATCGCTCCCAGGACCAGATACGTGATCCAGACGTGGGACGCGAAGGCGTAGACGGTGAGGAGCCTTACCACTGCAATGAGGAGGGCGATGCCAACCACAAGGGCCAGCAATCCACCGACTAGGCCATAAATCACCCAACGGGTGATCCGATAGAGGGGAGAAATGCCCTTCTCCCTGAGCGCATCGGTTAGGTCCACCACGAGGTCGGCGGCCCGGTCGGCCCACGGTTCCCGCGTTGTCTCCGACCCCTTGCGTTCAAGTTCGTCCGGCATAGTCACTCCACGGTTGCTCGGGCTATGGCTAGGAGGTCAGCTTTTCGCTTTCTTCGTCCCCAGGCTAGCTAGTTGGTTTGAGGGTGATGCAAACGCCGATCGTTCGCGGTCCGGTGTGTGCCCCGATGACGGGGCCGATAGTGGAGACCATGATCGAGTCCTTGCCCGTAATCGAGTGGAGCTCGGCCACGAACTCGGCTTCGTCCGGCGCCATAGCACTAATGACCGATATTTCTTCGATGTCCGGCGCGACCTGACGAACGATGTCGTAGAGGAACTCGATGGCCCGTTTGCGGGTTCTCTGCTTGGAATGGGCCTGAACCTCGCCGTTGACGACCTCGATGATCGGCTTCACGGCAAGGATCGAGCCAAGGGTGGCTGCCGCCGCGCCGATCCTTCCCCCCTTGCGCAAGTTCTCCAGAGTGTCCAGCGCCCCGAGAATCCTGGTACGGGCCGCCCTTTCCTGTACCATTGCCGCCACCTCGTGAAGTGGCTTGTCGGCACTTCTCGCCGCCGCCACCGCGAGGCTCCCCTCTCCAAAGGTGGCCAGGAGAGAGTCGATCACCGCGACGGGAAATCCCTCAGCGGATATCTCCTCGCCGGCCTTTTGGGCCGACTGGAAGGTGGCAGAAAGTTTGGAGGAGAGGCAGATGCAGACCACACCGTCGTAGCCGTCCTTGCGCGCCTTTTCGAAGGCCGCCTTGAACGCCTCGATCGAGGGAGCAGCCGTCTGAGGCAGTTCGTTTTGGGTTTCGGAGAGCTCCCAGAACTTTTCGACGGAAAGGTCGATCACGTCGCGGTACTCCTGGGTGCCGAAACGGATGCTGAGCGGGACGATCTCTATGCCGAGCTCCTCGACCAAATTTGGAGGGATGTCGCCGGCCGAGTCCGTGATTACTTTGATTCGGCTCAAATCATCCTCCTGCGCCCCGCTAAAGCGGAGACCGCGTACTCGAGCCAGAGGAACAGTCCAAACGCCACACCCCCGGCTATTAGCTCGGCTACCAGCTTGGCAAACAATCTAGCCCCGCCGGTCGCGGCGAAGTGGTGGGAAACCAGCAGGATCGCAGCCGCCATTGCCAGCGAGGGAAGTAGGAACTTGAGCCAAGACGCCAGAACCGGGCCGAGACGAGGCGCCAGGCGTTTGCCGCGCATGACCCAATAGGCGAGGACGGCCGCCACCGTATAGCTGACCGAGACGGCAAGCGCCAAGCCGGTTACTCCATACCCGGAGACCAGGGCAACCGCCAGGATGACCGTCAGCCCGTTCTCGACCGCGTATACCCAAAAGACCTCCTTGGCGAGCCGGGCTGCCTGTAAGCCTTGGATCATGGCCAGGTAGATGCCGAAGCCGGGCAGGCCGATGGCGAGACCGGCAAGGGCGCCCACAGTGAGGTTCACACCGTGGGTGGTGGCGGCTCCGTGTCCTAGAAGGGCTCCGACCAGCTGGCTGCCCAAAGTGAGGTAGGCGATCGCGGAGGGGATGAGGAGCGCGACGGAGGCACGAAGGCCTCGGCCGAAGCGCCGACGGAAGACCGCCAGTTCTTCATGCGCATAGTCGTCGGCAAGGCCCGGGATGATGGCGGCCATTACCGAGTAGGCGGCGATTCCGTATGGGAGCTGGAAGAAGAGGTAGGCGTTGTTGTATGCGCTCACCGAACCCGGAGAGTGTGCGTCCGCCAGTGCCAGCAGCACGTAAAGCGAGACCTGATTGCCGAGCACATAACCAAAAGTCCAGCCGGAAAGCTTTGCGATCTCGCGCACGGCCGGATGGAAGATGTCGAAGTTGAACCCGATGGTCAAACCCACTCTTCGGGCGCCCATCAAGACGACTGCGCACTGAATCGCAACACCGAAGGTGGTGCCAAGGCCGAGGAGCAGGAGCGATGGCGAGAGATGGGTCATTGCTGAGATGGCACCATTGGTTCCCAAGTGCCCATACAGGAGCCGGAAGACGACAAGAACGATGATGGCGACGATGTTGTTCGTAATAGGCGCGAAGGCCGGCAGAGCAAAACGGCCTCGCGTGTTTAGCAGCGAGGTGAACAACGAGATCGCACCATAGAAGAAGAGTTGAGGGGCGAAAAGTCGCAGGAGGTTGGTGGCGGCCGATAGCTGGATGGCACGTGTCGGGTCGTGGTTGCCCAGCATGTATCCGCGGATTACCAGTCCTGCGATCAACTCGAATACCAGCGTGGCCGCAAGCAAGGCCGCGACACCCGTGGTCAAGATCGCGGAAAGGGCTTCCGAAGCCTCGCGCCGATCGACCCTGGACGAAGCCTTGACCATCACCGGAATCAGCGTCGATGCCAGGACACCTCCGATGAGCAGGTCGTAGAAGGTATTGGGTGCGTTGTTGGACAGGTTGAAGACATCCGAGAGCGAGGATATCCCCAGCGCCCATGCCAGGACAACCAGCCTGAGCAGCCCAGTGACTCTAGAGATAAGTGTTCCCAATGCCATCGCAGACGCGTTGCGAAGAAGCCCGGAGCGTGGCGGAGCGTCACTCGTCGTCATCGCCCCCCTCCTCGCCGGCCGCCGGAAGTAGCCTGCGGTTGCGCCCGCCGCCCTTCCTAAGCGTCCTTACCCACCAGAGCCCGAGTACCGCCAGGGCGGCGATCGTCAGCACTACTCCTTCGATTGTCACTGTAAGCGAGCGCACCTGCAGTGCGGTCGAGGAGACCAGGACTTTACCGTCGGGAGTGGTGAGGCTCAATCCGACTTGGAAGAATCCGAGTGTCTTGGTTGAGACGACGAAAGTGGCCGTATTGGTTACGGCCCCCACCTTGATCAACTGGCTGGAGCCACCTTTGATGCGTAGTCGGTCGCTGGTCATGGTAAGACGCAAGGTCAGCGGGATCCTCTCCCTGGAGGTTACCGATATCGGAATGCTCGCTCTTGTCGACGTCAAAGTCACCACGCGATTGCTTGGCAGCTGAACCTGATCGAGGATGCCATGGATTGAGGCGGAGAGTGAATGTATCGAATTCGCTGCCTTCGCTGCCGCCAAGGTGCTGTTTAGCGACTCCAGCAGGGAAAGGCGCATCGTGTTGATCAGCGAGTGGTCGCTGGTGGCGCCCGCGAATGAGTTCAGCAGCTTGGATGTCGCGTCAAAGGAATGAGCCCAAGCCACCGGCCGAGTAGCCGAGCGAACCAGCGAGGTCTCCAGCCACGCATCGGTGGGCGCTGCCGAACTCAGAGAGTTGAAGGCGTCGCGCAGAGAGAGGAGGTGGAGGACCTGTACGGCGGCGATGTGCTCGGCGAAGATTCCGTCGGCGGTGATCTCCGAGGAGTTCCCGGCGGGGAGATTCAGTGCGAGAACCCGCTGGGTCGGATTGTTGGGCTGATCCTCGAAGACCTGGACCATGTCGGAGACGAGGTTGAGGCTGTGCTCGTAGGTGGTTGCCCCCAAGGCCAGATCTTTGTTGAGCTGCGAATCCAACGAAAGGACTTCCATAGATCCGACTCCTGCGACCGGTAAGCGCAGACCAGCGGTGAGTGCGTACTTCAGGTCGGGCTGGCTCACGGCGGCGGCGTTCACCGCAATGCGCCGGTAGCCGGCCTTGGCCAGCAGCTGAAGTCCGTCCTCGCTCAGCTTCGAGGTGTTCAGGTAGGTTTCGGAGCTGGTCGGGAAGGCGTTGCCCGTCCTGGACAGGATCGTTCTCGCCGTGCTCAGCTCCATCGAGTAATACTTGTCCAGGCCGCTCGCGGTCAAGTTAGCCATGTTCACCGGTACCACATCCGTCACCGAGAGTTCGTGGCCCGGAACGCTTGACCATGCCATGATCTGCGCCATCGCACTTCGGACGGAAGCGAATTTGGAGGATTGGGCGTCGGCGACGGTGGCGGCGGAGAGCTTGAGGGTAATGGATTGATCCGCTACCGACGCAAGCACGCTGGCGATTAGGGGTATGCCGAGCCTGATTCCAGACGGTGGCAGCGCCGAGGCGTCGATCGAGAGCGCAATGCCGAGGGGGACGATGTTCGGCTGCTGGGCGCCTAGCACCGCCACCGGGACGACGTGGGTGGCGACTGTCTTGCCTCCGCTGATAACGGCCAGGACCAAGGGATATACGCCGTCGCACCCGCCCGCGCAACCGGGCAGGACCATTTGGAGACCTGGGCGCGCGGAGCTTTGGCTTGAGGTCTCGGGTGCGGCAAGAACGCTTAGACCGGTGGAGTAAACGTCTCCGGAGTGTTGCAAACCCGCAAGTGCCAAGGGCTGGGAGGAGTCGAGGGGATAGCCTCGCACCCCGTAGGCCATTACCGCCTGCAATTCCGATCTGCTCGATATGCGCGAGTAGAGCAGTGCCTCGACGTAGGAGCCGGCGGGCGCATTGCCGACCTTTATCTGCACCGCCGAAGCCGCGCCTATCTTGAATGCGGAAGGGCCGCTGAAGAGGGCGATCGAGACCGCGTTCGCACCCTCTGCGGGCGTGGTACCGGCAACCAAGGGTGTCAGAAGCACGGATAGCAGCAGCGCCAGAGTGCCCCAGACCCGAGCCGCCTTCGCAAAACGGGCTCCGTGCTCGCGGGCACCCGCGCTTTTCGCCGAAGGTGCCGTTACTGGATCTATCACCGTCTTCGCTACCGCCCCGAGTTCCGACCATTCTGCTTCGCGGCAGCGCGCCTCCGAGCTTGGTCGAGCCTCCTAAATGTTAGCCCTGGGCGAGCCGAGGGCGAGAGATCGGCGCCATCGCCCGGCTATCCCTGGGGGTTCTGTGCCACCTAAGCTTGAATCGTGGAAATTCTCTTTGGCACCCATCCCAAATACATCGAACACGATGCGGGGAGCGGCCATCCGGAGCAGCCAGCACGGCTCGATGCGGTTCTGGCCGGCGTCGAAGAGTCGGGCGTGCGTGAGGGCATAGGCTTCTTCGTGCCCGAGCCGGCCACCATGGCCGACCTGCACAGGGTGCACGACCCGGCATACGTGGATGCTCTGCGACGCTTTTGCTTGATGGGTGGAGGCCAGCTCGATCCCGACACCGCGGTGTCCGTTGCTTCCTGGGACGCCGCCCTGCTCGCCGCAGGCAGCGGGCTGGATGCGGTTCGCCGCCTGCGCGCCGGCGAGGCGTCGTCGGCCTTCCTCGCGGTTCGACCCCCCGGGCACCATGCCGTGGCGGACAGGGCGATGGGCTTTTGCCTCATAAACAATGTGGCGGTGACGGCCGCTTCCCTGGTGGCCGAAGGCGAGAGGGTGCTCATTTTCGACTATGACGCGCACCATGGGAACGGTACGCAGGACATTTTCTACCGAGATTCCAACGTCTTGTACGTCTCATTCCACCAATACCCGCTCTACCCGGGCACGGGAAGGGCGGACGAGGTGGGCGCCGGCGCCGGTGTTGGCACCACCGTAAACATTCCGGTTCCGGCGGAGACGACGCTCGGCACATACCAGGCGGCCATCGACGAGATAGTGGCGCCCGTGGTCGATGCTTTTGGCCCCAGCTGGGTCATTGCCTCAGCGGGCTTCGACGGCCACCGGGACGATCCGCTTACGGAGCTTGGACTTACCGCTCAGGACTTCGGAGACCTTACTGCCTGGCTCTTCTCCCTGGTGCCTCGGGGGCGGCGTATCGCGATCCTCGAGGGCGGGTACGACCTTCGAGCCCTGACGCTGAGCGCGGCATCCACGCTCGCGGCAATGGCTGGTGAGCGCCTGATGGCGGAGAAGCCGAGCGGCGGAGAGGCCCGCATTCCCGTGATCCGCGCCATCCGCGAGGCGAGGGCGCGGTCGCTGGAGCTTTGATGGCCGTCAAATTTCAGGATCCCAGCCAGCGCCTGGAGGAGATCTACTCCCGGGTGGAGGAGGTCGTCAGGGCCTTCGCAGGTGCCGGGCGCAGCCTTTACCTGGTTGGAGGCAGCGTTCGGGACGCCATCCTGGGACGCCACACGGCGCTTCCGTCGACCTCGGATGATGAGCAGCCCCAGCAGGCGGACTTCGACTTTACCACTGATGCCCTTCCAGACGAGGTGGAGCGGATCGTCGCACCCCAGGCGAAGGCGATATGGCTGGTTGGTAAGCGCTTCGGCACGGTATCTGCCCTGGTGGCCGGGATAACCCTCGAGATAACCACCCACCGCGGGGACACCTATCGCGAGGAGTCACGTAAGCCGGAGGTTGTCATGGGCACCTCCCTGGAGGAGGATCTCCTCAGGCGCGATTTTCGAATCAACGCCATGGCGGTCGACTTCACGGCGGGTCCCCCATTTAGCATCATCGATCCATTTGCGGGGATGTCCGACCTGGCGGATAGGTTGATTCGCACGCCAGGTGCTCCGGAAGTGTCGTTTTCTGACGACCCGCTCCGCATGATGCGGGCAGCGCGCTTCGCCGCGCAGCTGGGATTCGCCATCGACCCGGCCGTTCTGGAGGCCATGCGTTCGATGGCCAAGCGCTTGGAGATCGTCTCGCGCGAGAGGATAAGGGACGAGCTGGACAAGATCATGCTCTCCCCACGACCCTCGATCGGCCTCCGCGTGCTTGTGGACACAGGCTTGGCAGACGAGGTTTTGCCTGAACTTCCCGCGTTGGCCCTGGAGCAGGACCCCATACACCGACACAAGGACGTACTGGAGCATACCTACAGCGTGGTGGACAAGACCAGCCCGAACCTGGAACTCCGTCTGGCCGCGCTTTTTCACGACGTTGGCAAACCTGCCACGCGCCGCTATGACCCATCCGGAGTCAGTTTCCACAACCACGACGTGGTGGGCGCGAAGATGACCAAGAGGCGGATGAGAGAGCTGCGCTATCCGGCCTCCACTGTCAACACCGTTGCCAGGCTTGTTTACCTCCACCTTCGCTTTCATACCTATCAGGCAGGCTGGACCGACAAGGCGGTCCGTCGCTATGTCGTGGAGGCCGGCCCGCTGCTCGATCCGCTCAACGAGCTGACACTCGCCGATTGCACCACGCGAAATCAGAAGAAGGTCCGCATCCTGGAGGATCGGATGGCCGAGTTGAAGGAGAGGATCGTAGAGCTGCGTGAGCGCGAGGAGTTCGAGGCGATCCGCCCTGAGCTGGACGGCACCGAAGTCATGGAGATCCTGGGAATTCCGCCTTCGCCCGAAGTCGGCCTGGCGATGAAGTTCCTACTACAGCTGCGCTTGGACGAGGGCCTGATAGGTCGCGAGCAGGCTACGCAAAGGCTTCTCGAGTTCTGGGCCAAGCACCGGGCCGGTGCAGGTTCCGAGGGTGATACTGGGCCAGTGGTTTCGTGAGCACTCCGCCGTCTGCGTAGGCAACCTCCAGCGGGTGTGCCTACGGATCAGACGCCTGGCAATCATTGAACAAAACGTCCTCGGTCGCCCGGGACGCAAGAGGAGGGGTGGGCATTTGCCCACCCCTCCTCTTGGTTACAACACATGCGTGCGAGCCGCCGGCCGTGGTTAGCCGCGAGCGAACTCCTCGATCATGTCGTGCGCCACGTTGTCGCGATACTGAACCGGGGGCGACTTCATGAAGTACGCCGAAGGGCCGA
>JAJYNL010000066.1 GCA_021786375.1 Actinomycetes bacterium
ATCACCTATACCCCAAGGGGACCGGTGCTGGACCGCCTTACCTATGTCCAGCGGGTCATCCTCGCCTTGTGCGGCATCTCCCTACCCTGGCCCGAGGGGCCGGAGGACTAACCCAAAAACGGTGCGGGAAATGGGTCCACCACGGCAACCAAGAGCGCAGGGAAAAGGAAGCATTGCGAGCACCAAGCGAAAAGCCGCCGGTGCTCGTGCGTCGCCAAAGCCTCGCGGCCTTGAAACGGCTACATAGCGGTCCTCCCGATAGGCTCGGCAACTTCGGGACGCGGTATACGTCCTTGCTATGCCTCCGCGACCAGCATCCCCCGCTTTGATAATCAGCCGGCGCCCCTTCGCGGGTCAGGCGCACCCCTTTAGGCGATCCACGCGATTCACGCAAACTAGCCTTGACTCTGTGCAGCCAGGGGATTCCCAGATCGTCTACCTAGTCGGAGCGGGTCCGGGAGACCTCGGACTCCTTACCTTGCGCGCCAAAGAGGTGCTCACCAACGCCGAGGTAGTGGTCTACGACAACCTCGTCGATCCCGGCATCCTCGCCCTAGCACCGGCTGGAGCGGTATTGATCGACGTCGGGAAGAAGCCGGGACAATCCGCCCGCCAAGCCGAGATCAACGCCAACCTGGTGTCCCTGGCGCGCGACTACCGGCGCATCGTGCGCCTGAAAGGTGGCGACCCGTTCGTTTTCGGCCGCGGAGGGGAGGAGGCGGCGTATCTAGCAGCGGTAGGAATCGCCTACGAAGTTGTGCCCGGCATCAGTTCGGCCATCGCTGTTCCCGCCTACGCCGGCATACCCGTGACCCACCGCGGGGTCGCACAAGGATTTGCGGTCTTGACGGGGCACCAGGAGACTGGTGGCACGCCCGACTACCCATGGGAGCAACTGGCCCTCAGCCGCCTCACGTTAATCATCCTGATGGGCGTCGCCCATCGCGGTGCCATCTCCAAGGCCCTCATGGATGCAGGCATGGCACCAACCACCCCGGTTGCCGTCATTATGCGGGGAACCACCCCACAGCAGCGCACCATTCGAGGCAGCCTGGCGGAACTCGCCGATCTGCCGGCCGAAGCTCCCGCAGTTATTGTCATCGGCGAAGCCGCCGACCTCTGCTTCAACTGGAAGTCACTGCCTCCGCTGGGCGGACTGCGAGTGGTCGTCACCCGCGAAGAGGAGGCGGAGGGTCGCTTGGCCCGGTCGTTGAGAGAGCTTGGCGCTTCAGTCCTGGCGGCTCCCACTATCACTATCGCACCTCCGGCCGACGCCGGGATCGCCTTGACTTCCGCTCTGGAGCGAATCGAGGAATTCGATTGGCTGGTCTTCACCTCCGGCAACGCGGTGGACGCCGTCGCCGAGCACATCGGTGATCTCCGGCGTCTACACCCCGTACGCATTGCGAGCGTCGGCAAGGCGACCGCACGCAGCCTCTCCGACCTTCACCTCCTCGCAGACCTGGTACCCCGGCAATACGTTGCCGAAGCACTGGTCGAGGAATTCCCCCGCGGTCCCGGAAGGATTCTGCTACCCCAGGGCCAGCTGGCGAGATCGACGGTCGCCGAAGGTCTGGAGGCCAAAGGGTGGGACATCGAGACCGTCGAGGCCTACCGCACCCTGCCCGCGAGGCCAACTGCCGCGGCCGGCGATCTCGGGACCGCCGACGTTGTGCTGTTCACCTCCTCCTCGACGGTGGAGAACTTCATGGCCATCTACGGACGTGCTGCGCTGCCTCAGTACCACGGCTCCATCGGACCTATCACCTCGGACACCATGCGACGGCATGGAGTCCAGGTCGACTTCGAGGCCGACCCCCACGACCTCAACTCGTTGGTGAACGCACTGGTTGGTTGGCACGAGCGTCGCCGCACGGCCCCTACCCGGTAAACAGGCTCCTACGCGCCCTGCGCCGCTTCGTCCTTGTGCGTGACTCCGGCGGACTCGAAGGTCGCCATCTCCTGGGCGACTCTCGCCGCCGCCTGCACCAAAGGCAGAGCGAGGGCCGCGCCCGTTCCTTCGCCCAAGCGCAGATCGAGATCGAGAAGTGGACGCATGGCAAGATGCGCCAGCATCGCTTTGGCAGCGGGCTCCTGAGAGAGGTGTCCGGCTATGGCGTACTCGACCACCAGGGGAGCCAGGCGCGCTGCGACACCGAGCGCCGCCGTGGCGATCACGCCGTCGATGATCACCGGGACCCTGGAAGCGGCCGCTCCGACCACGAAACCGGCGAGGGCCGCGATCTCCAACCCTCCCAGCTCCGCCAGCAACCGGAGGGGATCGGCCAGATCGCCGTTCGAGCGCGCCCGCCTCAGAGCCCCCTCGACAACCGCGACCTTGCGTCGATGCATGGAATCGTCGATGCCCGTGCCCCTGCCTGTGATTGCGGACGGCGCCATGCCGGTGATCTCGGCGATAATGGCCGCCGAGGGCGTGGTATTGCCGATGCCCATCTCTCCGGTGACGAGTAGACGCGCTCCGGCCGCCACGAGCTCGCGCGCGACCTCCACGCCAACCTCGACCGCCTGGCGTGCCTCGGCAAGGGTCATCGCCGGTTCGATCGCGATATCCCCGGTACCAGGGCGCACCTTACGGCGCAGCAGCCCGTTCGCCGGCGCGAACTCGCTCGCCACACCGACATCCACAACCACGACCTCCGCCCCCACCTGTCGCGCTATCGCATTGATCGCCGCGCCGCCGGCGAGGAAGTTCCCCACCATCTGGGTTGTGACCGCGGACGGCCACGAGGTTACCCCGCTGCGGACAACGCCATGATCGCCCGCAAAGATGGCGACCGTCGCCGACTCGGGCACCCGGGGTGGGGCTACCTTAGTGATGCCGGCAAGCCGGACGGAGATCTCCTCCAGCATCCCGAGCGACCCCGCCGGCTTGGTAAGGGAAGCCTGGTGTTTGGCGGTGAGGGCCATTGCCTCCTCATCCAGTGGAGCAATCGCCGCGATGGCTTGCTCCAGCGGTGAGACCTCCTGATTGCCCCATCGTTCGTAATGTACCGCCCAGGAAAGGGGCCGGGCGGACGCCCATTCGAACATGGCCAGTTCGGGAGAGGGGTCGAAGCCATCGACGTACCCCATGCACAGCATCGCCAACGCTTTAACGCTGGGTGGCAAGCCGAGCAGGTTCGCGACTACCTCAGGTTGATAAAAGCTCACCCAGCCGACGCCAATGCCCTCCGCCCTTGCCGCAAGCCAAAGATTCTGGATGGCAAGACAGGTGGAGTACTCCGTCGCCTCGGGCTGGGTATAGCGCCCCAATACGTTGGAGCCACCGCGCTCACGGGTCGAGGTCACGACCAAAAGCACAGGCGCCTCCATGATGCCGTGCACTTTGAGCTGGGAGAAGATCCCTCGCCTCCCGTGGGCGAGTGAAGCCTGATAGCGAGCGCGCTCCTCGTCCACGTGGCTCGCCACCTTGGCTCTGGTGAGTTCAGAAGTGATGACCAGAAAGTCCCACGGCTGAGACAGACCGACCGATGGCGCCTGGTGAGCGGCCTCCAGCACGTGGCGCAAGATTTCAGCCGGGATGGGATCGGGAAGAAAGCGCCGGCGGACGTCGCGCCGCGCAGCGATGATCGCGTCCAAGGTGAGCCTCGCCTCCTCGGGGAAGCGGTCGTAGGTTGGAGCCGTATCACCCAGTCGTTCGCCGTCCATCATTCATCCCTTTCCATGTGCCACCTTGCCACGGTGAACGCCAACCCCTCCGGTGCGACGACGGCAAAGTTCACGCCCGCACCACGGGCCGCCTCCTCGTCGCTGGCCGCGTCGCCAATGAACAGCACGCGGTCCATTGCGGTCGCGCCTCCAGCACGGGCCGCAAGAACCACGATTGTCGGATCCGGCTTCGGTGCCCGATGATCGGACGAGGTCACAATCTCGGCAAAATAACCGCCCACGCCAACCTGGTCAAGGTAGGCGCGCACCTCGCGCGCGGACATGAAGCCCGTGTTCGTCGCAGCGGTGATCGTGTAGCGCCGGGCCAGCTCGGCCAGATCCTCCGCCACGCCCGGTTGAAGCTCCACCGCCAAGGACCCATCGGGGCGAACGCCCGCACCTTCACGCACAACCGTTCCGCCGATATCGAGCACCAGCACTTCGATAGGGTCGTTCGTGGGGGGCTGCAGTGCACTCATCCCAGCAACTCCCGAACCGACCGCTCCAATTCGCTGGCGGAGAGTTCCGACATTCGCCGATAGGAGGCTCCCATTTCATCGGCGAGGCGGGCCGCAAGCCCCATCGCCCCTTTGGGCTCCTCTACATCAACCACCACGGAGGCCAGCTTCTCCTCCCGATAAAGGCGCGCCTCCTTTACCGCCTCGTCCCAAGGCGACAGCTCCTCTCGAGTCGCCAAGGTGGCCCGTCCATCGGTAATGATCACCACCAGCGGTGCTACCGTAACCAGCGCTAACTCGCGGGCCATCCGCAGCCCTGCGCCCAGCGGCGTCATCCCGCCGGTCTCCACCGACTCCAAGCGCGCCTTGGCCACCTCGGGCGAACTCGTCGGCCTCAACACCACCTGCGCACCCTCTCCTCCGAAGGCCACCAGCGCAAACTTGTCGCGGCGCTGGTATGCGTCGATCAGCAGCGAGAGCACAGCCGCCTTGGTTTCAGCGATGCGGCGCGCGGTATGCATGGACTTGGACGCGTCCACCGCTATCACCACCAAGCGTCCACCCCGTGAACGCCGCAGCGGCGAACGGAGGTCCTCGATGGTGACCGGCTCGGTGTCGCCCCCTCCACGCATCCTGCGCATCGCGGCAGTTCGCAAAGTCGCTCCAACGGCTATCTCCACGGGCGCCGCGCCGGCCGGGCGATCCCCGACCAGTCGTCCTCGCCCCTCAACCAGGCCCTGGTCCCGCCCGGCCCGCAGCATGCGCTCTCGACGCGGCTCGTCGGGCCTTAGGGGCGCCAGGCGGTAGAGCGCCAACTCCTCGTCGGCCTCCGCCGCATACCCCAGGGTCGCCGGCGGTGGCGCAGCAGGGGGTACGAACCGATCGGCTGATTCATGCTCGTCCCCGGCCGCGCCATCCGCCTTGGTAGGGGAGGGTTGCCCAGGTCCGGACGGTGAGGTGTCTCCACCAGTTTCTTCCGGTGGCATCCCGGCGGGTTCCATCCCCTCGCCATCCGGAGATGACGCATCCGGCTCGCGGGGTGGCAGAGCCTGCGCAAGGCGCTCATCCAGCGGCATTTCCCGCAGAGACTCCGGGGGATTCAGCCGGCGATGAGAAAAAACGAGGGGAGCCACTTGAAGGAGATGAGCCGCGGTGATCTCCGGCTTCCCCGACAAGCCCGCCAGTGCCGCGGCACCGCGGCACAGCGCAAGATCGGCCCGCAGCCCTTGTGCTCCAGCCGCGGTCGCCATCGAGGCGGCCATTTTCGCGACCCGCGCGTCGATGGACGGCATTTTCGCCCAAGCAATCTGATCGGCAAGCTGCCTATCGCGCTCCCATGCCTCGGCTAGCAGGTCGTAGTCTCCGCCCTCAAAGGAGAGGCGGGCCAAGATCGCCTCCACTCTAAGGGCGATCGGCAACGTGGCCGAGATATCCACACCGAATGCGAAGCGATCCAGCAACTGCGGGCGAAGCTCGCCCTCCTCCGGATTCATCGAGCCGACCAGGACGAAACGTGTCGGATGTTGATGTGAGATGCCTTCCCGCTCCACCCGGTTCACGCCACTCGCAGCCGCGTCCAATAGCAGGTCGACGAGATGGTCCGGAAGAAGGTTGACCTCATCGACATAGAGAACCCCGCCGTGTGCCTTTGCAAGCAGGCCCTCGGCAAAGCGCAGCTCGCCGCCTTTCAGTGCCGCGGTGACGTCAAGGGAGCCAACCACCCGGTCTTCTGTGGCTGAGATCGGCAGCTCAACAAAGCTGGATCCGGGGCCGAGCAAGCCGGCAAGAGCGCGCGCCAAGGTCGACTTCGCGCTGCCCTTGTCGCCATAGAGCAGGACACCGCCGATGCGCGGCTCGACGGCGCACAACATCAGAGCCAGCTTGGCCGCGTCCTGGCCCACAACCGCCGAAAACGGGAACCCACGCTCGGTCATCGCGACTCCTCCCACGCCTCCGCCTGGAGCCGGGCACGCTGCAACTGATCGATGGTCTCGGGTTCCGCCTGCCACATCCCTCGACGCTCCGCCTCCAAAAGGCGATCACAGATTGCGCCGTAGGCCCAGGGATTGGATTGCGCGAAGAACTTCTGTACCGCGTCGTCGAACACGTAAGCCTGTGCCACGCGTTCGTACATCCAGTCGCTCACGATCCCGGCCGTGGCATCATAACCAAAGAGGTAGTCAACCGTCGCGGCCATCTCGAATGCGCCCTTGTAGCCGTGCCTTTGCATCGCCGAAATCCACTTGGGATTGATGACTCGCGTACGAACCACGCGGGCCGCCTCCTCGCTCAAATCCCGAACCTTGGGAGCGGCGGGTCTGGAGGAGTCGCCGAAATAAGCCTTGGGCGCCGTCCCGGAGAGAGCACGGACCGTGGCGATCATGCCGCCGTGGTCCTGGAGATAATCGTCGGAGTCGAAGATGTCGTGCTCACGGTTGTCCTGGTTCTTTATCGCAATCTGGATCTCTCGGAATCGCGTTCGGAACGCTCCTGTCGCCGCCTCTCCGAAGAGGTGCTCGCCGTAGGCCCACCCCGACCAGGTGGTATAGACCTCGGCAATCTCGTCCGGGCTCTCCCATTCGCCACGCTCCAGCAAGGGGAGCACGCCTGAACCGTACGCTCCGGGCATTGCGCCGAAAATCCGCGGTGTGTCGCCGAAGCCGGCAAGGCGGGCGGCCTGATCCACCAAGGTGATGACGTGAGGGAACGCATCCCGGAAAAAGCCGGAGATTCGCAAGGTTACGTCCACGCGAGGGCGGCCAAGCTCCTCCTCGTCGATCAGTTCAAGGCCGATGACCCGCATCGACCCCTCCTGCCAGCGCGGCCTGACGCCCAAGAACGCCAGGGCTTGCCCGATGTCGTCACCCATCGTCCGCATGGTCGCAGTTCCCCAAACGACTATGCCCACCGAACGGGGATACTCCCCGCTTTCGGCCAGAAAGCGTTCGATCACGCCACGCGCAAGCTGCTCCCCCACCTGGCAGGCAAGAGGGGAGGGGACGGCTTTGGGATCGATCGAGTAGAAGTTCCTTCCGGTGGGAAGCGCCTGTGCCATTCCGCGCGTCGGCGCGCCGGAGGGGCCCGGCGAAACGAAACCCCCGGCCAGCCCGTCAAGGGTCGAGGAAATCTCCCGTGTCGTCGCCTCGAGCGCCGGATGGAGCCGGCGGGCCACCCAGGCGAGGGTGGGGTCGTCTCCCTCGTAGTGCCAACCTTGATCCGCGAGTTCAGTAAGGCGAGCCCTGGCCTCGGCCTCGGCACCATCCACCGCCGCGCGATCACGCTCCTCGGCCTCAGCCAAAATGCGAAGCGGCGGGACGGGCCCTTGCGCCACCCGAGTGATCGACAGCGCCATATCGATCAGGCTCTCCCCTTGGGGAGGTGCGCCCAAAATATGGAGCCCGCCGCGAATCTGGGCGTCCTTCAACTCGCACAGGTACCCGTCCACCTCGAGGATGAGCCTGTCAAACTCCTCCGGGCTCGGCTGATGCACCACCCCGAGGTCCTGGTCGACCTTGGAACGCACCACCACCTCCCAGACCTCCCTGCGGACTGCGTCGAGCTTTTGCGGGTCAAGAGCGGCTATCCGCGCATACTGGTCCAAGGCGATCTCCAGCTCCGCCAGCTCGTCGTAGGTCTCGGCCCGCGTCATGGGCGGCAGCAGGTGATCGATCACGGTCGCATGCGCTCTCCGCTTGGCCTGCGTGCCCTCGCCGGGATCGTTGACGACAAAGGGATAGAGCAGCGGCATGTCGCCGAGCACCGCATCTGGATAGCAAGAGGCGGACAGGCCGACCCCCTTGCCCGGGAGCCATTCCAAAGTCCCATGCTTGCCCAGATGGATAAGAGCATCGGCGCCCCAACTCTCTTCCAGCCAGCGATAGAAGGCGAGATAGTGGTGCGTGGGAGGAAGGTCGGGCGAGTGGTAGATGGCTATCGGATGCTCTCCGAAGCCTCGTGGCGGCTGGATGGCCACCAGGACGTTGCCCAAGGCGATACCCGAGAAGTAAAGCTTGTGATCGGTCAGATATGCGGTACCGGGTGCCGCGCCCCACGCCTCCTCCATCGCGTCGCGCATCGCCTCGGGCAAGGCGGCAAAACTCCGCAGGTACTGCTCCTCGTCCAAATAGCCAACTGCTGCCGCACGCTGGGAGTCCGACAGCTCGGGAGATTCGTAAGTCAAGCGGTCGGCAAGCATCCCCATTAGCGCATCGCCATCCCCCGGAATCCCCTCGACCAGGTAGCCGGCGTCGGCCAAGCCGTGCAGCAGCGCGATCGCGGAAGCCGGCGTGTCCAGCCCAACCGCGTTGCCCAGCCTCGAGCGCTTGGTCGGATAGGCGGAAAGTATGATCGCCACACGCTTTTCGCTGTTGGGCAAGTGCCGAAGCCGGCCGTAGCCCCGGGCGATGCCGGCCAAGCGGGCGATGCGGTCCGCCCGTCCGCGATACGCGGTAATCGGCACACCGAGGCACTCTTCGTCCTCGATCATCTCCTTGAAGGCGAACGGCACGGCAATTATGCGACCGTCGAATTCGGGCAGTGCAACCGACATGGCCACGTCGATGGGGCGAAGGCCCGCGTCACTCTCTTCCCATTGGCTGTGCGACACCGTGGAGATCAATCCTTGGACCACCGGGACGCCCAGCGCGGCCAGGGCCGAGGCGTCCCACCCGTCTTCTCCCATTGAACCCATCGCAAGCACCGTGGTTATCACCACGTCGGGCGCCAGCTCGCCCAGCACCCTCAGCGCTTGGGAAGCCCCCGTCGCGTCGAGCCGGAGGGAGTTGGCGTAAACGGCGGTGGCGTTCACCCCGGCGGCCTCCAACCCGTCACATAGCTCCTCGATGAATCGCACGTTTCCTGATAACAGGTGCGACCGATAGAACACCACCGCTGCGCTGGGGCGCCCGGCCTGATGAGGATGCCGCACCAGGGTTCCCGCCTCAGGAACCGCCACCGGCGGCGACAACGGCAACTGCATTCCGAGCGACACGTTGGCGATGTAATAGAGCAGTGCCTTCAGGTTCTCCAAACCGCCGTAACGCAAATAGTCGAAGGCAACCGACATGTGCTGCAATCCGACGGTGGACAGAGCCGCCATCTCCTCGTCGAAGACGGTGTCCCCCGAGAAAGCCCACAGCGCCAAACCTCGGCGGCCGACTTCGGCGACCAGCAAGCTCACCTGCTCCGTCCAGGCCTTGACGCCTCCGAGCAGCCGCAGGACCACGACCTGTGCCGAACCGAGGTCGGGCAGTGGATCACCAGCCGCCGCGGTAGCGGCCCTGGTGTCGGCCAGGCCGCCCTCAAGTCCCTCCACGATGGTGCGCAGAGCAAGGAGGTCCGTATCGGCATTGGATATGAAGATGATCACGCCTGTTGATCGCTTTCCATCAGTCGCCATAGCCGGTCAAGGTCGAGATGCGACCTCAAAGCGGCTGCCAAGTCGTCGATATAGCGCTCGCGTCGTTCGGCATAGGGAGTTGGCGAGGGCGAATAGCACCGTTCACGCAGGCTTGCAAGCCTCGAAAGGAAGGCCGCACGGAATGCATCCCCCTCCAAGATCCCATGCAGTGTGGTCCCGAAGATCCGGCCGTCGGCGCTGCACGCGCCCTCGGGCTCACGGCCGTTCCCGTTGTCGACCTCCACCCAGACCTGCGCCGCATCCAGTGGCCTAACGCGGCCGTGGTGGATCTGATATCCCGAGACCTCGTGGCCCATGGCCGCGCCGCGGCACTGACGCACGACCTTGTCCGAATGAAACTCGGTTTGCACCGGCAGCCACCCCAATCCGGGCACCTCTCCCGCAGCGCTCTCCACAGCATCGCGGATCACCGAGCCGAGCATCTGATAGCCTCCGCAAATGCCCAGCACACATCCTCCGCCACTCCGGTGGCGTTCCAGCGCCTCGGCCAGGCCACTCTTGTGCAGCCAACCAAGATCGTCAACCGTCGCTTTGGTTCCAGGGATCACCACCAGGTCGGGGTGTCCCAGTTGCTCGGGATGGCTGACCCAGCGGACACTGAGATCCGCTTCGAAGCGGAGAGGATCGATATCGGTATAGTTCGAGATGCGCGGCAGTTGCACGACCGCGACCTCTAACCCGGTCCCCCTCGCCGCCAGGGTCGGGACTCCGATGTCCATGGAATCCTCGCCGTCGACGGCGGTCTCGAAGCGATAGGGCACCACACCGTAAAAGGGGCGCCCGGTCATGGCTTCCAACTGGGCGATTCCCGCATCCAGGAGGGAGGGATCGCCGCGGAACTTATTGATTATGTATCCCGCAATGCCCGACGCGAGCTCCTTTGGGAGCAGGGCGACAGTGCCATAGAGGGCCGCAAAGACGCCACCTCGTTCAATATCTCCGACCAAGATCGCAGGGAGTCCCGCCCGCCGGGCCAGCTTGATGTTGGTGATGTCGTGTTCCAGGAGATTGATCTCGGCGGTCGAACCCGCTCCTTCCATCAACACGACTTCAAAGCGAGAGCGCAGATCGGCCAGCGCGTCCTCGACTACAGGCAGCAATGTGTCCTTGGTGGTGTAATACTCCTGGACACTCATCGTCTCCACCGCCTTACCCATGACGATGACCTGCGAGGCGCGCTCCCCCGTGGGTTTGAGCAGGACGGGGTTCATGGCGACCTCAGGTCGCACGCGGGCCGCGGCCGCCTGCAGCGCTTGTGCTCTTCCTATCTCGCCACCGTCATGGGTCACATAGGAGTTCAGCGCCATATTCTGCGCCTTGAAGGGAGCGACCGCAACGCCCCCATCGGCGAGCAGGCGGCAGAGCCCGGCGACAATGGTGGACTTGCCGACGTCGCTTCCCGTGCCCAGGATCGCAAGGCCTTTCGCCTTCACCTGCGCGTCCTCCCCCTGGAAACCATGGCCCGTGCGAGCGCCAGTGACGCCAAGGCGGCAACGCCCAGGGCCCGCGACAGCCGGCACGCGGCCTCGATATCACCGGCACGCGGCGCCGGGCCGTCACCCAAGACGCCACGCCGCTCGATCAGGCCGCCGTATAGATTCTCGCCCCCCAAGGTCACCCCGAGGGCGCCTGCAAAACCCGCTTCGATGATTCCGGCGTTCGGGGATGGATGGGCTGGAGCATCCCTGCGAATCGCACGCAGGACGTCTACGGCGCGGCGCGGCCGCAGCAAAAGAAGCAGCAACGCCGCGAAGCGAGCCGGGAGGTAATTCGCGCCGTCATCCAGGCGGGCCGCCGCCGCCCCAAAGGCTTTGTAACGCGCATTCCGGTAACCCACCTGCGAGTCCATGGTGTTGATCATCCGGTAGTAAAAAGCGCCGCGGGTCCCTGCGAGGCCCGCCCACCAAAGCGGGGCCACGACCGCATCCACTGTGTTTTCCGCCACCGACTCGATCACGGCGCGCGCGAGTTCCTCCTCCCCAAGCGATCCCGTATCGCGACCGACCAGTGAACGCACCCGCGACCTCGCCCCGGGGATGTCTCCCGCGGCCAACATCTTCGCCACGGAGCGCGCCTCTTTCAGCAGCATGGTGTGCGCGACCGTCACATAGGTGGCTCCCGCCAATGAAGGTGCGGCACGACTTGCGGATTCGGCGAGGGCCAGCCCCCCCAACACATAAACCACGCCGGCAGCCGAACTGTCCCCGTAGCAGCGCTCCTCCCATCGCTGTAACGCCGTGCCCGCGAGCGCGACCGGGTGGGGGCGCAAAAGCGCCTCTCCCACCAGGACGTCCAATAGGTACCCTGCGACCGTGGGGAACCACTGCTGCCTCACCACCGCAGGCCTCCTACCAGCAGCCCCAATGTCTCCCCGACGACCCCGGCCGCACCGATGACGTCGCCCGTCAGGCCCCCCAGGCGACGGTAGGCAAGAGCGACCGTGGCACCGAAACCCACTACTACCGCGAGAAGCGACACTACGCCGCGAATATCCCCGAAATACCATGTGACGCCGGCGGTCACCACGGCCAGGGCGGCCACCACCCACCAGGGCAGCGTCGCCCGATCGAAGTAGGTTCCGATTCCTCCAGGCGTGAGATATCGACCCCGGGTCAGTGCCACCGCCATCGCCAGACGGGCGAAGGACCAAAGCGGCACCACCAACCACAACGCCGAAGCCGCGTAGAGTTCCATGAAGCCCACGAAGCGGGCCAGCATTGCTGCTACGACCACCACCACCCCGAAGGCACCGATCTCGGGCGACTTCATGATCTCTCGCCGACGTTCCGGCTCGAGATGCGCCAACAATCCGTCGCCGCAGTCGGCCAAGCCGTCGAAATGCAGCATGCCGGTGAGAGCGAGATCCCCTAGCACCATGACCACGGCGACCTCGGCCGCACCGGCGAACCGGCCGACGCCGCTCCCCAACGCGGCGATCACAGCACCGAGAACTGCGCCAACGATCGCAAAAGATGCCAGGGTGCTCCGGCGAGGCACCCCGCCAAGAGGCAGCACCGACAAGAATCCAAAGGCCGCTCTCACAGCTGAAGCACCCTCCCCGCGACCACCAGGAAGACGTGATCGGCCACTGCCGCGACAGCCTGATTGACTCTGCCCATCGCATCCTGGAACGCGACACCAATCTCCGTGGCGGGAAGCGGGGACATGCCCACCTCCTCACTCACCAGGATGACCTGATCCGCCCGGCGGGACAGCGCCTCCAGCAGCGGACCTTCCTCGGCTGCGCAATCCGGGAACCGGGCGACCCACGCTCCAAGCGAATCCACCAGGGCCAAGCCGCTCGAAGCCTCCAGGACTCGGGGCAAGTCAATGCCGCACTCGGCGGTACTCCAGTGCGCAGGCCGGCGGCGGCGATGTAGCGAGATGCGCGCGGCGACTCCCTCGCTGGAGGGATCCAGGGTCGCATAGTAGGTTACGACGGCTTCCCCCGCCGGCACGAGCGACTCGGCATAGGCCGATTTCCCGCTGGCAACGCCGCCAAGTACAAGAGTGATCAGCGCCAAGACGACGATACCGCCGGGCGGCGCACCGACGTGCAAAGGATCAAAGTTTGCGAACGCCGCCGACTGTGGCGCCCATACCGCGCAACAACCGCCGCACGAACTGATGTTGTCATACTCGTCCTCGCGAAGTCCACCTAGCGGACGCTTCGGTATCCTGACTTCCGGGTCATTGCCGCCCCCGACCTTCCCACCCTCGGGCAGTGGTCATTCGTGAGTTTGACTCTCCGGTTACAGTTGCGGGACAGTGCCGGTCTTTCACCGGCTTCCCGAACGCGCCATCAACATCCTATCAGATCACCGACTTTGGGCACGGAGGAGCCGGAAGCCTTCCGAGGCACGCACGAATCGCTCGGCTATCTCCGGCGTGGCGGCGAGATGCAGGTGGAGATAGCTCGCAAAGAGCGTGGGTGACAGGTACCCACCTTGACCCGTGCCACTCCGGGTACGCAGCACCAGGCCATCGCCAGGCGGTTCAAGGGCGGAGTAATGGAACTCGTGTCCGAATAGACGCGAGCCCGCGGTGGCAATCGGCGACGTGTGCTCCACCCGTGCCTCGGCGTAGCCTAAGGTCAGTCGATCGGTCATCACCGCACGCGCAGGAACCACCCCTGTCATGGGAGCGCCGTCGAGCGAGCCGGCAAGTAGTAGCAAGCCCCCGCACTCAGCCCAGGTCGGAGCACCGCTGGCGACCAATGACTTTAGTTGTGCTCGCCAAGCCTTCTCTTGTGCGATGCCGGCGGCGAAAACCTCGGGAAAACCCCCCGGAATGTAAAGCCCGTCCAGTTCGCGGGGGAAACGGGCCCCGGACAGGGGGTCGAGATTGACAACTTCGGCACCGGCGGCCTCAAGGGCCTCGAGGTTGTCGGGATAGACGAAGCTGAACGCCGCCCCACCGACGACACCAATGCGCGCACGGGCCACCGGCTCAGGTAACCCAGGCATGGCGACCGTCACCTTCGGCGCGCGCCGTGCCTGCTCAAGCAGTGCGCCAAGATCGAGGGAGTTCGCCAATACCGTCGCCACCTCGTCGAGACGCTCGGCGATCTCGGCAGGGCGCTCCACCACCGGCACCAGGCCGAGGTGGCGCGAAGAGATCCGTAGCCGGCTGTCCCGCGGCACCACGCCGAACACGGCGATGCCCGCCGCCAAAAGCGCCTCCCGCACCGCCGCCGCGTGCGACGGTGATGCCACATTGTTGACGATCACTCCAACCACGGCCACCCCGGGGTCATAGTCGAGATAACCCTTGGCCATGGCCGCTATCGACGTCGAGGTCCTCCCGGCATCCGCGACAAGCACGACCGGCGCGGATAGCGCTTTGGCAACCGCCGCCGTGGAAGTCGGGGGCGCGCCTTCCAGCAACGCACCGTCGAAGAGCCCCATCACCCCCTCGATCACCAGCACATCGTGGCCGGCGCCCGCGCGCGCCGCTATGCCGGGCAGCGCGGCGGTACCGGTAAGAAATGCGTCAAGGTTTCGGGAGGGATGACCAGTGGCAAGGCGGTGGAAACCGGGGTCTATGTAGTCAGGTCCGACCTTCGCGGCTCCCACCGAAAGCCCCGCCCTGGTACTGAGAAGTCGCATCAGGCCGGCAGCGATGGTGGTCTTGCCCACTCCGGAGCTAACGCCGGCGATCACCAGGCGTGGCGGAAGGGTGATGCTCAGTACTCGATTCCCTTCATGGCGCGGATTCCGCGATCGTAGGCGTGTTTCACCTTGCGCATCTCGGTAACGGTATCTGCTACCTCGACAAGCTCCTCGGGCGCATCCCTACCGGTGATCACCAGGTTCGTCTTGGGATGGCGGTGGCTGATCGCCTCGGCCATCTCAGCCGCGGGCACCCAGCCGTACTTGGCAGCATAGGTAAGCTCGTCGAGGATAAGGAGTTGGTAATTACCGGAGGACATCTTGTCCACGGAGACCTCCCAGGCATGCCTCGCCTTGGCCGCCGTCTCGTCCAGATCCGTGGACTCCCAGGTAAAGCCATCACCCAGGGTATGCCACTCGATTCCCAGTTCATCGGCCACTTTCTTTTCGCCGATCTTCCACTTGCCACTCTTTACGAACTGCACCACGGCTACGTTCCATCCACGCGCCCAACCCCGGCACATGACGCCAAAGGCGGCGGAGGACTTCCCTTTTCCGTGGCCGGTGTTGATGAGAACGATGGAGTCGACGCGAGCCATTCCTCAATGCTATCGATCGAGCCGGGAGCCGCGCCGCCAAGCCGAGCGCTCCCGCTTCGCCAGTGCCGCCGGCATGAGGACTAATGTTGGAAGGCAGTCGTTCTCACCGCAAGGCGGGGGGTGGCATAGGCGGACGCTGGAGATGAGCGAGGACTTGTGGCAGGGAGATTGATCGGCGTTGGCGTTGGGCCCGGGGCTCCTGATTTGCTTACCCTGCGAGCCCTGCACCACCTGCAACGAGCCGACGTGATCTTCGCGCCTTCAATGGCCTCGGATGTGCAAAGCCGCGCCGAATCCGTTGTCGTCCGTGCCGATCCCAATCTCAGGGTCCGCCGTCTCGTCTTCGCCATCATCCGCGACGATGCCGCGCGTCAGGCAGCCCACCGTGCGGCCGCCATCGAAGTGGGGGAGGCACTGTCAGCGGGACTTTCGGCGGCCTTCGTCACCCTTGGGGACCCCAACGTGTATTCCACATTCCACCATCTCCTGAGAGAGGTCCGCAGGATCGACCCGGCAGTCGCGGTCGAGACGGTCCCTGGAATCATGGCCTTTCAAGCATTGGCCGCGGAGGCGTCGCTTGTGGTCACCGATGAGGTGGAGTCCCTCCACATAGTCACGGCTGTGGATGGTCCAGTGGGCATCGAATCGGCGCTGGAGGATACGGCTTCCACCGTGGTGATCTATAAGGGTGGGCGGCATCTGGGTGCCATCGTCGATCTCTTGCGTGCCCATGACCGCCTTGAGGGGGCGCTCCTCGGGGAGCTGATGGGGCTCGAGGGATCCAAGGTGGAATTGTTGACCTCGGTAGACCAGCGCTCCGCCTCCTACCTCTCCACCGTCATCGTCCCGCCAAGAAGGAGTACGTCTTGATCAGCTTTGTCGGTGCCGGCCCAGGCAGTCCGGACCTCATCACGGTGCGCGGCAAGGACCGACTCGCAGCCGCCGAGGTCATCGTCTGGGCGTCCTCCCTGGTGCCTGAGGCCCTCCTCGCCTATGCCCCCGAGTCTGCCAAGCGCTATGACTCGGCGACCATGACCCTCGAAGACGTCCTCGGGGTTTACGCCGCCCACCCCGATGAACGCGTAGTCCGCCTCCATTCCGGGGATCCCTCCGTTTATGGAGCGATCCAGGAGCAGATCGACTACTGCCTCGAACATGAGCTGGCCTTCGAGATCGTGCCGGGTGTCACCTCAGTGGCCGCGACGGCCGCCATCATCGGACGCGAACTCACCATCCCCAAGCTCTCTCAAAGCGTCGTATTCACGCGAATGGCCGGAAAGACCTCCGCCTCCATGCCCGAGAGGGAGTCCGTCGCCGCCTACGCCCGTATCGGAGGCACCATCGGCGTCTTTCTCTCAGCAACCCATCCTGGGGAGCTACAGAAATCCCTGCTGTGCGAGGGGTCCGCATTCAATGAAGCGACCCCCGCTGTCGTGGTCATCCGCGCCACCTGGCCCGATGAGGAGGTGCACTGGACAAGCGTCGGGGAGCTGGAGAAGACCATCCGCGCCACGCGTGCCCGCCGCACCCTCCTCGTGATCGTGGGTGACGCCTTGACCGGGGCCGTGCAGCGCTCTCATCTTTACTCCCCCACCTATGCCCACATCTTTCGCCACCGCTCCCAGCCAGGCTCCACCACCGGCCGGCCGACCGCCGCCGCACGACGGCGGGACGACTCCCTGCGATGACCACCTACGAGCCTCCGCTGTCGGACGAAGTCGCCTCGCGCCGCAAAGGGCTGCGGACGGGCTGGACGACCGGAAGCTGCGCCAGCGCCGCGGCAAAGGCGGCAACGCTCTGGCTCATGACGGGCGAGGCGCCGTCCTCGGTCGAGATACCCCTTCCCTCGGGCGAGCGCGTGCGCTTCGCCGTCGTGCCCAATGCGGCCGTCGGATCGATGTACGTCGTCAAGGATGCCGGCGACGATCCGGACTGCACGGATGGGGCGCACGTCACCGCCAGTGTTTCGTGGTTGGATACCGAGGGCGGTGGGATTGAGATCGACGGCGGTGAAGGCGTCGGGCGTGTGACCCTTCCGGGCCTCGGCCTCCCCGTCGGAGGGCCGGCAATCAACCCGGTTCCTCGAAGAATGATCACACGGGCGGTCCGAGAGGCCACGGACCGGCCGCTGCGGGTCGTTATTTCGGTGCCCGACGGCCAGAACATGGCGAAGAAGACCTCCAACGAACGACTTGGCATCATGGGTGGAATCTCCATCTTGGGGACGACCGGCATCGTCCGCCCCTTCTCTACCGCCGCCTATCGTGCCTCGGTCGTGAAGCAAATCGACGTCGCCGCAGCCCAGGGCTGCATCGAAATCGTCCTGTGCACAGGTTCACGGTCGGAGGCCCACGCCGAAGCGCGCTACCCCGGCCTGCCGCCGGCCGCGATCGTCGAGGTGGGGGACTTCACCGGAGTCGCCCTGCGGCATGCCGCGGGCGCGGCAATCACCACCGTCCACTTTGTCGGCATGGCCGGCAAGATCGCCAAATTGGCGGCGGGGGTGATGATGACGCACTTCCATCGCTCCAAGGTCGACACCGAACTGCTTGCGCGCATCGCCGCGGAGACGAAAGCGCCGCCAGAAGTAATTGCCGGCGCCACGGTGACCAATACCGCGCGGCACTTCTACGACCTCTGCATCCAATACGGCGCCACCGAGACACTGACCGAACTTTGCCGTCTGGCGGCGGCGAACTGCCAAGCCCACACCGGTGGCAAGGTGGCGGTCGACGTGATCATGGTGGACTTTGACGGGGCAGAGGCGGTCGCCGTTGCCTGAATCGATCATCGTCATCGGCGTCCTTGGGAGTCACCTGCACGATCTTCCGGAGGCGCGCCTGCAAGAAGTGGCCGGCGCTCCGGTCGTCATCGGCGCAGCGCGCTTCCAGAAAGAGGCGCTCGCCCTCAATCCACGCTTTGTCGCCATCTCCCCCCGCCTCTCGGACACCCTCACCTCCGTCGATCTCTCCAGAGGCGCAGTCGTGCTTGCCTCGGGCGATCCGGGATTCTTCGGTGCTACCCGCCTGCTCGGTGAGCTGTTTGGCACCGACCGGCTGCGCATCCACCCCGGGCCGTCCTCGGTTGCCGTGGCCTTTGCCCGCCTTGGCCTGCCGTGGGATGACGCCACCGTTGTGTCCGCCCACGGCCGGCCCTTGGATTCCGCCATCTCCGCCGCGGGCGAGGGTGGCAAGGTCGCCTTTCTCCTCTCGCCGGAAAACACCGCGAGCCGGCTTGCAGGCGCGCTCTGCTCTCTTGGCAGGGGTGGGGACACCATGGCGGTCGCCGAGCACCTTGGCGACCAAGACGAGCGGATCACCGTCGCGACGGTAGAAGAAATCTCCCGAGCAAGCTTCGATCCACTCGCCGTCGCCATCGTCATCGCGGCCGGCACCGAGCCCGTGCCCCCCGGAAAAAGAATCTCTTTTGGTGCTCCCGAACAACGCTTCGTCCACCGCAACGCAATGATCACCAAGGCGGAACTCCGCTCTGTGATTCTTTCCAAGCTAGACCTCCCACCCGTCGGCCGACTTCTCGATATTGGCGCCGGTTCGGGCTCGGTTGGAATCGAGGCCGCCCTCTTGGTGCCCGCACTTGAGGTGGTCGCAATCGATAAGGACCCCGCCGCGATTGCCCATATTGGCGCGAACGCCGCCGCATTCGGAGTGGCACTCACCATCGCGGCCGGCGAGGCTGAGGCGCTGATCCCGAGCTACGCACCCTTCGATCGGGCCTTCGTCGGCGGCGGAGGCATCGACGTACTCCGCCTGGCCATGCGTCACTGCCGGAGCGCAGGCGTGGTGGTTGCAAGCTACGCCTCCCTGGACCGAGCCGCTACGGCGGCATTGCTTCTCGGAGAAATAGTCGAGATATCCATTTCACGTGGCGCACGGCTGCCCGACGGGGGCTTGCGCTTGCGAGCGGAGAATCCCACCTTCGTGGCCTGGGGAACTATGCCATGATGCGGATCGTCAGCATCGCGAGCACCGCCGCCGGCCGCCGCCTTGCGGAACGCCTTCCCTACCCGGTCGAAGTCGGTGGGGCGGCAGCGGCGATCCGGAGTGCCTGGCACAAGGTCGACGCCATCGTCGTATTTCTCGCAGTCGGCGCCACTGTGCGGCTCATAGCTCCGCATCTGCAATCCAAGCAGAGCGACCCAGCCGTCATCGCCGTCGACGAGGCGGGAACGACGGCCGTCGTAGTAGTCGGCGGACACCACGGCGGCAACCAGCTCGCCACCGAAATCGGCGCGCTTTTGGGTGCTTCGCCCATCATCACTACCGCAACCGACCGGAGGGATCTACCGGCGCTCGACGCAATTCCGGGGTTCGCCGCCGAGGGAGACTACCGCGGTGTCGCCCTGCGCATGCTTGAGGGCGAGCGGCCGTTGCTCCGCAACCCGCTGGCCTGGCCGGTTCCACGCGGCGAACGATTCGGGGAGGGACCCGCCACGGTCATCGTGACCGACGAGCTGACCGGCGCGGAGCAGGAGGGGGTCTGCGTGCTGCGGCCACCGTCTCTGGTCGCAGGCATCGGCTGCTCCTCCAACGCGACTCCTTCGGAGGTCGAGGCCGCTGTCGCCACCGCCCTCGCGCGTGCGGGCCTTTCCCGGAATAGCCTGGCGCTCATCGCAACGCTGGATCGCCGCGCGGAACACGCGGCGATCTTGGCGCTGGCCCTGCCAATCCGAGCCTTTCACCCTGAAAATCTTGCCCGCGTGGAGGTTCCGAACCCCTCTCAGGTGGTAGCCGACGCGGTCGGCACTCCTTCGGTGAGCGAGGCTGCGGCGCTATGCGCCGCCGGAGGCGGGCCGCTTCTCCTCGCGAAGCAGACTTTCGAAAAGGTAACTGTGGCCATCGCTCGCCGGCCGCCGAGCGGCCACCTCGCGGTCGTCGGCATCGGCCCGGGATCGCCCGCGGAGCGCACCTTCCGCGCCGCGACGGCCATCCGTCATGCGCAAGCGGTCGTCGGCTTCTCCGGTTACCTCGACCTGATCGGCGACCTTCTCACTCCGGCACAGGACGTGCAGGCTTTCCCAATCGGAGCGGAGATCGAGCGCGTCGCCCGTGCCGTCGCCCTGGTGCGTGCCGGCTATCGTGTCGCTTTGGTCAGTTCCGGCGACGCCGGGGTCTACGCGCTGGCCACGCTGGTATTCGAACACCTCGATACGGCCGGAGTCGAAATTGACGTAGAGGTCGTTCCGGGAGTGACCGCGGCACTCTCCGGCGCCGCCCGCCTCGGGGCGCCGCTCGGCCACGACCATGTGGCGATATCCCTTTCCGATCTTCTCACGCCATGGGAACTCATCAAAGAGCGAGTGGCACTCGCTGCCAAGGGCGACTTCGTGATCACCTTCTACAACCCCCGTTCCGCCCATAGAAGCCGGCAGCTCGCAGAAGCCCTGGACATCCTGGCGGCTCACCGCCCGCCTGGGACGCAGGTTGGCACCGTTCGCAACATCGGGCGCCCGGATGAGCGCGTTCATCTCAGCACCCTTGGGGAGTTCGACCCGGAATCAGTTGACATGCTCACCACGGTGATCGTTGGATCTTCCCGGACCCGTCAGTACCGGGGCCACCTCTACACCCCCCGAGGTTACCTACTGTGATGGCGCTGGTTCTCGAGCGGCCCGAAGCCTGTACCAGCTGCGGACTCTGCATCGCCACCTGCCCCACAGGAGCACTGCGTCCTGCGCCGCTTCATCCCGCACTCCACTCAGATCGCTGCACCTCCTGCCTTGCCTGCATAGAGGTCTGCCCCCGCAACGTCTTTTCAGAGAAGGATCCCGCCGGCAATGATCCACCCCATTGAGCAAGAGAGCTACGAGATCCTCCGCAGCAGGCGGCGCCTGGATCATCTCTCGCCCCTGGTAAGGGCGGTAACCGAACGTGCCATCCACGCGACGGCCGACCTCGACTACGCCGAAAGCCTGTACGCGAAGGAGCACGACCTCGCCGTCGCCGTCGCAGCCCTCAGGAGTGGATGCCCCGTCATCACCGATGTCGAAATGACAGGTGCCGGCATCGCCAACTATCCAACCCGATGCTATCTGTCGAGCGGTAGCGCCAGGGAGGGACGAACCCGCTCCGCCGACGCCATGGCGCAGGCCATAGCCGCAAATCCGACCGGGGCCATCTTCATCGTCGGGTGCGCACCTACTGCGCTGTACGAGCTCGTGGAGCAGTACCTGGAGGGAGCGGTCTCCCCCATCCTCATCGTGGGCATGCCCGTCGGCTTCGTAGGAGCGGCCGATTCCAAAGAGCGGCTAGCCGCCTCCGGCGCACCGGCGGTGTACAACCGGGGGGAGAAAGGCGGATCAGCCGCCGCTTCCGGAGTTGTCAATGCGCTCATCCGTCTGGCAAAGGAACCCCTGTGAGCTATGACGCCATCCTGATCGTAGGCCACGGTTCGAGAGACAGCGCGGGTGCCGCGGAGATCGCCGCGATCGCCCCGCTGGTGAGAGCGTTGGCCGGGCCGCACATCGCGGTCGAGGTGGGTTATCTCGAACTCTCGGATCCCCCTGCCACCGAGGTCCTTCACACCTTGGCGCGCAACAGAGCTCGCCATATCGTGATCGTCCCCTTCATGGTCAGCGCCGCCGGCCACACACGGTCGGATGTACCGGCTGTTGTGATCACCGCGCGCCAGGCATACCCGGACATCACCTTCACCTACACCGAGCCTCTTGGCGACGACTTCGTCCTACTCGATCTCGCCCGCACCGCCCTCAGCTCCGCTGGTGGCATGGGTAAGCCACTGGCGGTCTTCTTCCGGGGCGCGTCGGAGCCGTGGGCGAACGCCGAGGCATACAAGATCGCCCGGCTGCTCGCCGAGCTAAACAATTCGCCGTCGTTCTTCGTCGGGTTCTCGGGAATCACCTGGCCCTCGATCAAAGGCGCACTCGACCAGGTTGCGGCGGCGGGGATAGCGGAACTAGCCACCTTCTCGTGGTTTATCGCGCCCGGCATACTTATCGACCGCATCGACCTTGCCGTTGCATCCTTTGGGCAAGAGACCGGCCTGAGGATCTTCCGTGCCGGCTACTTAGGCATCGGCCCGCGTATCGCCAAACTGGTAATCGACCGAGTCGAGGCGGCAGTCGCCGGACAAGTCCGCACCCCCTGCGACCTTTGCTCCTACCGCCGACCCTTCCCCGGTCTGGAAGAGCGGGTTGGCGCAGCGCGGGGGATCGGCCATTCGCACCTCGCCTCTGAGCACCAAGCTGGTCACGACCACCGACACCATCGGCACAATCCTTAGGTTTGTGCACCGCGGCTCCACTTTCCATCTCCCGATGCCTTGCTGCTTCTTGCGCAGTGCGCCTCGGCCGACCGGTATGCAGCCGGACCCAGCCCCTGGGCGGGCCCCAAGCGGAGTCAAAGTGGAGCGAAAGGCGGGCGCCGACGATGCGCCCTCATGCCCGTTTGACACCACCCGCCACCCACCTGCGGAGGCATCTCCCGGTCGCGGGAGCGGATCCTGCCGGCAGCAAAAAGAGCGGATGGCACAAACGCCAGCCGCTCTTTTTGCGTTTCGGTGGTTATCGAAAGCGGCTCGAGTGTCGGGGTGTAACTCGCGCTTGCTTCCGTATTCACGTTAAGCAAGGACGGTAATCTAGCGGTTAAGAATCGGGCAACGTTCGGTCAGCCCGTCACAGTAGGGCTCGCCGGCCATAGCATCGTTTATTGACCAGCCTCCCCCGGCCCCCGGCCGCTGGATGAGCTGGCTGGGCCGCGGCAGGCCGCCGCGCGACCTCTAGAGGCGGTTCGATGGGCGCAGAGGACAACGGCACCGTCCTGGTGGTGGACGACGAATACGCGCTTAGGCGCGTACTGGTGAGCTATCTGGCCAAGGAAGGCTACAAGGTACTCGAGGCCCAGGATGGCCAAGATGCGCTGAACGTCTTGGCCAGGCATCAGGTCGACTTGGCGCTGGTTGACGTGATGATGCCGGGAATGGACGGCTTCGCGCTGGTGCGCGAGCTCCGCAAGCGGACCGACATCCCGCTCATAATGCTCACCGCCAAGGGCGAGGAGACCGCCAAGGTCGCCGGCCTCGAGATCGGCGCCGACGATTACATGACCAAGCCCTTCTCGGCGCCGGAGGTGGTCGCCAGGGTCCGAGCCCAGCTGCGTCGCTATCGAGGCGGCTTCAACTCCGAAGATGCCGAGCCGGAAATCAAAGTCGGTGACCGCCTGCTGATCGACCCGAACGCACGGCGCTGCTTCGTGGATGGCCAAGAAGTGGACCTCTCTAGGCGAGAGTTCGACCTGCTCCACAAGCTGGCCTCATCGCCTGGCCGGGTTTTCACGCGCGAAGCCCTCCTTCTTGCCGCCTGGGGCACGACCTACATAACCGAGAAGACGATCGACGTCCATGTTGGCTCGCTGCGAAAAAAGCTGAACGGAAGCGCCAGCATCACCTCGCTCCGCGGCATCGGATACAGGCTCGACACATGACGGAGCCGGTCACCCGCAAGAGCCGTGTCAAGTCGATTCGCTCAAGGGTCCTCTCGGTCCTCTTCCTTACCGGCGCCATCGGCATCGTCGGCAGCTTCCTGATAGCCAACTCGATCGAAAGGGTGAGTGAGAACGCCAGCCTTCGCGACGAGGTGCGGGCAATCTCCCGCTCCGTCTATCAACTGGCGGTCAACCAGCAAGGGCCTGCCGTCTTCGAGGCGATAAGCCGCTCATCGCCTGGCTTCACCATCACGGTCTACCGCGACGGCAAGATTCTCTTCGACAACAGCGCAACCGTCCAGCCCGAGTCCAATATCCGGGACATGCGCAGCGGCAAAAACGTCTCCGTCAGCGTCGTGGCGCCCGAGGCCCGCACGACCCCGCTCTCAGCCGAGCTGACCGCGGTCTCGGCGGTGGTGATCCTTGGAGTGCTGACCGGAGCGGTGTGGGTGACGCGTATCATCTCCCAGCTCGTCGGGGGCTCGGTCGAGCGGGCCTCACAGGTGGCGGAAAAGATCGAGGCCGGCGACCTTAGCGCCCGCTTGGAAGAGACCCTCCCCCCGGAGTTCGAACAGCTCGCCTCCGCCTTTGACAACATGGCCAACAGACTGGAGGAGTCTGACCTGCTGCAGAGACGATTCCTCTCCGACCTGGCGCATGAGATCGCCACCCCGATCAATGCGGTCACCGGGCTGGCCATAGCCATCGCGGATACAACCATCGATGGCGAGGAGGAGAAGCGCGAAGCCGCGGCGCTGATCGCCTCGGAGACCAAACGCATCTACAGGTTGCTTGAGGATCTTCGTGAGCTGGATCGGCTGGAGCTTACCAACGCCGTCTCAGTGACCGCCTTCGATGCTGGAGAGCTATGCGCATCGGCCTATGCCCGCTTCGCCCCCGAGGCCAAGCGGAAACAGATAAACCTCTCCTACACCGCCGAGCCCGCGGAATTGGTCCAGGACAGGCGACTCATCGAGACCGTCATCGACAACTTTCTCACCAACGCTCTGCGTTACGTGAACACGCATGACAGGGTGCAGATCGTGGGCAGAAAGGTCGACAAGCTCAGCTATTCGGTCTCGGTTCGCGACACTGGGATCGGGATCGAGGAGCGCCACTTGGAGAAGATATTCGATCGCCTTTACCGGGCGACTGAGGCGCGGGACCGCGCCAGCGGAGGAACCGGCTTGGGGTTGGCCATAGCGCGCAAGGCTTCATTGAACGTGGGGGGTCAGATAAGCGTCGAATCAGCCTACGGAATCGGCAGTACCTTTACCTTCAACTTCCCACGCGTGCTGCCCGACGAGCTTAGCCCGGCGGACGAGTGGCACGAGGAGCCGCCAAACCAGGTGCTTCATGGTTGACCAGCCTCGCCAGGCATTGCCGGAACGACTAGCCCGCGTGGCAGGTGTGGTGCGCGGATTCATGCCCGCCGCCGAAGGCGAGGCGCTCTGTCACTTCGCCTCACTGGTCCTCGCCCCTGGGACCACGGGGATCGAAGTCGGCAGCTATTGCGGGCTTTCCACCATCTATCTAGCCCACGCCGCCAAGGAAGCGGGCGCCACTATCGTCAGCATCGACCATCATCGAGGCTCGGAGGAGAACGGTCCTGGTTGGGAGTACCACGACGCCGCGCTGGTCGATCCGCTGAGCGGCACACTCGACACCCTCTATCGCTTTCGCCGGACACTCGAGGTGGCCGGCATCGCGGACCAGGTGGTGGCGGTCGTGGCCGATTCGGCAGCCGCAGCCGCCGTGCTCTCCCCTGCGCGACTCGTATTCATCGATGGTGGCCACGGTCGTGAGATCGCCTGGCGCGACTACCGGAGCTACGCTCCAAAAGTGGAGAGGAGCGGCCTCCTCATCATCCACGACGTCTTCGAAGATCCGAAACAGGGCGGCCGCCCGCCTTGGGAAATCTATCGCGAAGCCATTGACTCGGGTGCTTTCGTCGAGTTTGGGCGCGAAGGGTCTCTGCGGGCGCTGCGGCGAATCTGATCACCCTGCGAGGCTGATACCGGCACCAGAGCCCTACGCCCCTCCGACCACCCGGGCTGGGACCCACGATCAGCCCCGGCTGCTTGCCTCGAGGCGGGCTGCGAAGTGACCCGCCAAGGAGCCCCGGCTACCGGCCCGGAGAACATCGTCGGCGATGAGGACAGCGGCCGCGGTGTAGCTCGACACTTCGCCCCCCGGGTAGCTCACGCCCTGTGGCTCCACCAGGCCCGTGAAGTAGGAGCCGTCGTCACTCCTGAAGCGCCGGGTGCTCTCCAGCACCTCGGCTGCCAAGTCTGAGTTTCCGGCGAGCTGGTGGGCCATGGCCGCCTCGGCGGTCTCGGCCGCGGTATACCAGGGCCTGCTAGAGATGCACCGTACACCAAGGCCGGGAGTGTAGAAACGCCGGCGCCCGTCGGGATGCGGCACTTCCAGGCCGGCCAGTGCCGGATAGTACCAATCCATCGCCCAGTCCCCCTTACCGGCGATCCTGCCGCGGTCGGTGGAGAGGTATTCGTTCAAGGCCACTTGCGCGATCTTCCATTCCGGCCGCTCCAGATCGAAGTAGGCCGCCAAGGATATCCCGGCCTCCAGCGAGTTGAGTATGGAGCACGACCCTGCCAGGAGGCCCCGAGCGTGCAGGGTGCCGTCCGGGCGCTGGAGCATCGGGAAACCGCCGTCGGGACGCTGTAAGGAGACCACCCAGTCAAGCGCCGCCGCCGAATGCGCGAAGAGGCTCTCCGGCTCGTACTTCGGCACGGCCGCCATGACGGCGAGCAGCCCCACCGCCGAATAGGCGACGACATTCGTGTCCCGGTTCGGTTCTTTGACGCCTCGGGCGAGGTAGAAGTGGCAGAACGAACCGTCGCGGTTCTGCAGAGCGAACAGCGCCTCCAGGGCGTGAATCGCGGATTCGTGCTCACCGGCCAAAGCCATTCCGATAGCCGCCTCCGCATGGTTCCATGGGTCGATCGGTCCGCCGGCGTACCAGGGGACCAGCCCGGCCCCGAGCTTCATCGAGGCAATGTGGGCCCCGGTCCGACGAATCTCAGCGCCGTCCAGCAAACTGCCTCACCTCCAAGTCGCCTGCCTGCCGCTCCGCATATATTGCGAGTGACTTGCCCAGCCAGGGGTTCAATCTCTGCTCGAGCCTCTCAAGCTCGGGAGCCTCGCCCATCATTTGCGCCACCAGCCGCTTGTGGTAAGCAGCCACCGGCGCGGCGGAATCGTTGTCCACACCCGCCAAACACTTCAACCACCAGTAGGGCGTATGCAGGGCATGAGCGTAACCCACTCCCAAGGGGCGCAGCCCGATGCTCGTCAACCTCTCGCTGAGGAGTCTGCGCGTGTATATGCGGATATGCCCGCCCTCCGCGTCGTGATAGGCCAGAGACAGGAACCAGCTCACCACCTCGGGGAAGAATCGGGGAACGGAGACCGCGATCTTAGCGCCGGGCCCGGCCACCCTTGCAAGCTCGGCCAGTACCTCTCCGTCTTCACTCACATGCTCGAGAACCTCCGAGGCGATCAGGGCGTCGAAGGAGCAGGCGGGAAACGGCAGCGACCGGGCGTCCGCTTTGACGACGCTGATCCGCATGGACAGCCCACCCGGCTCCAGCCCCAGTAGTTCCTCGGCCGCCCTGGCCGCTATGGGGATCTCCCGCATGGCTTCCGTCGAGAGCTCGACACAGGTGACAATCGCGCCTCTCCGGGCGGCCTCGATCGCGTGACGACCCGCGCCTGCGCCTACGTCAAGCAGACGCCGGCCGCGAAGATCTCCGAGTCTGGAGAAATCGAAGGTGATCACTGCCCACCCCCGGCGGCCGAGAAGCCCTCCTCGAGCGGGCTCGGAGCGGGCTCGTCCACCACCTGCCCGGTGCTCCAACTGACGGACTCCGCCATTGCCGCGCGATATGCCTCCACGGTCGAAATGGCGGCGCTCTTCCAGGAATACCTGGCCAGGACGCGCAAGCGGGCATGATGCGAGAGCGAAGAGGCAAGCGCTGGGTCGTCGAATACCCTCGCGATCTGCTCCGCGATCGATCGAGCATCCCCGGCGCGCGCAATCAGGCCGGCTTCCCCGTCATCTCCGACAACCTCCGGCAACGCGCCTCCGTCGGTGGCCACCAGGGGGATTCCACAGGCCATAGCCTCGATCGCCGGCAGGCTGAATCCTTCATAGAGGGAGGGAACGCAGGCGACCCGGGATGCGGAGTAGAGGTGCACGATCTCCTCCTGGCTAACCTTGCCCAGGAAGTCGACCCTTTCGCGTAGCCCGAGCCGGTCCACGAGCCGCTGCACGTCGCTCCCCGGCCGGGTGGCACCGATGATGGAAAGCCGGATTCGGGGATAGCGGCGCACGAGCAGCGACAGGGCCTCGACCAGGTGGACCAGCCCTTTGAGCGGGACGTCGGCGCTAGCGGTCGTAACCACGGAGAACGGGACGCGCTCCACTCCTGGCAGCGGCCGGAAAACCGTGGTGTCGACCCCGATAGGCACGACGCGCACCCGCCCAGGATCGATTCCCATGGACGTCGCCATGTCGCGGCGTGACGTCTCCGACACCGTGAGGATGGTCCGGATTCGCCTCGCCACTTCGCACTGGTGGCGCACGAAGCCGTACCAGCGAAAAGCCCCGAACTTTGCCTTCAGGCCACGGGCAGCCCTCATGTCGAGACGGCGGTCAACGGTGATCGGGTGATGAATGGATGCGACCATGGGCATTCCGTCGAGGTGCAGCCTCAACAAGGACCAGTTGAGGGACTGATTGTCGTGAATCACGTCAAATTCACGCGCCCTGGCGGCGATCAGGCGGCCGGCACGGTAGCCGAAGACGCGCGGCTCGGGAAACGCACCGGTCGACATCAGAGCGAACTCGATCAGGTCGAAGACCGACTCAAACTCCTCGAGCTTTGGAATACGGAAAGGATCGGGCTGCCTGTATAGATCCAGCGACTTGATCTTCACCAGTTCAGCCCGGGGGTCGAGCTCTGGGTAGGGCGGCCCGGAGAAGACGGTGACGCTGTGTCCCAGGTCAATAAGCGCCTCGGTTATGTACTTGGTGTAGACGCCCTGCCCTCCCGAGAAGGGATTGCCTCGATATACGCAGAAGGCTATCCGCAGCCCCCGATCGGCCCCTTCGCTACCCTCCAATATGGAACCACCCGAGAACAGTCTGGCCCAGCAAGAGCAGGGACAATGCCGACACCCCCGTCACTACTACCGTAGCAACCGAGCGGAAGACGGGTCCATTCGCATGCTCGCCCAGCACCGAGCGCCGGTTGGCGAGTATCAGTATGAACACCAGGATGATTGGGGTGATCAATCCCTGCAGTACCTGGGATAGAACCAGAAGCTTGATCAGGTTGACAGGGATCAACGAGATTGCCGCGCCGATGATCACCTGCGCCGTGAAGATCCCCAGGAATACCGGAGCCTCCCTGAAGGAGCTCGAAACCGACCTCTGGTACCCGGCCGCCTCCGCGATGGCGTAGGAGGTCGATAGAGGCACTACCGCCGCGGCAAGCGCGGACGCGCCAAAGAGTCCCACCGCGAACAGGTCCGTGGCGAAGCGCCCGGCCACGGGCTGCAGCGCCAGCGCGGCCTGTGAGGCCGATGCCAGCGGCCCGGTTCCGCCGATGGCGGCGGCCGTCGCGACGATGATGGCGATGGAAATGATATTCGCGAAGATCGCCCCGCCCACGGCGTCGATCCGCTCGAGCGGGTACTCCTCGGGCGCTATCCCGCGGTCCACCACCCCGGAAGCCGCGTATAGCTGCATGTAGGGGGAGATGGTCGTACCGATCAGTGCCACCGCAAGGTAGACGTAGTCACGCGAAGCCACAAAATGCGGCAGGGCCAGATTGGACAGGATCGCACCGTAATGGGGATGACCAAGCAGTGCCGCGATCGGATAAGCCAGGAAGGCCACCGACATGACCAGGAAGATTCGCTCGGCGTACTTGTACGATCCCATCAGGACCAGGGACCAGATCACCACCGCGGCAATGGGGACGGAAATGTAGCGGGAGACCCCGAACAGCCCGAGCGCGGCTCCAATGCCGGCAAACTCCGAGACGACTAGGCCGATGTTGGTGACGGTAAGCGCCAGGACCGCGAGAAAGGTGAACCGGAGGGAGAATTCTTCCCGGATCAGGGAAGCCAGCCCTTTGCCGGAGAAGACGCCTATACGCGCGGCCATCTCCTGCACAACCACCAGTCCGACGGTGACAAGAACCATGAAAAAGAGCGTCTTGTACGCGAATTGAGCGCCTGCTGAGGCATAGGTGGCAACCCCACCGGCATCGTTGCCGGCATTAGCCGCGATCAGGCCGGGGCCGGCAGCGGCAAGGTAGGCGAAGAAGGTGTAGCGGCTGCGACGCGACGCTCCTTCCTTCTCGCGCTTCGCCTTGCGCACCTCGACCATGGACCATACCTATTCAACGGCGCCTCGAGGCGCGACGGAACAAACGACTTACTGAAAACTCCGGCTTCACGCCGGCGTCAGGAGAGCAGCCTCGGGAACTTTCCACGTTGTCGCTGCGGCAGAAAAGCGTCCACCAGGTCATCCGCGAGGATCCTTCCGACCGGGCGACCCTCACGCGTCACCACGACCGAGGATCGCCTGGTCGTGATAAGGCTCTCGGCAACCGCCTCGAGGTCGTCCTCCGGCGCGAGCGACACCGCCTCGGACTCCGCCAGCAGGGAGCCGACCGGGGCCTCCCGGTCGGGGCTGACCAAGAGATCGAAGATGGATACGTCACCGACGAATACGCCCTCGGAGTCGACAACCGCCACGCCATCCAGATCGGAAGCGTGTTTGGCCATGGCGCTGAGCTGCGCCACCACGGCGGATATCGGGGTCTCCTCCGAGGCCTCGAGGATCACGGTCGTCATAACGCCGCCGGCGGAATCCTCCTCGTAGGCGATTAGCTGCTTGAGCTCGGCGGCAAGGTCAGGTTCAAGGAGGTCGAGCAGCTCCTCCCTCTCACCTTCCTCGAGATCCCTCAAGGCCTCTGCGGCTTCGTCGGGCTCCATGCTTGCAACCAGGTCAGCGGCCACCTCGGGCTCGGTCGAACGAATCAGCGATTCCAGGGGCTCCGGGTCCATCTCCTCCAGGGCGTCCGCCACCGCCTCGACACCCAGCGCCTCGATCAGTCCGCTTCGTTCGTGACGGCCGAGGTCTTCGAGCAAATCCGCAAGTTCCGCCGGACGCAGGCGGCGTATCCCACCGCTGGCCCGGGAGTTGCGTAACTTCACCGACCCCGAGGTCTCGTCAAACGCGGCGACGTCAGACCAGTCGATGACACGCACGGGCCGTGCCTCGGCGCGCACCCTTCTCGGAGCGAGCCTGCGCACCAGTGCGTTCACCCCCACCTCCACACCAACCAGTCGGAGACGGCCGAGGGCGTGGGCAAGATAGAGTTCAGCCGCGCGAATGACCTGTATGCCTTCGACATCGACCAGTTGGTGATCGAGGACCTCCTTGGCGAGGAGGACCTCTCCATAGCGCTTCTTGAAGTCACGAAGATCGAGCTTGGAGTTCTTGAGCACCACGCTATTGCGCTGGAATACCTCTACCTTCTCGGCGTCCACGAAGGCACGGCGGCCGCCGACCTTTACGACAAGACCGGTGACCGGAGGATAATCGATCTCAGCCGCCCAGCGAACCACCAGGTCCTCTAACACGCCGATCTCGGCGCTGGCCTGGTTGGTGACGCGCATACCGATCAGCCCGGAGAGGGGAATGATCGACGAGCGGATCTCCGCGATGGTTGTAAGCCGCCTAGCACGCGATGCCCGGATGCCCGAGATCGCCTTGCGCGGCACGATAGGAACCTTGTAGGCCACGACGTCACCTCTTTCGACAGCGTGGCGCGCACCTCCGGCAAGCGCCGGATCACTCCCCCAGGAGCTCAGGCCGGATTGACGGCTCGGAGATGACGCCACGAGAGCTTGCTGGGCGGGGTACTTGGGGGTTCACCGCGTTTCATGACATCACCTCCTTATCTCAGGCGTCCGAATACCTCCTGTGAGGATATCGGGCCGCATCCTGGTGGGGCTTCAATTCCCGCTCGACAACTCTAGGTTGACCCGAGAGTAGTTTCAAGGACAAACTAATCGCCTTGAGGGCACGATTGCGCCGAGAACCGCAGGCTACGCCGGCTTGCGGGCGCAAACGATGGCCGCCTCGGCCACGATGCGCTTGGATGTAATCTCTTCGAAGCCGGCCTCTTTCAGCAGACCAACCCACGCCGCAAGGCTTATGGGCTTCTCCTGAATTCTGAAGAGATAGCGCGCTCCGTTCTTGGCAATGCGCCACCATCCTCCGACGCCTTTTGCCAGGAGTACCTTCACCTTGTCGGCGATGACTTTGCGATCCTCGGCGCTGCCACCACGCCCGAACATCATGTCCCCGAAGACGAGCTCGCCACCGGGGGAGAGCCAGCGGAAGGCATCCTTTACGAATTCCGCCTTTTCCCTGTCACTCAGGTGGTGGAGAACGTAATTTGAGACCACCAGCTGCACTGCCCCGTCACCAAGTCCGAGCTCCTGGACCGAACCCACGGACGGCCTTACGTTTGAGATGCCCATGCGCTTGAGCTTGTCGTCGAGCAGCTCAACCATGCGCGGCGCGATATCCACCGCCACGACTTCCTTGACATGCGCGGCCAAGGGAATGGAAAGCTGGCCCGAACCGCAACCCAGGTCGATCGCGATTGCCTCCGGGCGATCGCCCACGTACTCGACCAACTCCGAGATCACGCGCTCCAGGCCGGGATTGGACATCTCGTCCCAGCTGCTGGCCCGTCTGGACCAGACCACCCGTTGCATGGCGAGACCCACCTGCTGCACTGCGCTCTTGGACAATTGACCTCGCTAGGTTTTCGGTGCATACCGAGTCCCCCGGAGGGGACGGACGGCGAATTTGCTCTGTAAGATCCTAGCGCGCCCACTTCAAAGGTTGATGAGGCGTCTAGGCGGCCGAGTGCTCCAGTGCCTCAATCCGCCTCTTACGCGCAAGCTGCATCGCCAGCGCCCCGAGCGCGCCGGCCGCAACGGTTGCCACGCCCCCGACCAGGATTCCCGCCCGTCCGCCAAAGTGCTGGGCGATGTATCCCACCAGTGGAGCGCCGATCGGCGTGGTTCCCAGAAAGGCCACGGTGTAAAGCGCCATCACTCTGCCGCGCATATCCGGTTTGGCGGTGATCTGCAGGAGCGTGTTGGCGGTGGAGAGGAAGATGATGGACACGAGTCCGGCCAGGGCAACCGCGCCGAGGGAGGTGTAGAAGGTGGGCATCAGTGCAGCGACCACCATGAGGCTCCCGAAGATGAGCGCGGCGCCGGCAAGCCTGCGCATCGACGGCTTTGCATAGGTCGCCGCCACCAGACCTCCGATGACCGCGCCCACGCCCAGCGCCGAGGTAATGGCCGCGTACGCACCCGCGCCCAGATGGAAGGTCAAGGTGGTGAGCAAGGGGAGGGAAACCTGGAACTCGTAGGCAAGCGTTCCCACAACCAGCATCATGAGAAGGGGAATGCCCAAGCGGGGAGTGCGTGCCACGTACCTGAGCCCCTCGCGTAGCTGCCCCTTGCGTGCCTGGAGCGGAGGAGACGGCATCAACTCCGAGGATCGGAGCATCAGCAGGCTTGCGATCACCGCCACATAGCTGATCGCGTTGACGATGAAGTTCGGGCCCACGCCGAAGCGGTAAATCACCGCGCCGGCAATTGCCGGGCCGATGACCCTGGCCGAGTTCATCAGCACGGCGTTCAGGCTGACGGCGTTGGCCAGGTCTTCCTTCCCCACCATCTCGATCACGAAGCTTTGCCGGGCGGGGGTGTCGATCGCATTGACGATGCCCATCAGCGCCGCCAGAGCGAAGACCATCCAGAGGGCTACGAGCTTGGCAAGTACAAGCGCCCCGAGCACCAGGGCAATCAGCGCGAAGGCGCTTTGGGTGAAAACCAGGAGCCGCCGCTTGTCTGTGCGATCCACGTAAACGCCCGCCAGAGGGGAGAGCAGCAGGATCGGCAGGAACTGTGCTGCGGAGACCAAGCCCAGCGCGAGGCCCGACTTGGTCAACTCGAGGACGAGCCATGACTGGGCGACCGTCTGCATCCAGGTTCCGGAGTTGGAGATGATCTGCCCGATGAAGTAGAGACGGAAGTTGCGCCGGGAAAGGGCGCGAAACGTTCCGATCCCCCGGCGCGCCACCTGTGCCGGAGCTTCCGGTCCGCTTTCCCCTGGCACCTCTACGGCACTGGTCACGTCGTTCGGCTCTCTGCCTGCACCTGGAACTCTAGCGTGGTCCGCGACGGGCACCCTGTCCGGGTCGGCAACACCCGGCGCGCTCACTCTGCGAGCAGCATCGGAGCTGCGAAATCCTCACCCGCCTCCTGACCGTTCTGGGGGCCAGCGGTCGAGCGCAGCGGGCGCTCCGGCAGCACCAGGGCCAAGATAAGGGAGACGGCCGCGAAGGGGATGGCCCACAGGAAGACGACGTGAAGGCTCCGCACAAACGAATCGATGATGGCCGTGTGCACCGGCGCCGGGAGGCGGCTCATCGCGGCAGGCGTGCCCGACATCGCGGAATTGGCAGCGCCACGCGCTGAGGCACCCGCGCCAGGCAGGAGAACCATCAGGTTGTGGGTCAGCCTGTTGATCAGGATGTTGCCAAAAAAAGACGTTCCGATCGCGCCACCCATGGTCCGGAAGAAGGTGACGGCCGAAGTCGCCGTGCCCATCTCGTTCATGGAGACCGAGTTCTGGGTGGCCAGCACGATCACCTGGATCGACAGTCCAAGTCCGACTCCGGCTACCAGCATGTACACCGCCTCGACAAAGTAAGGCGTGTGGATCTTGAACAGGCTGAAAAGGTAGAAGCCGACGATGAGCATAACTGAGCCGACGATGGGGAATACGCGGTACTTGCCCATGCGGGAGATCATCTGGCCACTGCCCACTGACCCGGCCACGATTCCCAGAGTCAGGGGGATCAGCATCAGCCCCGAGCCGGTCGGCGAGACGCCGCGCACCATCTGCATGTATTCGGGAAGGTAAATGACAGCGCCGAAGAGGGCGAAGCCCGAGATGAATCCCATGGCCGAGGATACCGAGAAGACCCGATTACGGAACAAGCCCAAGGGGAGAATCGGCTCGGCGGCGGCGGCCTCTCGCCAGATAAAGGCGCCCACCAGGGCAAGGCTTGCCAAAATCAAGGCGATGATCGTGGTCGATCCCCACGCGTAGGTCTGTCCACCCCACACGGTGACCAGAAGCAAGGTGGTGACGGCCGCGGAGACCAGAGCCGAGCCCAGGAAGTCGATCTTGTGGCGAAGCTTGCTGACCGGCAGCTTCAAAACGACACTGGTGACAACCAGTGCGAAGATGCCAATGGGGAGGTTGACGTAGAAGATCCAGCGCCATGAAATCTGCTCGGTGAGGAAGCCACCCGCCAGGGGGCCGAAGACGCTGGCGCTGGCGAAGACGGCGCCCATATATCCCTGGTACTTGCCCCTCTGCCTGGGAGGGACAATGTCGCCGATGATCGATAGCACCATCGCGAAGATTCCACCGCCGCCGACGCCCTGTAGCGCCCTGAACGCGATGAGCTCTCCCATGTTCTGGCTGAGGCCGGCAAGCGCCGAGCCGATCAGGAAGACCACGATCGCGAACTGAAAGAGCCTCTTGCGTCCGTAAAGATCGGAGATTTTCCCATATAGAGGGGTCACCGCAGTCGAGGTCAACAAGTAAGCGGTGACGACCCAGGAAAGATGGTTCAGCCCGCCCAGGTCGCCAACGATGGTCGGAAGGGCGGTGGAGACAATGGTCTGGTCCAGAGCCGAGAGCAACATCCCCAGCATCAGGCCACTCAGGGCCATCATGATCTGACGATGCGTCAGACCCCCTTCGCCTCCGATCTTTTCCGCGCCGCCTGCGCTCACTTCACCCACAGCAGCCACTACGCACCATTCCTCGTTCCAAAACCAAACTGTTTGCTTTTTGCATCTATTTTCAACGCTAGTTGCCGGTTCAACTATTCCTGGAGGAGGGTTCCTCGTAGAGGTCCATGCCAGACCTAGGATCTGATGGCAGGTCACCTTTCCCCAAGGAGCTGCGATGTGCGGCAGGTTCACCCAGAGCGTCTCGCTGCAGGACGTGATCGACAAATACCGCCCGCGGATTGCCCCGGATCCGGGTTCCCTCGTAGACGTCATCGACGCCGAAGGCGAGCTTCGCGCCAACTACAACCTTGCTCCCACCGAGCCTGCACTGGTAGTCCGAGGTGGCGAAGCCTCGCGCATCCTCACCGTCGCCCACTTCGGCCATCCCGTGGCCTTCAGGAGTCAGCCTGCTCCCAAGCTGCTAATCAACGCCCGGTCCGAGACCGTGCTTTCCAAGCCATCCTTCAGCCGGTCGGTCCGAATGCATCGTGCCGCGGTGCCCGCCAACGGCTACTTCGAATGGATGAAGGAGGAAGGTACCAAGACTCCTTACTTCATCTACCCTACCGATGAGCAGATCGTCTCTCTGGCGGCCCTCTGGTTCGAGCCCGACGAAAACAGCCCGGTCGAAACCTTCGTGATCCTCACCCAGGCCGCGGCGGTCGAACTGGCCCACATCCACGACCGCATGCCCGTGATGATCGGCCCAGACCTCCTTGGCCGCTGGCTGGAGACGTCCCTGGCCGACAAGGCCGGCGTGGCTAGGCTGCTGGAGGCGGTGCAGGCCGATACGGCGGCGAGGGCGATGGAGGCCTACGCCGTGACCCGAGCCGTGTCCCGAGCCAACTTCAAGTCGAGTCAGGCCATTGTGCCCGCTGAAGGTCGCCCCTAGAAAGGCTTGGTGGTACGGCCATCCTGAGCGAGCTCGGAGAGGCCGAAGCCGTCCACATCCCGCGCGGCCGAGTCCGATAGGACACGCTGTGCGAGACCCACAGCGTCAAGGCCCCGCTTGGAAAGTATCGCATCAGCCTTGCCGACTTTTTCATAGGCGATGGGCAGGCCAAGTTCGACGACCTCGGCATCGGACTCCGGTAGTCCGTCGAGCGCGTAGCGCAGGTGCGTCCCCACGCCACCGGGCACGAACCCATCCTCGGCAACGTAGACGGTTGAACAGCGAGACAACTCGGCGAGCATCGCCGGATCGAAGGGCTTGACCACTCGCGGATCCCATACTGCCACGGAAAGCCCTTCTTTCTCGAGGCGGACCGCTGCTTCGAGTGCGACCTCGGCGAGCTTTCCAACTCCCACAATGGCTACTCCGCTGGAACCCTCGTGTAGGCGACGCGCGGTCAGCCCTTTGGAAAGCGGGACCTCTGGCGCGAGAAGGCGCGGACCCGCTGTCTTTGGAAAGCGGATCGCGCTCGGCCCGGGCAACTCGAGCGAGGTTTCCAGAGCCAAGCCGACCTCGGCAGTGGATGAAGGTGCAAAGACGGTCATGTTGGGAACCGCCAACATCTCCACCAAATCGAGCACACCGTTATGACTCGGGCCATCGTCCCCGGTGACGCCCGCGCGGTCGATCACAAATGTTACCGGCAGGTTGTGAAGGGAAACGTCCAGATTCACGTGGTCGAAAGCCCGGGTGAGGAAGGTCGAATAGATGGCAACCACCGGCCGCAGCCCGCCCATCGCCATGCCGGCGGCGCCGGTGACAGCGTGGCCCTCGGCGATGCCGACGTCATAGAAGCGGTCCGGGAAGCGGTCCTGAAATCGCAGAAGCCCCGTCGGGCTGGGCATGGCTGCGGTTATGGCCACCACCTCGGGCCTCCGCTCACCGATCTCACAGAGCTTGTCCGAGAACGCTTCCGTATAGGATTCCCGGTTTGCCGCAGTCAGAATGCCGGCGACCTTTAGATCGTGCAGACACTGCACCTCGTCCGCCTCGGCAGGTCCGTAGCCATGGCCCTTATGCGTAACGACATGGACGACGATCGGCCCCTGCCACTCCTTGGCGCCACGAAACGCGTACTCCATGGCCGAAATGTCGTGACCGTCGATCGGACCTGTGTAACGGACTCCAAGTGACTCGAAGAAGACCCGGGGCTCTATCGCTTCGCGTAATGCGGCCGTCAGGCTGACGAGGCCGGATGTTGCCAACGGGCCGACCTTGGGGAACTCCTGGAGGACCTGGCGCACCCGCGAACGCGCCTGGATATAGGTGGGGTTTAGCCGAATGCGCGTAATCGAGCTGGAGAGCCGCGAAATTGTCGGTGCATAAGAGCGGCCGTTGTCGTTCCAGACGATGATCACCTTCTTGGAGCCATGTCCGAGATTGTTCAGGGCTTCGTATGCGAGTCCACCCGTCAAAGCGCCGTCGCCCACCAGAGCGACCACGTAGCGCGTAGAGTCCGACGCAGACTGTGCGTCGGTCAATCCGACCGCTGGGCCGCGGCCGAGTTCAAGGGAGCTGGCAAGTCCGTAGGCATACGAGAGAGCGGTCGAGGCGTGGGAATTCTCGATCCAGTCATGCTCGGATTCGCTCCGGGAAGGGTAGCCGGACAGCCCGCCCTCCTGCCGAAGAGTCTCGAAGCGTGGACGCCGACCCGTGATGATTTTGTGTACGTAGGCCTGGTGGCCGGTGTCGAAGAGAAGTACGTCCTTCGGGGATTCGAAGGCAAGGTGCATAGCGATGGTCAGCTCGACCGCGCCCAGGTTGCTGCCGAGATGCCCGCCGGTTACCGTCACCGTGTCCACGATGAACTGCCGGATCTCCTCCGAGAGTTCCGCAAGCTCGGCGGAGCTAAGTTTCCTCAGGTCGGAGGGCTGATTGATCTTCTCGAGCAGTGTCAATAAATTCCTCCGCGACAGGCCCCCGACGATATCCACTCCGCGGCTACCGCTTCGGTCCCGTTCCGCCGCCGGTTGTGATCTCAAACTCCGCAGTCCAACCAAGGTCGCGGCACAGGAGCTGAGACTTCAAACCCAAATTCTAGGAGCAATAATCCCACAGGGCCAAAGGGCTTTGTGGGCGCTGAGTAACTAATGGTCTTCCACTCCTCTCATCCATCGATCCTCACCAGCCCAGGGACGGAAACAGTGATCTCGGTCATGTCATCGGGGCCCGGGCGCAAATTTCCTTTCGAGCTCTTGGCAAAAGGGGAATAGCTGAGCGGTAGCCGATAGCTGCCGGGCCTGGAAATGCGCACCTCCATCCAGCTATGCGCTATGCGAATCACCTCGGCCTGTGGCACCACGCACCCGGTGACCTTGAAAAGTTCGAACCTCCCGACTCGAATCGGACCGGAAAGAAAATGCGGACGCGAGGAAACCAAGGCCGCCTCCCTCACGGAGGAATAGTCGTAGGGCCCCGGAGGGAGCACCACGGCCCCGATCTGATTCGCGCAGAGCCAAGCGCGATACGCGCCGGGCTGCAACACCGGCGCGTAGAAGATGCGGTTGGCCGGGAAGTCGTCCTGGCGGAACCATCCCCGGGCGATCGCAATGCGGTGTGCAGGCAGGAACCAGGCGCCCTCATGCAGTAGCGAGTCGACGTACTCGACACGCTTGCCTCCGGCCAAGGGGCGGAGTGCGGCGATCACGGGGCGCCAGCTGGCGGGACTGGCGAGGTAGGCCGCGGCAGGATCGCCAAGAGGGGCTATCACTGAAAGGGACATCCAGGCCAGCGAAAGCACCAGAGTCGCCGCAACGGCAAGGCGGGCCGCGATGGGACGGAAGTCTCCCCTCGCCCACACCGCCACGATGATCACAGGTGAGATCTCACCGACTCTCGCGGCGTTGCCGCCCAGGGCTCCGGGGTCAATAAACACCAGAAGGAGAAATACGGCGTAAAGCAAGACGGTCGCCCTGAGGGCCAGCTCGTCGCGAGCGGGAAGCCGAGCAGCCAGCCACCAGAGAATCACGACGAACCCCAGGGCCATGGCAAGGTCCGAGCCGTAGAACGGGTAGGTTCCGCGAATCTGGAATACCGGGATTGGGAGCGTGAAGACCAGCCCCACCACCGCCAGGGCGATGAGGTAGAGGGTGTCGGACGAGCGGAGCATCTCCCGGAGACGCAGGCGTCCCGCCTCGCTTTGCCGCCTGATCGCGACAAACACCATTGCGAAGCCCAAACCGACAAGGGCGAGCGGCGAGGAGGCCCCTGCCGCCAGGGCTCCGAGCAAGTACGGGATTCGGCGAGAACTCAGGAAGGCGAGAAACGCCAGAGCGGCAAGCCCCATCCCCAGAAGAAAGGGATATGCGCCCGTAAGAATCAGCACCCCCAATAACGCGCTGGCAGCCAGCCCTATTCCCGTGCCCCTAGGGCCGTCGGGAACCAGGCGAGCAGCCACAAAGCCGGTAGCCGCTACGCCGACCACGGCGGGAGCCTTGACCCCGGTAACCGCCGCCAACGGATAGTACAGGTATGAATAGCCGACAAAGTCGACCCTGCCGAAGTACCAGTAGTTGTCCCAGAAGGAGAAGCCGTGGAGCGCAAAGACGTGGGCCAGATACAGGTGCGCGGCGGTGTCATTGCCGAAGGGCACCGCCAGTGCGAGCAGGGAAGCTGAAACGGCGGCCAGGGCAGTTCCGAACAGCGGGATTTGATTACGGCTAAACCAACCTTGGCGAACGGGCGCTTGCGTCGGCTGCACCATGATCGTGGCCGCCGTTCGGCTAGAGCGACCGATTGGCGACGAAAATCGCCAGTTCAGCGAGGTGCCGCTTAGGTTCTGCTTCGAGGTCCGCTCCCTCTAGCGCCTCCAGGGACCGCGACACAAGCTGGTCGATGTGCGACTCCACCATTGCCCGCGCGCCGCTCGCCTCGATCAACCCGAGCATGGTCGCTAAATCCGCCTCGTCATGCTCAGCCCGGTTGAACAGGTTGAGGAACAGTTCAAGCTCATGGCCGGCGATCCGTTCCAGCGTAAGGGCGACCAGCGTGGTCGGCTTTCCCTCGCGCAGGTCCTCGCCGACCGGCTTGCCGATCACCGCAGGGTCTCCGAACGCTCCGAGCATGTCGTCCCGAAGCTGGAAGGCCTCACCGAGCGGGATGCCAAAGGCACTCAGCTGGTCAAGGACACGGGCATTCGCATGTGCGAGAGACGCCCCGATGTGCAATGGGCGTTCCACGGTGTATTTGCCGGATTTGTACACGCAGATCCGCTCGGCCAGATCCACCGTGGGCTTGCCCCGCGCCGTGCCGATGAGGTCGAGGTACTGGCCCACGTTGACTTCGAGGCGGAGCTCGGTGTAGATGCTCCGCGTCTCGGGTGGGGCGGACTCCAAGAGCGAGTCCGCGTATACGAAGGCCAGGTCGCCGATGAGAATGGCCACTCCTTCACCGAAGCGGCGCGCTTCGCGCTTGAAGTGCTCCTCCCCATGCCAATCGGTGAAGTTGCGATGAACGCTCTTGGCACCGCGGCGCAGCTCGGAGCCGTCCATGATGTCGTCGTGGATGATGGCGAAGGCATGGAGCAGCTCCAGCGCGGCGCCCGCGTCCACGACGATGGTATCGTCTGGATTCCCACCCGCGCCTACGTAGGCGAAGAAGCAGAAGGCGGGCCTAAGCCGCTTTCCGCCTGCTTCCACAATCCTGGTCAGCGCCTCGTAAGGCACAGCCAGTTCTGGGTCGACACCGCGCCAGCGTTCTGATTCCGTTTCGAAGAGGGAGTGCAGGCGTCCGTTTATACGCTCGGCGACACAGGCGAGGCCCTCTGGAACGCCCTCCACAACTGTTTCGCTCGTCAGGTCCATGGATCCGCCGCGCCACCAAACTCTCGGGGCCGAAAAGTTATGATGCTACCTCCCGGCAAAACCAAAGACCGCCGAAGCATCGCGGCTCGCCTGGTCAAGGGCGCGTCTCGCCTCCGACTGAGAAGCTAGACCCGCGACGATGCACCCGCAAACGCCGCTGCTCATCTCTCCTCGGAAGCGCCTTTCAGAGCTGCGACGTGCCGAGCAACGATCCGGCTGGACCCCAGCGCGAAGCTCGGAGCACCGAGCAGGGATGCGCCGACGTTGATCGCATAGACCAGCAACCCGAAGGCGATCGCTTGGGCCGAACCGATCCCAAGGGGATGGAGCATCAAGACCAGCGCACCTTCGCGCACACCAAGCCCGCCGATGGTAAGGGGGACAACTTGCAGCATCGCCACGGTGGGAACGAAGACGAGCATCTCCTTCCAGCCGATCGAAATGTGAAGAGCCTGTGCGGCGAAAATGCTGGCCAACAGCACGCACAGCTGATACATGAACGCCCAGCCGAAAACCGGGAGGAGCGTGGAAGGTCGGCGCTGGACCTTCCCCAGTCCGGAATAGAGAGACTGCAGCACCTCTCCGACGGCCTTGACCCGCCTGATTTTCCTAGTCAAGTGCGCTGAACGAAAGACTGCGACCATGGCGACCAGGCCGCAAAGGGTCAGTAGCGCCACCAGCAGGATGACCTTTGATATTCCCCCCAGATCCAGGATGCCGGGGTCTATGAACATTCCCGCCAGCACGAGAAGTGGAAGGATGAGCCATCCCGTCAGGCGCTCGAGCACAACCGAAGCCGCTGAATCCGCTCCCAGCTTGTTCAGCTTGGCCAGCCAGGTGGCGCGCACCACATCACCGCCGACCGTGGACGGCAGGAAGTTGCCCGCAAACATTCCCGCGAGTTGCAGTTCCACCAGGTCACGCATCCTGGAAGGGACCTCAAGGGCGTCAAGCACCCTCTGCCAGCGATACCCGGAGAGAACGATCCCCACCAGCGTCGTCAAGAACGAGATGATGATAAGACCGAGTCCGCGCCGTCCAATCTGAGCGACGCTAGTCCAGTCCACCTTGGTGAAAAGTACGTAGACCATTACGACGGTGCTGGCCAGACGCAGGACCGGCCAAGCCCGCCGCCATGCGCTATCGGAGGCTGGGCGGCTCGAATTTTCGTCTTCGCTTAGAGCCTTGCCCATCTGAGCCCCACGTTTCTGCTGTGCCGCTCGCCCGCCGCGGGGGAGGTGGCATCGGCCGCCCTATCGAGGCAAACCTGCAAGCACCAACGGCCCAACCCCACCTTAGGTCGATGCGGCGCTGCCCGTTCAAAAGATTATAGGGCAGGTAGCCAACTGTTTGAAGCACAAGCCCGGTCGGCGGGTACGCACAACTCCGCCCGGCCACTAGCGGAGCGGCATCGCGTAGTTTTGAAGTGACAAGGAGTTCCAAATGACGCTTCTAAACGAGACAGTGGTGCAAAAAGTCCTCAGGCGAGCCCTTGCCCGGGGCGGCGACTTCGCCGAGATCTTCGTCGAGGAAAAGGCCACCTTCTCAGCCTCCCTCGAAGACTCGCTGGTGGAGGAACTCGCCTCCGGCACCTCCAGAGGAGCCGGCATCAGGGTGAGATTCGGCGATACCACCGGCTTCGCCCACACGGCGGACCTCTCCGAAGCCGGCCTGAATCGTGCCATCGAAGCCGCGTCATCATTGGCGCGCGGCAGCACTTCGCGCGCCGCGGAAGTTGCGGTGACACCACGCGTCTTCGTCCCGCTGGCGCACGAGAAGGCCATCCCCGGGTCGGTTGCGAAAGATCGCAAGATCGAGCTGCTCCAGCGCCTCGACGCCGCCGGGCGAGGCCAAGGAGCTGCGATCCGTCAAGTGAACGCCGGCTATTCGGATTCGCTGCGCCGCTTCCTGGTCGCCAACTCCGACGGAGTCTTCGTCGAAGAGGAGCAGGTGCGCACCCGGCTCTCCATCTCCTGCATTGCACTAGGAGACACCGGCATGCAGACCGGTTACGAAACCGCAGCCATGACCATGGGCTTTGAACTCTTCGATGATATCGACGTCGACGAGCTTGCGGCGCGGGCGGCCAATCGTGCGATCCAGAAGCTCTCCGCTCGCCCAACCCCATCGGGGCCGATGCCGGTCGTGCTTGCGGGCCAAGGTGGCGGCGTGCTCTTCCACGAAGCCTGCGGCCACGGCCTGGAGGCCGACCACATTCTGAAGGCTTCCTCGGTATACGCGGGCCGAGTTGGGGAGACCGTCGCCAGCCCCCTGGTGACGCTGGTGGACGACGGTACGGTAACAAACCAGTGGGGAACCTACTCCCACGACGACGAAGGGAATCCGTCGGCGCGAAACGTGCTCATCGAAAACGGGGTGCTCTCCGACTACATGTGGGATTCCACGCAGGGGTCGCGGGAACGTCGTGCCTCCAGCGGCAACGGTCGCCGTCAAAGCTACGCGCACTTGCCGATGGTGCGCATGACCAACACCTACCTGATGCCGGGCCGCCAGAGCCCCGATGAGATCATCGCCGATACCGAGCGCGGAATCTATGTCGCCAAGCTCGGCGGCGGGCAGGTCAACACCGCCACGGGCGACTTCGTCTTCGGAATGACCGAGGCCTACCTCATCGAGAACGGACAGATCACCGCGCCGCTTCGGGATGCCAACCTGATCGGCAATGGCCCTGAAGTGCTCGCCAACATAGATGCCGTGGCCGACGACTTCACCATCATCCCCGGTACCTGCGGCAAGGATGGTCAAAGCGTGCCGGTGGGCTGCGGGCAGCCAACCGTGAGGATCACCCAAGTGACAGTTGGAGGAACCGCAGGTGCCTGACCTTATAGAAATCGGAAAGTCCGTCGTCGGGCAAGCCAAAGCGGGGGAAGAGATCGAGGCCTACCTCGTCTGGGAGCGCGAAACCTCGATCCGGGTGTATCAGGCCTCGGTCGAGTCGCTCACCGGTGCCGAATCATCCGGCATCGGGATACGTGTCATACGGGGCAATCGGGTAGGCGTCTCCTACGCCGGGACGCTCGAGAGGGCCGAGATCGAACGGGCCCTTGAGGAAGCGCGCGACAACTCACGGTTCGCCTCGGAGGATCCGCACAGTGGGATGGCAAGCCCAGACGGGGTGGAGGCTCCCACCCTGGATCTCTGGCGGGGGGACATCCTCACAACACCGACCGCCCGCAAGATCGAGCTGGCCATGGAGTTGGAGCGCGCGGTAAAGGCAAGAGACAGCCGCATACGCTCGCTCAACTCCTCCAACTACGGGGACGTCTCCGTCCAAGGCGCAGTGGTCAACTCCGCCGGTATCGCCTCCTACACACAGCAAACTTACTGCTGGCTTTGGGCATACGCTCTCGCGGGCACCGACGACGAGACCCAAACGGGTTACGGGATGCACGCCTCGCGCGACGTGGCCGGTCTCGACTTGGCCTTCGCCGCCAACGAGGCGGCGGAGAAGGCCACCAGGATGCTTGGTGCGACCAAGCCGGCCAGCGGCCTCTTCACCGTGATCCTTGAGCCTGACATCGCCTCATCGTTCTTGGCCATAGCTGCCTCCACCCTCTCTGCCGAAGCAGTGCAGAGGGGCCGGTCAATTTTCGCCGGCCGCCTCGGCGAGCAGGTCGCCAGCCCCCTGGTGACTCTGGTGGACGACCCGGGAGATCCTCGCTTCTTCTCCGCCGCGCCGTATGACGACGAGGGGCTCGCCTCCAGGCGGAACGTGTTGTTCCAGGACGGGATACTCAAGGGCTTTCTCTACGACTCCCACACGGCCCGCAAGGATGGTACCTCCTCGACCGGATCCGCGATCCGGGGAGGCATAGCCGGCTCGACCACGCCAGGGCCCAGGGCGACGATGGCTCTCCCAGGCCAAAGCTCGCCCGAGCAGATCTTGGCCGTGGCGGGCGATTGCTACCTGATCCAGTCAATCTCGGGAATCCACTCCGGAGTCAACCCGATTAGCGGTGACTTTTCAGTCGGTGCCGAGGGCATCCGTGTGCGCGGAGGAGAGCTCGCCGAGCCGGTCAAGGAGTTCACCATCTCGTCCAACCTGCAGAAGATGCTCCTCGATGTGCGGGCAGTAGGAAACGACCTGACTTTCAGGCCAGGTGGAACCGCCGGCCTGACACTTGCGATCGACAATGTGAACGTAAGCGGGACCTGAGCCGGCGACTTTGCGCATAGACCTACACACTCACACCCACCGCTCGGGCGATTCGACGACCACCCTCGACGACTTCATTATCGCGTTCCGCGAGTCAGGCCTTGACTACATAGCGGTTACGGACCACCTGACCATCGAGGGCGCCATCGAACTGCGTCAACGGCTCGGGGACGCCGTCATAGTGGGCCAGGAGATGCGAGTCGCGGAGGGCGAGCTCATCGGACTCTTCCTGGCCGAGCGGGTGCCGCCCGGCCTCAGCGCCGCTCGGGCGGTGGGCCGTGTTCGCGACCAGGGGGGACTGGTCTACGTTCCCCATCCTGGAGACACGGTGCGCGTATCCGTTTCACTGGCCGACCTGGCCGACTTTTGCAGGCGCGGACTGGCCGACATCGTGGAAGTGGCCAACTCCAAGGTTGCCCCGGACGGCTCGATACCGGCCGCCCGTGCAATCGCCCAAGCCCATGGCGTCGCGCTCGGAGCGGGCAGCGACGCCCATGTGGAGACGGCCATCGGAACGACCTACGTGTCGGCCCCGGAGGTCGGTATCGCCGGGCCGGGCGACCTTCTACGCTCGCTGGCCGACGGCGAGGTTCGCAGCGTTCACTTCGACCCCCCACGGCCCTGGCGGCCACGCATCGTACCGCCGACGAGCCGCCCCCAGGCCTGAACGGATGTTGACTCAATCCTGGTCAACTACTCTTTAACCAGCTCATGCGCTCGAATCGATCCCACAAATCGGGCAGCATGACATGGCCGTCCATCCCCGCCGTGGCATTTAGCGAGGCACCATGAAGCGTGTAGTGATTGTCGGAGCAGGATTCGCCGGGCTGTCGGCGATGGAGGCCCTGCAAGGCAAGGGGTATTCAATCACCCTGATCGACCGGCACAACTTTGCGACCTTTCAGCCGCTGCTCTACCAGGTCGCCACCGCCGGGCTAAACCCCGGAGACGTGGCGTTCCCGGTTCGCACCCTGCTGCGCCACAGGCAGAATGTCAAGTTCCGCCAGGGCATTCTCGAAAAGATCGACACTGACACGCAAAGAGTGATGCTGGCCGACGGGGTCTCACTCCCCTATGACTACCTCATTCTCGCCGTCGGCGCGACAACCAATTACTTCGGCGTCCCCGGTGCTGCCGAGAACTGTAGAGCGATTTACACGCTGGACGAGGCCATAGAAGTCCGTAACCGGGTCTTCGAGATGTTCGAGTGGGTTGCAGCCCACGGCATGAAGGACTACAACCTAACCACCGTTGTAGTTGGGGGTGGCGCCACCGGGGTGGAGATGGCCGGGGCGCTGGCCGAGCTGAAGTCCCGGGCGCTCATCACCGACTATCCGACCTTGGATCCCGATGCCGCGCGAGTCGTCCTCATCGAGGCCCAGGACCGGCTTCTTGGCGCGTTCGCCCCCTCTCTATCGCGCTACGCGCTCCGCGAACTCAAATCACGCGGTGTAGAGGTGAGGTTGAACACCGCCGTCAAGCGCGTCGTCGAGACCGGCGTGGAGCTGGGCGATGGCGAGTTCATCGAGTCGAACCTGATCGTTTGGGGAGCCGGAGTGGGTGTCTCGGAGGAAGTGCGCTCGATGGGCCTTCCCCACTTGCGCAACGGCAGGATCGAGGTCGAGCCCGATCTGCGCGTCAAAGGTTTCGCGAACATCTTCGCCGCCGGCGATGTCGCCGGCACAATGGGCGCCGGGGACAAGCTGATTCCCCAGCTTGCGCAGCCCGCGATCCAAACGGGCCAGCACGCGGCGATGATGATAAATGCCATCGAGGCCGAGGAGGAGACCAAGCCCTTCCGCTACAAGGACAAGGGCACCATGGCCACCATCGGCAGGAGGGCTGCAGTTGCCGAGCTGGGCGCGGGAATCAAGCTAACCGGGTCATCGGCCTGGTTCGCCTGGCTTGCTCTTCACGTAATGACCCTGCTGGGCATCAGGAACAGACTGTCGGTCCTTCTCAACTGGAGTTGGCATTACGTCAGTTGGGGCAGGGGGCCCCGAGTGATCTTGGGCGGCTGAGCGACTCAGGCCGAAGCGGCTGCCGTCGGGCTGGAGCCGGCGGAATCACTCGATGCGGCCGCCGGCTTGCTCTCCGTACTCGCCGCGGGGCGTGAGGAGGAAGAGGAGGAGCGGGCGTCATTGCGATAAAAGCCGCTGCCCTTGAAGGTGATACCGATGCTGCCGAAGACCTTGCGCAGCTCACCGCCACACCTCTCGCACACCGTGAGCGGGTCATCGGTGAAAGATTGGACGACTTCAAAGTTGTGTTGGCAAGACCTGCACGCATACTCGTACCTGGGCATCCTCTACTCCCCAAACGTTGGCACTCTCGACTTCCGAGTGCTAATTCTAGGCGGCTCAGCTGCAGCGCGAGGCATAGTCGCCGCACCGGGGCAGAGACCCGCCTCCAACGTGCCCTTGCTATCGTGGCGTTAGACATTCCGACCAGCCGCGAATGCCCGGCGCCGGCGGCCGGATCTTCCGCGTAGGGGGTTTGATGAAGAAGGTTCGTAAGGCGGTAATTCCGGCGGCCGGCCTCGGCACACGCTTTCTCCCCGCTACCAAGGCCCAGCCCAAGGAGATGCTCCCGGTCGTCGACAAGCCCGCGATCCAATATGTGGTCGAAGAGGCGCTTGCCGCGGGCCTCGACGACATCCTGGTGGTCACGGGCCGGTCGAAGCGTTCTATCGAGGACCACTTCGATCGCTCATTCGAGCTGGAGTACTATCTCGAGCAGGCAAAGAAGGACGAGGAGCTTGCCCTTGTCAAGGCAGTGGGGAGCATGGCTCAAATTCACTACGTCCGGCAGGGCGACCCCCGCGGACTGGGCCATGCGGTAGCGGCCGCTAGAGCGCACGTGGGCAGTGATCCCTTTGCCGTACTCCTCGCCGACGACATAAGTGACGGCACCTCAACGCTGCTTCCGCAAATGCTCGAGCAGTTCTACCGGCACGGCCGCTCAGTCATCGCGCTGCAGGCGGTCGAAGAGTCCCGGATCCACCTCTACGGCTGCGTAAAGCCCGAGCCTGTGACCGATAACCTGGTGCGGATCTCGGGCATCGTCGAGAAGCCCAAACCCCAGGACGCACCCTCCAACCTGGCGGTCACCGGCCGCTATGTCTTCACCCCCGAGATCTTCGAAGCCTTGGAGGCCACACCTCCGGGCGTTAACGGCGAAATCCAGCTCACGGACGCGATCCAACTTCTTCTCTCCTGGCAGGCCGCCTACGGGCTCGTGGCGGCGGACCGGCGCTACGACATAGGCAACAAGCTCGACTATCTGCGTGCGACGGTAGAAATAGCGCTTAGTCGTAAAGACCTGGGTGCTCCGCTCCGGGAGTTCATCGCCGGTCTCGTCGCCCGTGACGACCAGTTGCGCTCGCTGTGTGAGCGCAACAACTTGACCGAGTAGCAACTTCAACGGCCTGGATTCGAGGAACATGATCCCGCTGAAAGAAGCACAGTCACACGTCTTTGAGCGAGTTACGCCCCTGCGAGCGATGGCGCTCGCGCTAGACGAATGTCTCGGGTTGGCCACCTCCCAGGCGGTTCACTCCGAGGAGAGCATCCCACCTTTCGACAACACCGCGGTCGATGGCTTTGCGCTTCACTTCGACGAAGTCTCGGCCGCGGCGCCCGAAAATCCCGTAACCCTCCCCGTCGCCGGCACCATAGCCGCCGGCGATCCGCCGCGGGCACTTCCTCGGGGCGCGGCCATGCGAATCATGACCGGAGCGGTAATCCCATCTGGCGCCAACGCGGTGATAATGGTCGAGGACACCGAAGAGGCAGAGGGCGGCGTCAGGGTCCTTCGCACGGTTCGCCAAGGTGAGAACATCCGACTTGCCGGTTCCGACATTACCGCCGGCGCGCTCCTCTTCCCCGAGCGCACGGTTCTTGGCCCCGTCCACCTGGGGGTACTTGCATCAGCGGGCTACGTGAAGGCCCCGGTTCATCGCCGTGCAAGGGTCGGGGTCATTTCGACCGGAAGCGAGCTCGTCGATGAAGCTCGGCCACTCAGGCCGGGGGAGATCCGCGACTCCAACCGCCATTCCCTGCGCGCAATCGTCTCCACGACAGGAGCCGACGTGGTCGACCTCGGTATAGTGCCCGACGACGAGGAGGCCCTGCGGTCCGCCTTCCTTGGTGCAGCTGCTGAGCTGGATGCCATAGTGACCTCCGGCGGAGTCAGCGTTGGAGACTTCGACTACACCAAGAAGGTCCTGCGCGATATTTCCAAGGGGGAGATGCGCTGGATGCAGGTTGCCATCCGACCGGCAAAGCCCTTCGCCTTCGGCCTGGTAGAAGGAATTCCCCTCTTTGGCCTGCCGGGCAACCCGGTCTCGGCACTGGTCAGCTTTGAGCTTTTCGTCCGCCCCGCCATCCGAAAGATGCACGGTCACTCCGAGCTTTTCGATCCCACTTTGATGGTGAGGGCAGCGAACGCCTATCGGCGCCACCCCGATGGAAGGGTGCACTATGCCAGGGCGCTGCTTTCCGCCGAGTCAGACGGGTCCCTGTCCGTCAGCTCGCTGGAGGGCCAAAGCTCGCACATGCTGCACGAGATGGCTCGCTCCAACGCTCTGGCGATATGCCCCGACGGCGATGGTTACGTCCTGGGCGACATGGTGGAGGTCATGCCGCTCGGGCCGGCCGCCCCGGCTCGCTAAGTGCCTCCCCGTCGCCCTCCGCTAGCCCTGGGCAGACGCTAAACTTTTCACACTTATGAAGACCCGTCAGCTAGTTGACTCCTTCGGCAGGCGAATCGGAGATCTCCGCATCTCGATCACCGATCGGTGCAACTTTCGCTGCCTCTATTGCATGCCCGCGGAGGGCATGCTGTGGGTTCCACGCGAAGACATCCTCTCCTTCGAGGAGATCCACCGCATCGCGCGCATCTGTGTGGAGGACTACGGCTTCACCGGAATCCGGCTCACGGGCGGTGAGCCGACGGTGCGCGCTCAGCTACCCCTGCTCATCGAGCGCTTGAGCGGCCTGGCGGTGCCCGACACCGGCAAACCCGTCGACCTGGCCATGACCACAAATGGCGCGACCCTGGCCACTATGGCGCATGATCTAAAAAAGGCCGGCCTGAGAAGGGTCAACATCTCCCTCGACTCCCTCGATCGCGAGCGCTTTGCCGAGATGACTCGGCGAGACCAGCTGCACCGGGTGCTGGCGGGGATCGAGGCTGCAAAGGAAGCCGGCTTCGACCCGGTGAAGCTCAACGTGGTTGTGATGCGCGGAATGAACGACGACGAGGTCGCCGACTTCGCCGGCTTCGGGCGCGAGCAAGGCGTCATTCCCAGGTTCATCGAGTTCATGCCGCTCGATGCCGATGACGCCTGGAGCTTCGACAAGGTGGTGCCGTCGGAGGAGATCGTCGCCCGCATCGCCGAGATCTACCCGATCGAGGAGATCCCCAATGGCTCGGCGCCCGCCAGCCGCTACCGTTACCTCGACGGTGCCGGAGAATTCGGCGCCATCCCCACTGTCACCAAGCCCTTCTGCGCTGACTGCGACAGGGTACGCATCACCGCCGAGGGCCAATTCCGCACTTGCCTGTTTGCGGTCGAGGAGTTCGATTTGCGCAAGATCCTGCGCAACGGAGGCTCCGACGACGAGCTCAGAGGAGAGATCGAGCGGGCGGTTGGACTGAAGTGGGCGGGACATTCGATCGGCAATGTCAACTTCCATCGCCCCGGGCGATCGATGAGCCAAATCGGCGGCTGAGCCGGCGGCGCGATTGGCGCTCATATCTAGCACGCGCCATGTAATTCGATCTAGGCTGTACGGCCATGACAGACTCCGGCCTCACCCACCTCGACCCGCTAGGTCGGGCGCGAATGGTCGACGTAACGCCCAAGGAGCCTACGCATCGCCGCGCCGTCGCGCGCTGCAAGGTGCAGATGCTCCCTGAGACGACCGCCAAGGTGGCTTCAAACGCAATAACCAAGGGAGACGTGCTCGGTGCGGCCCGAATCGCAGGCATCCAGGCCGCCAAACGCACTGCCGAGATGATCCCGCTCTGCCATCCGCTGCTGGTTGGCTCGGTCTACGTCAACTTTCTGATCGGCGACGACAATGTGGAAGTCGAAGCCCAGGTGGAGACGGTGGACCGGACCGGCGTCGAGATGGAGGCAATGACCGCTTGTGCGGTGGCAGCGCTGACGATCTACGACATGTGCAAGTCGATCGACCGGTCGATGACCATCGGGGATCTTGCGCTGTGGGAGAAAGTCGGGGGGAAGTCCGGCGTCTGGAAGCGGCCTGGTAGGGACGAGCTCGAGGAACCGCTCTTCTGACTGCTTAGCCAACGGCTCACGTCGAGTCGGCATTTTCTACATATCTGTGGACAAATTCAGCCTAATTACAGTAATGTAATTCGTAGAGACAAGAGGTCTACCTTGAGGTGGTACATGTCTTTGACGCTGGTACTGGCGGCGTGGGCGCTGGTACTTCTTATCCCGGCAGTTGCGCGTATGCGAAACCGGGGTATAGCCACCTCTGTATCCCGCTTCCATGATTCGCTGATCGTCCTCGGCCGAACATCGACAATCATGCACGGAACCGGCCAGGTCAACACCACCCAAACATACCTCTGGGCCCGTTCGACCGGTGCGCATACTCAATACGCCCAGCCAACGCCCTCCTTCTCCCCCTCCGAGATGCGGCGGATCCGCGATGTGGAGGTCCGCCAGCGCCGCACCATGGTTCTTTTTGCGCTATTCGTGCTCGTCCTGGTCTCTGCTCTCGTAACCGTATTAGCGGTATCGCTCTTCACGCTGGGCATGCTGACGGCGTCGATGGCGTCCCTCGCCTTTTACGTCGCAATGCTTATCCGCATCAAGAACGTGCGTAGGATGCGCGCCATGCACACCTACTACGGCGGTGGCGCGGTCGTGGAGGCTGCACCAGCACGGAGGAGCGCACCCGCCTACGCACTCGGCGCAGCCAAATCCTCGACCATCGCCATTACGCCTACGTTCGAGGCGGCCCGCGCCCACTAGAGTAGAGACCGATGACTTCGGGGGTGTAGCTCAGCTGGAAGAGCGCTACGTTCGCATCGTAGAAGTCGGCGGTTCGAGTCCGCTCACCTCCACCAAAGTATCCGTATGAGAACCCTGTACCAAATCGGCGTCAGAGTTCGACAACGGTCCCGGCAGGACCACCAGATCGCCGTATTCGAACTCGCTCGAAGAAAAGAGCATGTTGTACGGCGGGTGGTACCCGACGTCGGCGATCTTGCCGTCGCGCACGTCGATGCGGGTGGAGACGGCTTGGTTGAACC
>JAJYNL010000007.1 GCA_021786375.1 Actinomycetes bacterium
CAGCCTCTGTAGCGGGAGCTTCTTCGGCCACGGCCTCAGCCTCTGTAGCGGGAGCTTCTTCGGCCACGGCCTCAGCCTCTGTAGCGGGAGCTTCTTCGGCCACGGCCTCAGCCTCTGTAGCGGGAGCTTCTTCGGCCACGGCCTCAGCCTCTGTAGCGGGAGCTTCTTCGGCCACGGCCTCAGCCTCTGTAGCGGGAGCTTCTTCGGCCACGGCCTCAGCCTCTGTAGCGGGAGCACCTACCTTCCTACGAATCCGTGGAGGCGGTGGCATCTTGATGCCGAGCAATGACGCCAGGTTGGGAATGCGGCCACTCATCTCCTGGGCAAGTGCATGCAGCTCAGCCGGGGCATTTGCCGGGAATCCGGTTGGCACTACCGTTTTGCGCACCGGCGAGGTCTCAAGAGCGGAGAGCATCGCCATCCAGTGGTCCGCAGACGCATCGGGCGAAAGGGTTGCGCTGGCAGCATCGGCGAGTTTCACCAGCACATCCTCCGGTAGTTTGGAGGCAACGTCCGGAGGCCTGGTGGAGAGGCGAACCGCCTTGATGCTCTTGCCCTCCGCGAGTGCCTCCTGGATGGAGGTAACCCATTCGGCCTCGAGCGCGTCGCTGCGGGTTGCCAACAGCTCCTTCAGCTTGTCGAGGGTTTCCTTCATCTCATCGCTCCGGGCGACTCGCTCGCCGAAGGAGACGACAGCCTTCAGGTCTCGGAGCCCGATCCGATCTGCGATAGCGAGGGCGGCCTCGGCGCGGTCCAGCCAGGTGGCGCGCTCGAGCGGTGGCAGCAGGGCTTCGGCGATTGCGAGAATGGGCTCGGCAGCCTGAGGCACCTTGCCCTCCTTGGCGAGTTCACGGTTTTGTTCCGCTATGGCATTCCGCACAGCGGGGAGGCCACCGGCCATCAACTGCTCCGCTATGACCTTATGTTCGTCAGCGACGCCTGCCAAAAACTCGTTCCTGTGCTTCCGTCCGGGGTTGAGCTTTGCGAAGCGTGGCGCTGCCGGTTTTTGCTCTGGGCGTGGCGCTGCTGGTCGGCGCTGCTCATCGGGACGCCGCGCACGCCGCGCTTCTCCGCGCCCGGCTGCAGCATCGGTCGTGCGACGCTCCGTGCCTTCCTTGCGTTCGCGGCCCTCACGCCGCTTCCCGCCCTTACGCTCGCCACCCTCTTCGCGCCTGTCGCGGCCGCGGGGCCGCCTAGCGTATTCAATGTTGGTGAGTTGCTGTCTCGGGCTAGGCACGATTTCAAGCACCTGATGGCGAGGGTCGTCCCGCTTCTGCGGAGGGTGTACGGCCTGGACGCTTATGCCGTCTATCTCAAAGCTGACCTCGGCGCGGACTACATCCCCAACCTTGGCTCCCTCGTAGAGCAGCGAGCCCTCCAAGACGCCCTTGGGCTCCTTGGCACCGGCTTTACGCCAGGTCCAGGTACCGTCGGGTCTTTCGCTCGTCAGCTCCAATTCCAGTCGCGGCGACATTATCTTCCGAATCTCCAATTTGAACTTGCGATGGGCGCGCCCGTTTACCGTGGCATGCTACGGATTGGCACAGGACGCCTAGGGTTAGCATAAAGCGGTCGGGCTCCCTATTGGGTAGCCGCAAAGGTCGCGGAGCTGTCCCTGAAAGGTATCGCTGGGGTCATGTTCAACAAGGCTGTGGCGGACTTCGTCTCTGCAAAGTTGCAGGGCGCACGGATCATTGTTTCAGAGGCTTCGACGGCGTCGAGCCACCAGGCGGCTGCGGCAGTTGGCTCAAATGTGGCCCGAATCGGAAAATCGGTGGTCTTCGTGTCGGCCGAGCGCACGGCGGTTGTGCTGATTTCCGCTGCCAAGCGCGTTTCCCGGAAGAAGCTTTGTGAGGCGGCAGGCGACGCCAGACTGAAGGTCGCCGGTCCCGAGACTGTGGTGGAACGCACGGGCTATGTCGTAGGTGGCGTGAGCCCTCTGGTAGTTCCCGACGGAGTGGATCTTTACGTCGACTCCGAACTCTTCGAGCTCGACGGGGTCTGGGTCTCTGCCGGCTCGCCCAATTCAGTGGTTGAGCTCACCGCTGTCCAGCTGAAGGAGCTTTTCGGCGGGCGATCCTTCGACCTGGGCGAGGACGCGGCCAGGTGACCGACATCGTTCGCCCCGTCTGGGGCCAAGCGTGACGCGCCTTGTGGGTGGACACGTCTCCGCCGCGGGCGGCATTGTTCGAGCCCTGGAGCGCGGTGATTTGATCGGCGCCTCCGTGATCCAGATTTTCTCCAACTCCCCGCGCACTTGGAAGGCGGCCTCCATCGCGCTCGGAGGCTTCGAGGGGTTTGGTGACGCGATCGACGCGGCCGGCAGTGGCGTGCAACGCGTGGTGAGCCACGTGAGTTACCTCGTGAACATCGCCTCCCCCGATCCCGAACTCTACGAGCGGTCGGTGCGCGTTCTGCGGGAGACCCTCAACTTTTGCGGAACGATCGGCGTGACCGGAGCCGTGCTGCACCTAGGGAGCCACCGAGGCGTGGGTCTTGACGCCAGGCTGGGAGCGATACGCGACGCGATCGACGACGCCCTGGCGGCATCGCAGTCGGTCAAACTCCTGTTGGAGAACAGCGCCGGGGCCGGCGACTCCGTGGGCTCGTCGCTCAGCGATCTGGCCAGGATCATCGGTTCGGTCCAGCAGACCCACCGGATTGGCGTGTGCCTCGACACGCAGCATCTCTTTGCCGCCGGCTGTGACTTTCGTGCGGCAACCGCTACCGCAGCTCGGCGCATTGCCGGTGAGCTGCCGGAAGGGAGCGTGCAGGCGGTGCACCTCAACGACTCCAAGGTTGTCTCGGGATCGCATCTGGATAGACACGAAAACCTTGGAGCCGGTGCGATCGGGGTTGACGCACTGGCCGCATTGATCTGCGAGGATCCTCTCGCCAAGGCGGATGTGATTCTGGAAACGCCTGGCGACGGCGACGGACCACGCCGAGAGGACGTGGATCTGGCCAAGCGGATGGTCGGGCTTACCTAGACTTTTGCTCCGAAGGCCAGCGAGCACTGGCGTTTGTCTCGGGCGTGGAAGTCGAGCCTGAACCCGTCGGGGCCGGCGCTTGCGAGGCGAAGCTCCGCAATCTCGCCATCCTCAACGCCGTCGCGATATTCGGCGAGGGCGAAGACCTCGGTGGTGGCCGCGCTGGGCATATCCGAGCGCTTGGACACTTCCTCGAGGGCTTCGAAATACGCGGCATTGTTTGTGTGCCCGAGGATGTCGATGTCGGTTACGCGTGGCTGCCACGGCACCACTACGTAGTCGGGTTCCTCGGAAAGTTCGAGCCTGGTGCCTACCCGTCTCCCTTGCGCCGATGGGCCGAAGGCGTCGTAGAAGCGCTGAGTAAGCGACTTTGGTACGCGTGAGGAAGGGTCGGTTTGTACCCAAAGGGAGGAGACCTCCACACGTGCTTGTTCGCCGAGCAGGGTGGTGCGTCTTTGCGCCCACGATCTGCCGGTGCCGGCGCAAAACGTGTCAACCGCCAGGGTCTCACGGTAGCGTGGTGCCCCGAAGAAGCGGATGTGGGTACGGCGCACCACCCAAACGCCCTCGTCATCAAGTCCTGAGTCGGCCAGGTCGGCGGCCGCGATATCCTGTGCGATCCGCGCCGCGGCGTCAAAGCGGAGGATTCCGTCGCTACCGCAGTCGGCGAGTCCGAGCGTTCTCTCCTGCCGGAAGATCCTGCCTCCGGCGAAAGGCACCAGAGAAAGAGGGGAGTCAGTGGCGATTTTGAGCAAAGCTGGATGAACTGGCATCAGTTCCAAGGCTAATTGAGTGGCCGCTCTGCCTTTGATCCGGCCTTATTGGGGGAACTTGGCCCTGAGCGCCTTCTTGTCGAACTTGCCGACGCTCGTCCGCGGCACCTGGTCGATTATTTCGATTCGTTCGGGAAGCTGCCACCTTGCGAAGCCCTGTTGGGATAGGTGGGCCCGGACCGCCTCGAGCGTGATGTCCGATCCTGATGCCGCGACTATGCATGCCAGTGGCCGTTCCTGCCACTTGTCGTCAGGTATGGCCACTACGGCGGCCTCCACGACCCCGGGCATACCCATTAGGGCTCCTTCGAGATCGACCGAGGATATCCATTCCCCGCCGGACTTAATGAGGTCCTTGGTGCGATCGGCAATCACGAAATAGCCGTCAGGAGAGCCGATCGCGACGTCTCCGGTCTTGAACCACCCTCCCTCGAAGGAGTCGGCACCGCGGCCGTGCAGGTAGGAGTCGATCACCCAGGGACCCCTCACGTAAAGGTTCCCCATGGTGGTTCCATCCCAAGCGACCTCGTTGCCTTCGTCGTCGCGCAGGCTCATGTCGATTCCCGGTGCCGGAATGCCTGCTTGGCTCCCGACGCGGTCCAGCCGTTCGTGGTCGGAGAGGTGGAGCATTGAATGCTTGGGCCTGGCCACGCTCGCCAACGGCGACGTCTCGGTCATTCCCCACGCCTGCGCAATGGGAATGCCCAGCTCGCGCTGGTAGCGCTCTATAAGCGGCTTAGGGGGCTGTGACCCTCCGCTCACGATCTCGCGCAACATCGGCGGGCGCTTGGCGCGCGAGCGCAACTCCTCTTCGATGCTTATCCATACGGTGGGAACCCCAGCGGCCATCGTAACGCCCTCGTCGAAGAGCAGATCCACGAAGGATCGAGGGTCAAGGTGTGGATAAGCGAAGACGATCTTGGCTCCGGTGGCGATGGCGGCGTGCACGATTCCCCAAGCAGATGCGTGGAACATTGGTACGACGGGAAGAACGCAGTCCGACGTGCAGATGCTCATTCCCGATGGCGATGCGCAGTTGATGGCGTGCAGATAGGTGGATCGATGGGTATAAACAGCTCCCTTGGGGCGCCCGGTGGTGCCTGAGGTGTAGCACAGACCGGATGGAGTGTTCTCGTCGATCGCACGCTCGGCGTATTGTGTGGAGCTCTCAGCCAGCAAGGCTTCGTAGTCCAGGCGTCCGCTCCCGGATTGGTCCGGCTCGCCTCCCATTACCACTATCGCCTTTACCGAAGGAATTTGGTCCGAGATTCCCTCGAGAAGGGGCAGCAGGTCATGAGCGACGAAGATCGCCTCGTCCTGGGCATCGTTGATGATGAACGACAGGTCTTCGGGGGAAAGCCTTGCGTTTAGGGTGTGCAGGACGCGACCGGTGCAGGGTATCGCGAAGTAGCACTCGAGATGCCGATAGGTGTTGAAGGACAACGTCGCCACCTTGGCGCCAGGTGACAAGTTCAGGCCGTCCAGCACGTTCATAAGTGCGCGGGCCCTCCGGGCGAAGTCGGCGAAGGTGTAGCGATGCTTTACCCCCGGGGACTCCTCGGTGACTATTTCCACGTCTGCGAAGTGGCGGTCGGCGTGAGCAAACAGCCTCCACGTATTCAGCTGTGCGTCCATGATTGCCATCTTTTTCCCCCGCTGCCAATTGGCCCGTGCAAGGGCGGATATCCCGCCCGGCTATAAGTTTTGCGTAGTGGCGGGTGCTTTTGGAGGCGGTTTGGCAAATTGTCCGGCGCGCGGCCCGTTTAGTCAGCCATAAGCCAACGGAAGCCGGCCAGATGTCGCGGATCGGATTCGTAAAGGCGCTCAGGATGCCATTGGATTCCCAGCAAGCCGTCACCTTCGACTGCCTCGATTACGCCGTCCGGCGAGTGGGCGACGACGCGCAGTCCGTCCGCTAGGCGGTCGATTCCCTGGTGGTGGATGGTGTTGACCTCGGTGGCCCCTTCCATCAGCTCGGCAAGCTCCGAACCCGGTTCGAAGATCACGCTGTGGCAGGTCTCGTACTCCCGGTCCATCCTCTGGTGCTGATCGAATCCGGCAGCGAGCAGATCCTGGTGCAAGGTGCCGCCCATGGATACGTTCAAGATCTGCATTCCCCGGCAGATGGCCAGCACCTTCTTTCCTTGTCGGCGTGCCTCCTCGATCATTGCCGCCTCGAAGAAGTCCCGGACTGGCTCGGTCGCTTCCAGCTCGGGTTGGGGGGCCTGCCCGTACTGGGCCGGCTCCACGTCCCAACCGCCGGAGACCAGGAGCGCGTCGACCTCTGAGACGAACTCTTTGACCAGCGAGTCGAGGCTGAGATCGGAGTGGCGCGAGAGAGTTGGCGTGGCGGTGACGCTCACATACATCATTGGGATACCGCCAAGCTCAAGGATCGCGCCTGGGTAGCCCATGTGCAGGGAATACTTGTGGTCGACCGCAAGTCCGAAGGTAATGCCGATCCTCTTCAAGGTCCCTCCCCAGTGCCGCCGCCGAACCGGCGCGCACGTGTAACCCAAGCTGCACCCCAAGGGCCGGTACGCGCCTTGGGCCAACGCGCCCCGGCCAGCGCCAATAGTCGAAACCTCCCGCCTTCGATTGGGCCCGATAACACCGGTGCCCGGCAAATGCACCGTGGGTCCAGCTGTCAGGGAGATGTCAAAGGCTTTTAGCCATATCCATGTTACAACGCTTTCATGCTTAGTGGGGATAGTAAATGGTCTTACGTACGGCACGCAGGCCCGCTGTAGCCACACTCTTCTGGCTCACCCGTTGCTCCGGGGTGCCTCAAGGGCACTGCGGAGCGGGCGAGTGCATTCGCGTGTGGGAATATGTTGTGCACGGAGCGCGTCCGCGCGCATGAAGCGAGGGTATGGATGATCGACGATAGTGCCCCGACGACGGTTGCCACCTCGCTGCACCGGATGAGATCCAACCTGTCCAAAGCCGAACTGAAGGTCGCCGAGGTCCTGTTATCCAACTATCCGGTGGCGGGATTGGGCAATATCTCGAGCATCGCCAGGTCGGCAGGCGTCTCCGAGCCCACCATCACGCGCTTGGTGACCAAGCTCGGTTTTGACGGGTTCGCGTCTTTCAAGACCGCACTGCAAAAAGAGCTTCAAGAGAGGCTGCTGCCCCCAACTGCCATCCAGCCTCTCTCGGTGGAGTCGTCCGGACTTATGGACATGGCCAACACCATGACGGCAGGAATGATCCGCTCGCTGGCCTCGGTGGATCAGGCTGAGTTCACCAGGGCGGTGCGACTGCTTGCCGATCCGAAGCGGCGGGTGTTCGTGATAGGGGGGAGAATTTCCTCCGCATTGGCCAAACACCTGGCCTGGTCGCTACAGGTGCTCCGTCCCAATGTCGTTTATGTCGGCGAGGGCATCGCCGAGCGGATTAATACCTTGCTCGATGCCGGCAAGGGCGACGTAGTGGTGGCGTTCGACTTTCGTCGTTACCAGGCCGACACGGTCACCTTTGTCAGGATGGCATCCGAACAGGGGTCAACAGCAATAGTCCTTACCGACCCGTATCTCTCGCCTGCCGCCGGACATGCCCAGATCGTCTTTCACGCCTCGATCGGAGGCCCATCCCAGTTCTCCAGCATGGTGCCAACCATCGCCATTGTGGAGGCGATGATCACGCTGGTCACCGCCGAAGTGGGGGAGCGGGGCAGGAAGCGGATGGAGAGGTACGTGGAGAATTCCGAGGCGTTCGGTCAGTCGTGACGAGCTTGGCGGCTCATGGCAGCCGGGCGTCGTACTCCGCCGCGGTGAGGTTCGAGGATTGCTCGTTCTTTGACGAATCGAAGACCGACACGAAGCAGTAGCGGTCTCCTCTGACGACGGTCTCGCGCTTCTCCAGCTTCTCGCCGCCGTAATAGGTTGTTCGCTGGATCCGCATTCCCGCGGTCGGCTCGTTGCAGCTGAGTAGGGTTGCCTCCTCCGCCGAGAGGATGACCGGCGTAAGACGCTCTTCACCCGTCGTCGGCACGATGCCCGCGCGCTTCTCCAGCTCGTCGTAGAGGCCGGTGTGCTCGAAGTTCGCCTCCGCTAGCGCTGCGGCGAACTTCATGGGCATGACAAGCCGATCGATGGCAACGGCCTCGAGATCCGCAAACCGAATTCGTTCCAGATAGAAGAAGAGGTGGTCGTCGGGGACGCCGAACTCGTGCGCCAGGGCACTGTCGTGCTTGGTACCCTGGGCCAGGATCTTCGAACCCTGGACGTGCCCCATTTTCTCGAGTTCGCGGTAGAGCGAGTAGACGGTTCCGAGCTGCTGGTAGAAGCGCTTGTCGGTGAGGTTGGTGCCTCGACCGCGCCGACGCACCACCACGCCTTCCTGCTCGAGGCGGCGTACCGCTTCGCGCACGGTTTGGCGGGAGACACGGTACTGCTCGATCATCTCCTTATCGGTCGGGAATCGCTCCGCGAATTCGCCGGCATTAATCCGTTCTCGCAGATCTTCCAGAAGCTGTGCCCACAGCGGTAGCGGGCTTGAGCGATCCAATCTCACTCCTTGCCGAGGCGGGATATGACCAAACCAGTAGGAAATCTTATCCCAGCCAGCGCGAAAACCCCGGTGCAGGGCCCTTGAGTGATGTGACTTCCCTAGGCCCCCATGAGGCGCTTTGCGTTCGAGTACAAAACCCCGCGCATCCAGCCATCCCCTAGCCCCAAATCCGCCAGGGCCGCGATCTGTACCGAGTAGGGGTAAGGGATATTGGGAAAGTCCGAACCGAGCAGTATTCGATCGCCGAGTTCCAAAAGGCGCGGAATCAATTTAGGCGGAAACGGTGCCTGGCTCTCGGTGAAGGGTGTGAAGGTCATGGTGGTGTCAAGATGGACATTCGCGTAGCGTGCTGCAAGGTCTAGGAACTCCTCATAGTCCGGGTTTCCCAGATGGGCAATGACCATGGTGAGTGCCGGATTCGCAGCGAGCACCTCGCCTATCGGCCCAACGCCGGTAAAGGCGCCAGGTGTCGGCCCGGATCCGCAATGTGTCACGACCGGCATGCCCGCCTCGGCGAGCATGCCCCAGACCGCCTTCAGGTGAGGATCGCGTGGATCGTAGGCTCCTACCTGGATGTGTGCCTTGAATAGCTGCACTCCGTCCTCGATCGCACGCTGCACGTAGCGCTCCGCGGAGGGCTCCGGATAGAAGGTTGCGCAGCGGAAGCTTGTCGGATGCGAATCGGCGAAGCCGGCACTCCACTCGTTCAGCCATTCGGCCATGCCTGGCCTGTGTGGGTAGTTGAGCGCACCGTGGCGTAGGACGCCGAAGGAGGAAAGCAACTCCAAGCGCTCTTCCTCGGGCAGCCTATATGCGACAGGCCAGCTGGATCCGATCAGGGGCCCTGCGCTTTCGAAGTAGGCCCACACCTTGCGCATCACGTTGTCGGGCATGAAATGCACGTGGATGTCGATCAAGCCGGGTACGCCAAGCGACCTGGCGTATTCGGCCACCCGGGCGTCATCGAAGCCTGCGCGATCGGAGATCCCCAAAACCCACTCCTTCCTATGCCTCATCGCCCGCTCCATAGCGTCGGCGCGGAAGCGCGATAAGGCTTCCGCCTGAGTTCCCCAAGCCCAGTGGTACCCCGTCGGGCGACGGTTCCCGCAGCCGCTTGACGGAGACGCAGCGCCCCTTGTGCCACGGGGCAACCGCACCTAAGCCACTGGCCGGAGCTTGTTCCCTTCAGCCGGATATTGCGGCTCGAATCCCGACCTGACCCGGTCCGCGAAGAGCGTACGCCCCGCGAGCGGATCCCTGCCCAGGGCCAAAGCTTCCATCTCCAGAACATGTTACGCTTCGATGCCTCGCTGCGCCCATCCAAGCCACGGCCGTACGGGTTCCACCGGAAGCCGCGTACCCATCTTTCATTCTCGGCCTGCTTGTGCCCGGCGACCCTCCCGGCTTCTGTCTCCGGTTGGAATGTCGTGGCGTAGCGGTTACGGAAGATAGTCAGGTGGTGCTGAAGGACTCGAGCAGGTATTCGATCTCGGGATTGCCCTTGGCCCGGTAGAGGGCCTCGTCGGCGCGTGCGAGGAGATCTTGAGCAGTCCCGGCACCGGGACGGGCGATCACTGCCCCGCAGCTGAGTGACGAGTTGGTCCTGACGCTTCGTATGAGCCTGTCGATCAGGGGGCCGCCCTCGGAGGGGTGCTTCAGCAGCGCGAGCACCACGAATTCGTCGCCTCCCCAGCGCACAACCAGGTCGTAGGGGCGCAGTACCGAGCGCAGGGCCTTGCCCGTCTCGACCAGTACCCTGTCCCCGACGCTATGCCCGTACAGGTCGTTTATCTGTTTGAAATCGTTCAGGTCGAAGATGGCGATCACGAATGAAGAGCCCGTACGACGAGCGCGGGCCATCTCCCTCCCAAAGGCGACTTCCCACCCTTTCCGATTGGGGATGCCGGTGAGGCTGTCGGTCACTGCCTGTTTGCGCAGCTGATAGCTCAAGTATCCGACGGCGCCGGAGGTTACGAGCACCGTGGCTATCGTCAGCACCCAGTCCGCGAGAGGAGCGCTCGGCCTCTGACCGAAGACCAGTGCGATCGTGTAGCAGGCGGTGATGAAGCCGATATGGGCAATGGCTTCGGCGGTCGAGAGGAAAGCGAAGACGTACACCGCGATCCAGGCGTAAAGCAGGCAGGCGAGAATGGCCGGGTCCATGCCGTTGCCAGTGGCGACCTGAAGAGTGATGGCGAAGGTCCCGACCGCCATTATGGCGTTCGCCCCAACCCGGCCGATCCTCTCGGAGTTCATCGTCAGGACAATGCCTCCTACACCGAGCAGGCCATTGGTCGCAAGATTTAGGCGATACTGGGTGGCGTTGGGAAGGAGCAGGGTGACGACCAGACCGAGCAGGGAGCCGGCAAGGCAGAGGCTGGCGGCCCACATTCCCATCGAGCCCGTCGAGAGTGGGAGCGTTGTCGGGGCGTCGAAAAGCCAGCGCGTCACTCCACCACGCATTAGCCAACGTCGTATCGCTCGGTCGCTCATAACTGGGAAACCCGCTTCCACGAGGGGGGCGGGGACGGTCGCAGCGTCCGGGATTGCTTCCTGGCCGGCGTCCAACTAGGCGCTCGCTGCGCTGCCCCCTAGAATCCAAATCTCACGTTCACCAGAAATGTCGGCGGCTGGGCCAGAGGTCTTGAGAGTTGCGGCGCATTTTGTGACACCAGTGCCATAGGCAATTTGGTCGATTGGCAAACGTGGTCGGGTGGAGGAGGGCGGCATGGCGCCACGGGTGCCCCGATTTTGGGAGCGGGCTTGAGGGCAGTTTGGCTTAGGCGCTTGTTGGTGGTTCCTGCTGCGCTCGTCCTTGATTCGCTTGCGCTCGGCCTCGGAGAGCGGGAAAGCCTTGCTAAGGACTACGAGCGGATCCTCCACTTTGCCGAGGAGATCCTCTGGACTGACACGATTTTCGGTGGCATCAGATTCGCCATGGCTGGCGCTGCATTGCCATTCCTCGCCGGACGGGCCGTCCGTCTGGCATTGGGTGATTTTGGATCTGAAGCCGTTGCCGGCGCGGCCTGCGTGGGCTTGGGGCACATGCGCGAGCGGGCAGTTGCATCTGCGGCCGCTCTCGAGCAGGAGGGCCCTGGCGGTGGCGCAGCCCCGGGCGATGTATCGCCGGCCCGGGCAGCAGTGGAGTCCATTGCCACGAGCTTCGCCCAGGACGTGTGCGGCTCGCTGCTTTACTTGAATGTGGCCGGAGCTGACGGATTGCTCGCATACGCAGCGGCGAAGGCGATTGGCGCCAGGGCCAAGCACGCAGAGCCCTCGAACGCCCGCTTTGGAGTCGTTCCCGGCGGCCTCGGCATTGCTTTGGGTTGGCTGCCTTCGCGGGCGGGTGCATTGGCGGTATGCGCTGCTGCACAAGCCCCCACGCTCACGCTTTATGCGAAGGCCCGGCGTGACGCGATGGCGCATCCGTCACCCAACGCAGGCATTGTGCTGGCCGCTTTCGCTCATGCACTCGGAATCGGGCTGGGTGCGGACACCGTTCCTGGACCAGGGCCGTCGCGGTATCGCGTTGGAACTCAAGTGGCCGCCGCGACCGTTGACATAAGGAGGGCGTTGGCGCTCGCCGAGCGTGCGGCGGTCCTCATGGCATTTTGGCTCATGGCGGCTGACGCGGGTCTTTGGCTTCTGGCCCAGCGCCGGCCTCGTGTATGCGCCGGTCGCCCACCGGCGCGGCGGCCTTCACCTCCTTGATGCCGGCGCATGCGTGTGAGTACGTAAGGCGCGTTGACGATCGACACCGTTGTCCATACCCTCGCTATTTATGCAGTGGGAGGATGCTTAGGTGAGGAGGGTCAGCACCTAGGGGGCTCGAGCCGCTAGCCTGATCGGAATCCATTCGGGGATGAAATCGCAAGGGGGTCGGATGCCGCTTAAGGCCCTGCAAAGATCATGGCGCCTATTGGGCGCAGTCCTGGGGATCGCCGCG
>JAJYNL010000042.1 GCA_021786375.1 Actinomycetes bacterium
CAGGCGCCGGCAGAGCTGCCCCAGATGGGAGAACCCCAGCGTAATCAAGTCGAATTGCCAGCGCGCACCCCGGACTTACGCCACGACGGTGCGGAAAACGGGACTAGCGCCCCTCAATCGCCTTCGGCCGCTCGCGGGGCGAGGGAAAGTGCCGCCTCCAGCGGATCGACTCCAAATGGCATGACTGCCAGAGTGACGACGCTAACCCCGTTGTCGAAGTATTCGGCAATTCGCCGACGGCATTGGTCCGCAGTGCCGCCCACAACCAAGGCGTCCACCACGTCCTCCGGAATAGCGCGCACCGCACCGGCCCGGTCCCCGCGGGCCCAAAGCTCCCACATCTGTTCGAGTTGCTCACCTCGGCCAAGCCAGCGGTGGAAGTCTGCGTAGACACCGACATTCAGATATGCGGCAATTGCTCGCCGCGCTCCCTCCAAGAACGCGCTGCGATCCGTGACGGGCGCGACAAAGACCCGAGCTACTATCTCCTTGTCCTCCCCCACGATTGGGACGACCTTCCCCGCATCCTCAGGCGAGAGCCAGTTGATGATGGCGCCGTCGGACTCCCGCCCGGCCATGCGCAACATCTGCTCGCGCAGGGCCGCCACCAGAATCTTCGGGACCTCCGCAGGGGGCGAGGCGAGCCTGAAGCCACGCACAGCGAACGTGTCGAACTCCCGGTCGACCTTCTCGCCGGCAAGCGCCATGCGCAGGAAGCGCACGACGTCACGCGTTCGATAGTAGGGCCGCTCGAAGGGAACCGAATTCCACTTCGAGACGATAACGTCCGACGAGGAGCCGATCCCAAGAGTAAAGCGTCCGGGAGCCAGCTCGGCCATGGCCGCGGCGGACACCGCAAGGGTGGCAGGACCGCGCGTGAACGCGGGGACGATCGCCGTTCCCAGGTTCATTCCCGGCTCCCACTCGTTGGCCAGCACGAGCGGGGTGAACGCGTCGTACTGCGCAACTTCAGCACTCCAGGCGTCAGCGTAGCCCGCCGAACGAAGGCGAGCCAACGGCTCACGTTGGGCTGCCAAGCCGCCGTCGGTGAGCGGAAGAGTAATACCCCATCTAGCCATGGGCAAATGCTAGGCGAGCTGCGGCGGCGCAGGTGGTATAAATCGGCTGCAGCCCTTAGCTGACGGGGATCTGGCTGAATGGCGTGAGGCTACCATCACCGCCGATGAGCGCCATCGCAGCCACGGTCGAATTCGAGGTCGAGATTGTGAAGGCCGCGGGCAGGCCTCCAGGGAAGCTGCTCGAGTAGACCTGAACCTTGGTGCGATCTATCACGAAGGGAACCCCGGCCGTGCTGTCGATACCCTTGAGCTGAGCCGTAGGAGACACCTTACGCACAAAGTAGAACGGCTCGACAAGGCCACTACCTCGGTTGGCGGCCGAACCCACCACCATCGCCACCTGGTTGCCGGCAAGTCCACCTGGTGGCCCATAGGCAAGCTCAAGCCATCGGTGCCAGGCGATCTTCACTCCCGGCACCTCGAAAAGGCCGGCAAGCGGGCCGGCAGTGGAACCCTTGACCACGACTAGCGCCACCACGCCACCGCTCACGTGCATGGAGAACGGCGTACCAATGGGCACCGACGCGATCGTCTTGAGAGGGATACCCAGCGTGCCTTGGGCGGGGACCGACTCCTTGAAGCGCGGAGACCCCGCCTCCACGGTGGTCGCCGAAGCCTGAGTCGTGGTCGGCGATTCCGCCCCGGTAGATGCCAGCGGGCGGATGGAGACGGTTGCGTTCTGCTGGGTGTCGGAGAGGTTATAGAGCTGCAGAGTGACCGCTTGGTTTGTAGTCTCCGAGAGCAGCGGGAAATCGTAGTTTGAGAAGATCTCGGCGGACACCGGAGGGAGTACCACCCCGCTCGCCCCGGAGTCGGACCGAACCTCGATGGCACCGGCAACCACCCGCCCGATACGCGTCGTCACCTGGGCCGCAATTGGATCAACCCCTTGCAGCCAATCGGGAAGGTAGACCTCGGTGGTCGAGTGGCCCTTAAGAACGATCGCCTGCAGAGGGCCGGGCTGCTGGAAGCCAGAGGGCGTAAGAAACGAAATGTCGACGATCGCATCAGCCGCGAAGGGATTGAACACGGCCAACCCGCCAGTCGAGTTCCCCAGGGTGGACATACCTTCCACGAGCCACTGCGGGCCGGGCGAGGGCTGGCATAGAAGCTGCGAATAGCCCTGGGTGCCGGTTGCCATCAATCCCACCACGTTTCCGCCGCCGGGAAAGGCGATCTCGACACCTCCCGGCTTGTCGGCAGGTAGCGACAGCGCCACCTGCCGATTGGAGGCAGCGGCCACTGAAACCGACTTGTGAACGTCATTTCCGTTGGCCGCGTAGAAGTCGATGGCAGCACGCTGCGCTCGTACCGTGAGATTCGTCAACTCGAGTTGGATGGAGACACCTGGCGCCTTGTCCAAACGCGGCACTGCGCAATACCAGGTCGAGGAGTCCGAGCTCGCAGGGGAAACGCTGAACGCCGGGGCGAACAGCGTACTCGGTCCCGCCGGGCCATGCCCCAGATCGACTGTCGCCGCGGCGATGAGCGCCACCGTCAGAAGAGCCGCCACCAGGATCCGGCGTACATAGTTGCTGGCATTGCCGTGCTTGGCCGTCAAGAGCTAGCGCACCTCCGCGTGCGGGCGTGAGGGGGGCGGAACCCGCGTGGCATGATCCTGTCCACGCATGTCACGCTCGACCGCGATGGAAACCTTTACGTGGGTCCCGAGCCTCGAAGTCACGAACGCCCCCAAGAAGACCGCGTCGATAAGCGCCAGCCACTCGAGGGCAACCAGGATTCCGAGGGCCAGTGCTCCGCCTTGAGGGCCTCCGGCTGGAACCTTGGCCACCGGCACCTTCTCGAGCACCTGGTAGCCGGTTACGCCTGGATCGGTAAGAACTTGGCTCAAGTCGACTTGCCGAGCGATGGTCAGCGTCAAGCGCTGCAGGGCCGGACTTTGCGCCGAAGCCGGATACGCCAGGTACGAAATCCCGTCGCGGGCGAGATAGCTTCCCAGCCTGGTGGTTTCCAGCTGGGCGGCTCGCGCAAGGCCGTTATAGGAGGAGCCGTAGGACGACGCTCGGATGGGGGCATAGGCACCTTCGAATCCTAGGTCGCGACCGGTGGTGACGGCATAGACGACATCGCTGGCGAACCACCAAGCTCCAGCCGGGATGGTGGATGGCGTTCCTATCCAAAGGACTTTGGGCGTCTGACCGTTGGTGCCGGTCACCCACCCGAGCGAATTCTCGTAGCCCGAAGCGGGGATGCCGAAACGGCCGCCTAGAAGTGGAGTGCTCACACCGAGCAGGGTTGCCAGCACGCCGACCACGACGGCTGCGCCACTGAGCTGGCGTATGCCGAATGCCTCGCGCGGCAGATCACGATAGATCGTATCCACCGCGTTTGCCGATCCGTAGGCGGCAAACGCGGCCAAGAGCGGCGAAAGAAAGACGAGAGGCAGCGGATCGTGCCCCAACGCCCCGTTATTGGAGGCGACTGCGCAGATGAATACGACAACCCCCGCGACCAGAGCAACCTCGGCGCGCCTGGCCCTGGCGCCACGTGCGACGAACGGAGTCACGACAAGGCCAAGAAGTGCGAATTCGCCGAACGGGTTGATCGATGCACCGGCGCCGGCACCGAAGCGCAGCAGGTCTAGCAAGCTCAAATGAGCAGGCGGCGCCGCGCCAAGAAGAGAGGCGATGGTGGTGGCCGGGCCGAGGTAACCAACAAACCAGCTGGCGTTCGCCGCAAGAGTGATTCCAAGCACCAACCCGAAGAAGCGTCCGATCACCCAAAAGCCCGATGCCCGCGACTTTCCCGACCCCGCGTATGCGGCAATGACGGCAATGGCCAGAACGAGCTCGACAAGGACATACCCGGGTGCGAACGCAGTGGCGAGCGCACCGACCATGCCAGCCCGCAGCACCGAGCGTGAAATGCGCTTTTCCCCGGCAAAGACCGCCTCGACCAGGTCCAAAGCGATCCCGATCAGCCACGGGGAGAAAGCAAACGCCACCAACCCGAAGAGCGACATCAGCGAGAAGACGCCCACCAGCGATCCGGCGATGGCGTATGTCAACAGCGCCAACGTAGCCGAAAGCGGATTCCGATACTTTGCACCGAGGCGATAGGAGCCCAAGAGGCCGACGGCAATCAGGCCACCCACGAAAGCGTGAGTCATCAGCCCGGTGGCACCAAAGAACGGCAGGCCGAGCACCCCGAGGATCAAGTAGCCGGCAGGAACCGAGGTTGCCGACCCGATCGACGGGGACAACGAACCCGAGAAGAAGTCCGAGAGCAGACTGGAGCCGTGCGGAAGCGTCAAGATGGTTCCGTAGGAAGGCAAAGGCCCGAAGATCACATGGCGCGAGGAGACGATCACAAAAAGGACGACGAAGACCTGGATCGCTCTGGCAATCCGCCGCTGGACGTATCTCGTCGCCATTGCGGTCGGATCGCTGCTCTCCTCGTCGAGCAGATGCTTTTCCAGGATTGCGCCTGGCGAGCGTCGGCGCGAGCGCTCCACCTCGTACCTGAGCATTGCCCTGGTGTTGCGCTGGTGGGCGAAGAAGGCGGAGAGGCGCGCGGAGCCACGGGCAAGGCGCCCCTTCAGCTCCTGTTGGTCGAGTAGACGCAGTTTGCCCATGATCTCCTGGCGATGGGCGGACTCGGCGCTCCGGCGCTTTTTTGAGGCCGAGCGGAACGCGGAAAGAATCGACTTGGCCGTGCCGAGGCGACCCGTTAGAGCGAAGTAGACGACCTCCATGAGGGCAAGCACCGAGAGCTGCACCACCGAGACGTGACGCATCATTCCTTCGGTGTTGTTGTTGATGCAGCGCAGCTGATTTGCGCGCACGTAATAGGTGCGCTCCGGGCGGCGAAGCCGCCGCCTGATCGGCTTGTACTTGGAGGCCAGGTAGGCATTCTCCGGGCCGCTTACCAGGATTCCCATGTGCCGAACCTTGGCAAACGACGAGGCGATTACCCTGGCGCCGGCAAGCTGAGCCCTGAAGGAGAGGTCCACGTCCTCCCCAAAGAGGAACATTTCGGAATCGAAGCCGCCGAGCGCGGTGAAGAGGTCATACCTGACCAGCATCGCCGTCGCAGATGCCGCGAACACCTCTTCCACGATTGGATACTGGTCCTGGTCCAGATCCCCAACATCCACCCGGCTGCGAACCGCCCCTGTCCGGTCGACGTCAAAGCCGAGAGAGAGAACCCGGTCCGGGTAATCCCAGGCGACGATCTCGGGAGCAACGACGGCGGCATTCATCCGCAGTGCGTCTTCCACCATGACCGACACCGCGTCGGGTGCGACCGCGACGTCGTCATGGCAAATGAGAAGGTACGCCGCCGATACAACGCTCTTGACGGCCTCGTTGACCGCCCTTGCGAAACCGAGATTGCTTTCGTTCCTAATCAGGAATGCATCCGGCGCGCTATCAACCACCCTGGTCGCAATGGGCACCCTAGACCCGTTGTCGACCACCATGAGCGAAAGGTTGGGGTAGTCGCACTCGACCAGCGAAGCGAGCGACTCCTCGAGCCAGTCGCCCGGATCGTTGGCGACCAGCACCGCTACTACTAGAGGAGGGGAAGACATACCGGACTACATAGACTAGCCCGCGAGCAACATGAAACCCACCCGGGCCACGTGGGCGGCGCATTCGGCGCGACCGCAGCGGATTCGTACCGGAAGCGCGGACACAAGTGCCCATGGAGGTGCAAATGGAAAAGAGCGCTGGCGACGAAATGCGCGATCTCGCCTATGTCGCGATCGGCTTCGGAGTGCTCGGGCTGCAGCGGCTCATGGTCGCCCGGCGAGACCTGGAAAAGCTGGTCTCCAGGAGCCTCGGTGAACTTGCCGGCCGCGGCCACTTTCCCCGGCCAGGCGGCTAGCCGCGCTAGCCGTAGGAAAGCTCAGGCTCCTTCCCGCCGCCAGTATTCCAGCACGTCATCCAAGGTCGAGTCCAGGTCGTACTCCTCCCTGAACGACGTTGCCCTCTGAAGCTTGGAGGCATCTCCCACCAAGCGTGGGACCTCCACTTTACGCACCAGGGATTCGGAAACCCGCGCGCTCAGTGACGTCCCTGCGAGGCTCAGCATCCGCTCCAGTACCTCCGAAACAGCCACGCCGCGCCCCGAAGCGACGTTGAAGAGCTCGCCTTTCGGAGCCTTGGCGATGATCTCGCAGTAGGCGCGAACTACATCGCGCACATCCAGAAAGTCCCGGACCGCGCTGAGATTCCCGACCTCGATGTCCTTGGCGCCGGAACGTTCAGCAGCCACGATTCGCCTGGCGAGCGCCGAAACCAGAAAGTCCGGGCTCTGGCCGGGTCCTATGTGGTTGAACGGCCGCGCGATCAACACATCGAGTCCGAATGCGCGGCGAGCCTGCATTGCGAACTCTTCGGCGGCGAGCTTTGAGGCCGCGTACGGGCTCAAGGGCGCCGGAGCGGCCGACTCACCAATCCGCGAGGCGCCCGGCTGGTTGCCATAGACCTCGGCCGATGAGACGAGCAGGAAGCGCCCGCTGAAGCCGGCCTCCGCCAGACAACCAAGCAGGTTGGCGGTCCCGGCCACGTTGACCTGGATGACCGCCGCGGGATCACTCCAGCTGCGTCCGACGTGGCTCAGCGCCGCCAGATGGAACACTGCGCCGGCATCCCCGTTTCGGAGCCGCGCGATAAATGCCTTTACCTCTACCTCGAGGGCGGAGCGGTTGGTGACGTCAGTACCGGCCGCCAACTCGGCAACATGATGCCCGCGCCCACGCAGCTCCCGCACCAGGTAGGGACCGACGAAGCCGTGGGAACCGGTGACCAGTGCGTGCATTGCCTCCCCCAGCGTCAGAGTCCCAGGATACTACGGTAGAGCGCCAGGTGGCTCTGGGCACTCGCCGCCCATGTCATCCCCCTGGCCCGCTCCCGGCCTGCGACCGCCATCGCCTCCAGTTCGGCTCCACCGACAATTGCACGCTCGATGGCAGTGGCCAGAGACGAGACGTCAAGCGGGTCGACAAACAGGGCGACACCGGCTGCGTACTCCTGCATCGCGGACCCTTCCGAGGTGATCAGCAGGCTGCCCTGCGACATCGCCTCAAGGCCGGGGAGCCCGAAACCCTCTTCGAGGGACGGATAGAGGGTGGCAAGAGCGTTCCGGTAGAGGGCGCCGAGCTGAGCGTCGCTTACGAATCCCAGCACTTTCCCAGCGCGTGAACCAACCAGCGCATCCAGCTTCTGGCGCAGGCGGCTGTCCTTCCAGCCGGCCAACCCCGCCACCACCAGTCCTGGCCCGCCGCCCCAGGCACTCATGTGCGCGTCGAGCAGCCGCTCCAAGTTCTTCCTGGGCTCCAAGGTGCCACAAAACAAGAGGTACGGCCGCGTAACCCCCAGTGCAGCGAGCTGCTGATCGTCTCCAACCCCCTCGGGTGGCTCGAAGCGCGCATCGTTCACGCCATGGGGTATCACCACGGTCCGTGCCCTGGTGTCGAAATGGCGGGCAAAACCGTCGAGGGCGCTCGCTGACGGGAATACGAGTGCGTCGGCCTCCCTGGCCGACCTGGCAATCATCCTGGAGAAAAATGTCACCTTGGCGCGCTCATGCCACTCGGGATGCTCGATCAGTGTGGCATCGTGGATGGTCACGACCTTTTTGGCCTTCATGTGGCCAGGAAGGGTGTAGTGAATGCCATGGTGGACGAGCGCGCCCATCCGGTCCATCACGTCACCCATTCGGCGCTGTTCGTAGATGATGCGCCGCAGCCTCGAGGTCGGCACGGTCTCCACCATGGCGATGCCCGGGGCGTACCGACGGAACCGGTCACCGTCGCCCAGCTTGGTGACGGCGGCTATCTCGATTCCCGCCTCCGTGGCCGGTGCCCCGATCTCGGAAAGAACGCCAACTGCGTAACGTCCCACTCCGGTCATGTTCGCCGGTACGGCGCTCACGTCAACGGTTACCAGCGGGTGCTTCGCCACCAGTTACATCCTCAAGTCCTGTCGTGCCCGCCACCATTTCGGGCCATCAACACGCTATCCGGCAGCCGGCTACCGGCCCCACTCGTCCCGTCGGCCATGCGAAACGAACCAAACCTGGACGAATCGGCGTGGCGGACCAAGGCCGAACCATTGGCACGGGACCAGGCGAGTCGCTGCCGCACTCCGGCGAAGTCAACGCCACACGGGCAGGCGTTCAAGCCCCAAGAGCGCGGTACAGCTCCTCCAACGCGCTCGCAATGGCCTTGGGGCTCATCCGGGACTCCACCCAGCCGGCGCCGGAGGAGACACGCGGCCGGTAAAGATCGAAATACCTCGCGCCAACACTGGCCAGGTGAGCACGCAGCGCGGCAACGTCACCCCACGCGTAGCGAAGAGGCAGCCCGATCTCGGCGTCCAATGTCGCGCCAACCCCGGAACTCACGACCGGAACGGCACCGAATAATAGGGCCTCTGCCACTACAAGCCCCCAGCCGTCCGCCCGGGACGGCAGGACCAGCGCAATACTGGAGCGCAGGAGCCTTTCCAGCTCATCGGGACTCAGCCTGCCAAGGAAACGCACCCTCCCCCGCACGCCCAATCGTTCACATAGAGCTGCCAGATCCTCGGCATACTCCTGGTCCTCTGCATCTCCGGCGATATGCAGCTCGAAGCCCGGAAGCCCTGCCACGGCCTCTATCGCCTGCTCCACCGACTTGAGCGGCACCAGCCGTGCCACCAGCGCAACCCGTCCCGGAACCCGGTCGATTTCGAGGGAGCCGGCGCCCGCGCGATCGATCAGGCTTTGCCTTATTGGCCCCGGGAGGCTGACGCAGGCCGCTTCGGGGACACCCATCCGATGAAGGCCCTGGGCTTCGGAGGGGCTTATGGTCACGAATCGCGCAACTCGGGACAAGACGCGAGGAAGTACCCAACGGTCGACGGCGCTGCGAAGTTCGGCGCGCAAGCCTTGACTTTCGGCAAGGTACGGTGTGAGCGCGCCGTGGGGCTGAACCACCAGCCTGCCTTTGGGTGCCCTCCGCGCGACCTCGACCACGAGAGGGCGGTAAAACCCGTGCATGTGGACCACGTCGGCACCGGCAAGCCTGGGAAAGAAGAGCCGGCCTGGCCCATAGGGACGGTAGCGAAGCACCGTGAGGTTGCTATCCACCGCGACCGGTTCCCACCTGGATCGCAACTCTTCCTCGCCGGCCTGCTGTGTGGTGTGTATCACCACCTCGTTGGTCGCGGAAAGCTCGCGCGCCAACTCCCCTGCCACTATTTCGGCCCCGCCCACAAACGGTGCCCATCTGGCGGAGACGAAGTCGATTCTCATGATCGCCCGGCCGCATCATGCGCGCCGATCGCGAAGGTGGCCCTTTCAGGCGGTCGCAATTTGCGCATAGAGGTTGCCGAGGGCCGACGCAGTAGCCGCCCAGTTGTAAATCTTCACCCTCTCGAGACCTTTGACGATCAAATTCGCCCTCGCCTCCGCGTCGCCGAGCAGGCGCAGGATCGCCTCGGCCAAGGCCACCGGATCGCGGGGCCGCACCAGGACCGCGGCGTCTCCAACCACTTCCGGAATTGACCCCACGCTGGTGGCGACGACAGGCACGCCTTCAGACATGGCCTCGAGAGGAGGAAGGCCGAAGCCCTCGTATACCGAGGGGTAGGCAAGCACGGTGGCGTTCCTCAGGAGGCTAAGCCTGCGCTGATCGCTCACGTAACCCAAGTAGGTCACGCGCTCCTGGTGCTTGAGTGTCACAAGGGTTCTCTCGAACTCCTCGTAGCCCCACCCTTTCGACCCGGCGATCACCAGCCTGACCTGGCTGTCGGACGCGGCAATCACGTCAAACGCCTTGAGCAGATTCACATAGTCCTTGCGAGGTTGGATCGTTCCCAGGGCGAGCAAGTAGCTACCCAGGCGTTCGTCTTCCGGATCCAGCGCCTCGGCTTTGCCCGCGCTTGCCGGCGTACGGGAGGTGGGAATCCCCAGCGGGATGGCGTGGACCTTGGCCGGGTCGATGTCGAAAGTGGAGATCACCTCATTACGCACAAAGTTGGATGGCGTGTGGACGTAGGCCCCTTGTCTTATCGCCCTTCGGACCAGTTTCTCCCAGGGCATGAAGTTAGGCTGGCACAGCTCGGGGTGGGAAATCGGAGCGACATCGTGCACTGTCAGGATGCCACGGGACCACCAACGTGGCGGTAACACCGCGTTCATCCCGTGGACGACGTCCGGCTTGCCGATGAACAGCTCGAGGGGTGGAAACGCACTGCGCTCCCAGACGAAGTGGAGTGGTCGAGCGGGCATGGGACGCTGACGGGTCGAAATTGCCGGTGGCAGCTCATGCCGGAAGCGGTCCCGGCCGCGCCACGAGATTACGAAGGCCGACAATTCAATCGCCGGGTCATTGGCGAGCGCTTCGGCGGTGGCGACGACAAACTCGCCTATGCCTGTTCGCTCGCCCACCACGGCTGAGGCTTCAAGGGCTACTTTCAATCTGCGAGCTGGCTTCAAAGATCACTCGGGTCCTGAATAGTCACGGGATGAAAATCATGAGTGCCGCCCACAATGGACAGGCCCAAAAGGCATCGACGAAACCACTGTCCCTTGCTGCCCATAACGTGTACGTGTCTCCAGAGACCAACTACGGTGCTGGCACCTCCCCGGCTCCATCCCGCTTCTCCCGCGACAACCGATGGTTGGGAACGGGCACGGATCCCACCGCCGCATCGGCCCGCTTTCGGGAGGGATCGCCACAGGAAGAACTCGCCGCTTAAACCTGCTTATCGAGCCTAATGGGAGCAACGCCATCCTCAGGAACAGCTGCCGCAGCGCTTGGCTCCCCCGCTCGCTGGGGGCCCTATGGCCGTGGCCGGCCCATGAACCCCGGCAGCGAAGACTTGGGCGAAGGGGCCTGGGAGCCATCCCAAACACTCGGCGCAACCTTGTGCATCGAAACTCTCCGATAGGCACTCGCCGCCCCGGACCCGCGGTTGGGGCAAGACGCCATTCCAGGTATCGCGAAACGTCAAGCACGCCGAGTTCGAGCACGAATAGCCTGAGAGGTTACCGGGCAGGAAGTTTCGGGCGCTGCACGTTCCTTGCTCACACGTGCGCCACGCCCAGTGCAGCTCCCATGCGTTCGCTATGCATTGCCGACGCCATGCCCCGGATCCGCCAAGTGGAAAAGGGGAAGCATGCACCGAGTAACCCGCTGGCTGGCCGAATCGACACGAATACCGGTCGTGGCAGCGCCGCTCTTCATAATCTCGAACCCCACTCTGGTCACAGCCCAATGCAAGGCCGGAGTGATCGGCTCGTTCCCGGCACTGAATGCGCGGCCGGCGGAGCGCCTCGATGAATGGCTCTTCGAGCTGGAGGAGGACTTGGCGGATGCGCGGCAAAGGAACCCCAAGGCCGTCGTTGCCCCATTCGCCGTCAACCAGATCGTGCATCGCTCCAACGACAGGCTCGAGACCGACCTCGAAGTTATCGTCCGGCACCGCGTCCCACTTGTCATAACCTCGCTCGGCGCGCGAGAGGAGGTCAACAATGCGGTGCACTCCTACGGCGGAGTCGTCCTGCACGACGTGATCAACCGCCGCTTCGCGGAAAAGGCGCTGGAGAAAGGCGCCGATGGCCTGATCGCCGTGGCAGCCGGCGCCGGAGGACACGCGGGGTCCACCTCCCCATTCGCCCTTGTGACAGAGATTCGTGAGTTCTTCGAAGGGCCACTGCTCCTTTCGGGATCGATCACCACCGGACGCGCCCTCCTTTCAGCACTGGCATTGGGGGCGGATTTCGGTTATGTCGGCTCCGCCTTCATCGCCACCGAGGAGGCAAACGCGGCGTCCGAATACAAGGAGATGCTGGTCGCGCACTCTGCCGAGGATATCGTTTACACCTCGCACTTCACCGGGGTGAAGGGAAACTATCTCCGGCCGTCCATATTGCGCGCAGGCCTGAATCCGGACCGGCTCGAGGAGCGCGAGCCCGGCGCCATGAGCTTTGCCGATTCCGGCAAAGGGATAAAGGCGTGGCGAGATGTGTGGGGCTCCGGGCAAGGCATAGGAGCCGTAAAAGAGATCGTT
>JAJYNL010000074.1 GCA_021786375.1 Actinomycetes bacterium
TAAGGGGTGATCTTGTAGACGGGGGAGGTGGTTGCCGCCCCGGCGGCGAATGAGAGGTTGGTGAAAAGCAGGTAGACGACGTAGAACATTCCCAGGGCACCTATTCCGGGCGAGAGGAAGGTCCTCCACCAGCTGCGCGTCTCTGGATGGCGATTCTGGACATGGAAGTACCAGATGACCGAGATGGATGCCAAGGCCATCACGATCAGTAGAGCCATGGTGCCCATTATCGCCAGCAGGCCGTACTGGAAGAAGTACGCCACGTCCGGCGCCGCCTTGCTCGAGGATTGGAAGAGAAAGAACCCGAGAGTGATGGCGAGCGTGATCACCGACTGAGTAAGAGAGGCTATATGGGGGCTCTTGTGCTTGTGGTGAGTGGAGCCGAGGGTGCGGTGCAGCCCGTCGGTGAGGCCTTCGCGCCCGATGGCGTAGAGGTAGCGGGAGGCCGTGTTGTGGAAGGCCAGTGCGCATGCGAAGGAGGATGTGACGACGAGGATCTCGTAGATATCCTTGGCCCAGCTCCCGACGTAGTGGGCGGTAACCCCGTAGAAGACGTCGAATGAGTTACCGGTACTGCCTCGGGAGATCGCGATCGCCTGGTGAGTGCCGTTGCCGACGATTGCCATCCAGGAAATGAAGGTGTAGAAGATGCCGAGGCCGATCACCGCAATCAGGGTTGCCTTGGGGATGATCCTGCGTGGCTCGCGCGACTCCTCCGCGTAGACCGCGGTGGTCTCGAAGCCCACCCAGGACCAAAAGGCGAAGAAGAGGCCGATTGCCGCCGAGCCGACGATTCCTGCTTTGGGGTCGTTGGGCACGGCCGAGAAGCCCTTGATGGGGTTGAGGTCGCTGAACTGCATCCCGTTCGGGCCGCCGCCGTGGGCGAGGACGCCTAGTGACATGAGGAGAAGTATCACGACCTCGCTGGTGACGAAAACCGCTAGCAGCTTGCCGGAAACCTCGATGTCAAAGTACCCAAGCACCGCGACGATCGCTATGCACAGGAGGGCATAGAAGATATAGGAGATGTCTGGGCCGCCGAAGAGCACGACGGTTGTCTTGGCGAAGGAAGCGAAGATTCCCACCAGCGAGCCTTCGAAGACCACGTAGGCCAACGTGGCCATCAGCCCAGCGCCCATGCCGGCTATCTGCCCGAGTCCATGGGATACAAAGCCGTAGAACGCCCCGGTTGCGGTGATGTGCCGGGTCATGGCAGTGTAGCCAAGTGTGAAAAAGACAAGCACGATCATGGCGAACAGGTAGCCGCCAGGAGCGTGGATGCCGTTGCCGTAGCCGATGGCGATTGGCACGTTGCCGGTCATCGCGGTTATGGGCGCGGCGCCCGAGAGCGCCATGAATAATACGGAGACCAGTCCGACCGCGCCGACTTTCAGCTTTGATACGTTGTGGCCACCGTGAGTGTCAGGGGCGCCGATGTCGGGCCCGTTAGCGGTTGTGCTCATCCTTTCAACCCCCCGGTTGATTGACAGCCGGTGCCGCGGTCTGTGCTCCGCGACTCCTTGCGACGACGCGAACCCCCCGGGGCCGCGGCGATCACTTGATTATACGTAAATGGTTGAGGGCGATGTGGTTTTCGGTCGATTAACGATTTGTAAAATCATTCGGCGCCCTTCGCCGCGATGAATACGAGATGGCCAGCGGCCTGCGCATACGGTGAGTTTTCCCCTCCGGGTGCATAAATGGTTGAGAAAAGGTCACAAATGGTTTGCAGAGCCGAGGCTTTGGGTTATCATTGGCCCCAGCTATGACGTCCATCCAAGATGCAAGCGTTGGCGACGAGGACCTCGACTTCGGCTACTTCCGTTTCGCCTCCAAGGCGGAGATGCTGGAGAAGTCAAAGTCCTACTGGAACCCGGACAAGACCCAGTTCTGGTCCGACTCTGGCATACCGCTGGTCGTCGACCGGCGCGAGGAGTACTTCCTCTATGACATCACCGGCAAGCGGCTGATTGATGTCCACCTCAACGGCGGGACTTATAATCTCGGCCATCGCAATCCCGAGGTCGTCGCCGCCATCAAGGCGGCCATGACCCATTTCGACATCGGCAACCACCACTTCCCTGCACTCGCCCGCACCGCTTTGGCAGAGCAGCTCGTTGCCACCGCGACACCTGGCATGTCAAAGGTGATTTATGGCAGTGGCGGGGGCGAGGCGATCGACATCGCGCTCAAGACTGCGCGGAACGCGACCAAGCGGAGTGGAATAGTCTCGATCGTCAAGGCTTACCACGGCCACACGGGCCTTGCGCTGCAGACCGGGGATGACCGCTTCTCGCGGATCTTCTTGTCCGAGCGTTCCGATGACTTCATCCAAGTGCCCTTTAACGACATTGCTGCCATGGAGCAAGCTCTCGCCAGCGGAGGAGTGGCCGCAGTCATCATGGAGACCATTCCCGCCACATACGGCTTCCCGCTTCCAGAACCGGGCTACCTGGAGGCAGTCAAGTCCCTCTGCGATCGCCATGGCACGCTCTACATCGCCGATGAAGTCCAGACCGGCCTGATGCGCACCGGTGAGCTGTGGGGTATAACCAAGCACGGCATCGACCCGGACATCATCGTCACCGGCAAGGGCCTATCCGGCGGAATGTACCCGATCTCTGCGGTCATCGTGAACGAACGCTCTTCGGGATGGCTCGGGCAGGATGGGTTCGCACATATGTCCACCTTCGGTGGCGCCGAGGTCGGCTGCATAGCAGCCATGGTCACGCTGGACATCTGCTCACGGCCCTCCACCCGCCTGGCCGTACACCACGCCGCGGACGTGATCGGGCACGGACTGCGCCGTATCCAGGCCTCATACCCTGACTGGCTGACCGGCATCCGCCAGAATGGCCTTGTGATCGGGTTGGAGTTCAACCACCCCGAGGGCGCCAAGTATGTGATGAAGCATCTCTATGCCAACGGCGTCTGGGCGATCTTCTCCACTCTCGACCCCCGGGTCTTGCAATACAAGCCGGGCCTCTTGGTTTCGCCGGCGCTGGTGGAAGAGTTGCTCGACCGCACCGCCCTTGCCATAGGCCGCTCGCGAGACGAGGCGGCCCGGTCCAAGGGAGTGAGATCATGAACCTCATAGATGACAGGGCAAAGGAGATCTCCCGCGCCAATTCGATGCTGGAAGTAGCCTCCTGGGCTTCTTACCGCTATGCGACCTACAACCATTCCGCGGTCACCCGCATCGTGGAAGCGGCGGCGAAAAGAGGCGAGGCACTCGCCCGCGAGCTGGCCGAGGCGGCAGTGGAGGAGACCGGTTTCGGGGTGGTCGAGCATAAGGTGATCAAGAACCTGGGCTGCTCGCGAGAGCTCCTCGACCGTTACACGGGCTTCGACTTCGCCACACCCGTAGTCGACCCTCACTCCAAGACCGTGTCCATCCCCAAGCCTGCTGGCGTGGTTCTCGGAATAACCCCGTCGACCAACCCAGTGGCCACCGTCTATGCCAAGGCGCTCATGGCTCTCATGGCGCGATGCTCCATCATCATCAGCCCACATCCCTTCGCGAAGAAGGTCTGCGCCCGCGCCGCGCACGAGCTCAACGCCGCTGCCGTCGAGGCTGGCGCGCCCGACGGCGTGATACAGGTGGTGGAAGAACCCTCAATACCTCTAATTGAGCATCTGATGAAAAGCGACAAGGTCGACCTGATCGTCGCTACCGGCGGTAGCGAGGTGGTCCGCTCCGCCTACAGCTCCTCCAATCCCGCCTACGGGGTGGGTCCTGGAAACGTTCCGGTCGTGGTAGACGCAAGTGCCAACTTGAAGGATGCGGCTCGCAGGATCGTTGACTCCAAGTCGTTCGACAACTCCATCCTTTGCACAAACGAGAGCGTGCTGATCGTCGAGCGCCGTGTAGCTGAGAAGCTGAAGGCCGAGCTGGCCAGGGCGGGAGCACATCTCTGTAGCGAGACCGAAAGCGAGGCGCTAAGAGACCTCCTCTTCCCGCGTGGTCAATTCGATACCCGGTTCGTGGGCAAGGACGCGAGGAGCATCGCCAAGGCGGCCTCGATCCGGGTACCGCCCTCGGTGCGCATCCTGGCCGCTGAATTCGGCGCGGTCTTTCCCGAGGAGCCGTTGTGTCACGAGAAGCTTTGTCCGGTCCTGGGGCTGGTTGTGGCGGACGACTTCGACGATGCAATCGCGAAGGCCAAGGCGGTGCTCAGGGTGACGGGAGCGGGCCACTCCGCAGCGCTCCACTCTAGCGACGGGGACAATATCGCCACCTTTGGTGCTGCTTTACCCGTTCTGCGCGTCTCCCTGAACGTCGGCAACAGCCTGGGCTCCTCTGGCTTCGAGACGAACCTTCCTCCAACCATGACCATCGGAACGGGGTTCCTGGGGCGCTCTTCGCTCGGTGAGAACCTACGGCCGGACCACCTAGTGCATTACACGACCATCGCGTTGAACCGCGACCCGGCTGAGGTGCTTCCTGACCGCAGCCACCTTGATCGCAACGACATGCCCAACGGACCCGTCCCGGCCTATCCGCTCGAAGGGGTGGCACGCCCTTCAGGGATGGATATGAGGCCGTCCGTGGCCGTCCCCCGTCCCGGTGCTAGCGATCCTGGAGAAGTCGCGCTTCGGGCCCAGATACGTCAGCTTGTCCTGGAGGAGCTGGCGGAAATGATGAAGGGATAGCCAGTTGGCGGAACTACGATCATTCATCTTCATAGACCAGCTGCAGCCCCAGACCATGTGTTACCTTGCCACCTGGATAAAGGGCTCGCTGCCCCGCTTGGGGGACTCTGCGCAGATCATCGAGATCGCACCCGGGCTCGATATCGAGCCTCTAACCGACGTGGCGCTCAAGCATGCGGCAGTCAAGGCTGGCATCCTGGTGGTCGAGCGCCAGTTCGGCTATCTTGAGATCCACGGCCCCAACGACGAGGTGCGGGCGGCCTCCGATGCCGTCCTGAGCTACCTCGGGGCTGACCCAGGTGACCGGATGGCGCCGGCGATCCTTGCCTCGGAGACAATCACCCACATCGACGGCCAGCATGCCTTCTTGGTCAACCGAAACCGACTCGGCTCGATGGTGCTTGCCGGGGAGTCGCTCTACGTGCTTGAGATGGCGCCGGCCAGCTACGCGATTCTCGCTACCAACCAGGCGGAGAAAGCGGCGGACATCAAAGTCGTCGACTTCCGCATGATCGGCGCCACCGGGAGGGTGTACCTATCGGGCGCGGAGTCTGAGATTCGGCAGGCGGCGGCTGCTGCTACCGCGGCGCTGGAGGAGGTCTCCTAGGTGGCCGGCCCAGCCGAAGAGGCGGCGCTCCGGGCGGTTGTCCACGAGATCGTGGCGGACGTCCTTGCCCAGGTGCGGACCGAGTCCGGCGGTACTCCCCCGTCTCCGCCGTCCCGGATCGTGGCAGGGACCGGGCCCGCGAGCGCCCTCACGGCGGCGGCTTGCCCGCCCGGCGGCTTCCGCAATCCCGCCGATGCCTCGGTGCGCCAGGTTTCGATCACCAATGACGAGGAGCTCGCGGAGTTCGTGGCCATGGTGGTGCGGATGTGCGACAATCCCAAGGCACGCATGGAACTGAAGTCGCGGAAGGTGTCTTTCTCCCTTGCGGCCTCCGCGCGCGATAGCCGGCCGCGGCCGAGCGGGGCGGTGGAGCGCGTGAGGGCTGGGGTGGTCAACGAGCGCGGTGCCAGGGCCATGATCGCCGCGGGCCTCTGCCGACTGGAGATCGGGCCGAGGGTAACGGTTACCCCCCTGGCCCGGGACCTCCTGCGCGCCAAGGGGATAGAGATCCTGAAAGGGAGGTGGGATTAGTGATCCAGGCCAGGGTGGTTGGCAAAGTTTGGTCCACCAAGAAGATCACCGGGTTGCCTCCAGGGGCCTTTTTGGAGATTGAGGTGGAGCCGGGCGGCGCGAGACTGATCGCCTTCGACGTTCTGGGATCCGGACCGGGCGAGCGGGTTCTGGTCGTGCAGGGATCGGTGGCAGCAGGGTGGTTCGACGCCAAGTCAGTACCCCTCGATGCCCTGATTATCGGTTCGATCGACGAGAGCGCAGGCTGAGCTGGCACTGCGCCCGGGACGGGTCGATCGAGATTGAGAAACCCCGCCCCGGAAGAACGAGCCAGCGAAACCAATTAGAAAGCGAGTGGCAATGTCGAGTAATGCGATCGGAATGATAGAGACGAAGGGGTATGTGGCAGCCCTGGCTGCCGCGGATGCCATGGTAAAGGCGGCGAACGTGGCTATCGTCGGCCGCGAAGAGGTGGGCGACGGCCTGGTCTCGGTAATCGTGGTTGGCGATGTCGGCGCGGTCAAGGCCGCAACCGAGGCGGGCGCCGACACAGCAGGCCAGGTCGGGGAAGTGGTGAGCGTGCACGTGATTCCGCGCCCGCACGCCGAGCTCGCCAAGCACTTCAAGGTCACTGCGGAGCAGGGCTAGGCCTTGGCCAGCTCAACCAGAGCGGAGCGTGCCCCGCGTGGCGCGCCATCCAAGACAGAATTGCGCGTCTATCTGCTGGTGGAGGACTTGCAGCGGCAGTTCGCCGCGTTTATGGCCACTCCAACCAGGGCGCGCGGGTACCCGCCCTACGAGGGCGAGCACTCGCTAATTGTCGAGGTGGCCCCGGGTCTCGCCATTGAGCGGGTTATCCACCTAGCACTCCAGGGGTCGGCGAAGGTGGAGCCGGGCATCCTATTCGTCGAGCGCCAGTTCGGAGTGCTCGAGATACATGGCAAATCCCTAGAGGAAGTGAAAGAGGCGGGCGCGTCGATCCTGATGGGCGTAGGCGCCAAGGCCACTGACCAGCTGCGGCCCGAGACCCTCTTCAGCGATGTGATCGAGGGCATCACCGATCAGCATGCGGCGATCATCAATCGCAATCGGAGCGCATCAATGGTGCTTCCGGGCGAGTCGCTGCTCGTCTACGAGCTGAAGCCAGCACTCTTTGCCGCCATGGCCGCCAACGAGGCCGAGAAAGCGGTGCCGGAGAACACTCTGGTTGACGTCTCGATGATCGGTGCTGCCGGCAGGATCTACATTTCCGGGACTCGAGAAGGTGTGGAACTGGCTCGCGAACGGATCGCCTCAGCGCTGGAGGCGGTGCAGGGCCGCGACGGCGACGGAGGGCGCTCTAGCCTCTCAGCATGATCCACAGTAAGGGGTTCAGGAACAATTGACTCACGATTTATCAGATGACCCTGCTGCCATCAAGCGTGCCGATGCGGTGGCGCGCAGCGCCCTTGCGGATTACGAGGGGATGGAGGGGGCACGGGTGGAACTGCTGAACGTCTCCGAGAATGCGACCTACCTGGTACATCGCCAGGACGGTAGCAAGAAGGTGATGCGGGTGCATCGCCAGGAGTACCACACCGAGGTGGAGATCTCCTCGGAGCTGGCGTGGGCGTCCGCCCTCTCCGCGGAGGAGGGGGTTCGCACTCCGGTCGCTCTTGCCAACCGGTACGGGCGGCTGGTCACCAACGTTGCAGATCCCAACGGGCGGTTGCGCCATTGTGTTCTGTTCGATTTCATTGACGGGATAGAAGCGGATCCAGCGGATGCCGTCGAGGGTTACGTCCTGCTCGGCGAGCTGACTGCCAGGATGCACCGGCACGCTCGCCGCTGGGAACGTCCCTCATGGTTCCGGCGCTTCCGCTGGGATTTCGACGCAGCTTTCGGCCGGGAGGCCCGCTGGGGGCGCTGGCAAGAGGGAATCGGCGTCGGGCGGGCGGAGACGGAGTCGCTTTCCCGCCTGGAGGAGCGTTTGGCGGAGCGCTTGCGGGCATTTGGCACCTCCGCGGAGCGCTTCGGGCTTGTGCACGCCGACATGCGCCTGGCGAACCTGCTCTGGAAGCCTCCCAGCGAGATTACCGTCATCGACTTCGACGATTGCGGCTTCTCTTGGTTCTTGTACGATCTTGGGACCGCCCTCTCCTTCATCGAGGACCACCCGCAGGTTCCCGCGCTAATAGACGCTTGGCTCAGGGGATACCGAAGCGTGGAGAGCCTGTCCCGCGAGGACGAGGCGGAGATCTGGACCTTCATACTTTTCCGGCGCCTTCTGCTGCTGGCCTGGATCGGCTCGCACCAGGCTGCCGACATCGCCCGCGAACTTGGGCCGGTCTACGCCACGGGCACCTGCGAACTTGCGGAGCGCTACCTCTCCGACAGCGGCGCTTGGGCAGGCGCCTAGCCACGAAAGGATCCTTCAATGTACTCCTCCCTCGCGCACACGTCCGTCATAGTTACCGGAGGAACCCGAGGAATCGGCAAAGGAATTGCCAAGGTATTCGGCTCGCTCGGTGCCAACGTGACCATCGTCGGCCGGAGCGCCGCTGACGGCGAAGCTGCGGTGGCGGCTCTCAAACCTCTGGCGGCCAGTGGCTCCGTCTCCTTTGTGAGGGGCGACACCGCTAGTGAGGCCGACTGCGCTGAGATTGTCTCATTTGCAGTCGAACGCTACGGCAGCGTCGACGTGGTCTGCGCCAACGCGGGTATCTACCCCGAACGGCGTTTGGGAGAGATGACGGCCGCAGACATCGACCAGGTGCTCTTTACCAACCTCAAGGGATCGATGCTGATCACGCGCGCCGCCATCGCCCAGCTGGAGGCAAGCGGGCGCGGGAGAGTGATACTCACCTCCTCCATCACAGGACCCATCACTGGGTTTCCGGGCTGGTCCCACTACGGGGCGTCCAAGGCCGGCCAGCTCGGCTTTATGCGTAGCGCGGCGCTTGAGCTAGCGCCCAAGCGGATCACCGTGAACGCAGTGCTGCCCGGCAATGTCCTTACAGAGGGCCTGGCAGAGATGGGGGAGGACTACCTGGCGGGCATGCGTGCCGCCGTCCCCTTGGGCGAGCTCGGAGCAGTGGAGGATATCGGCTATGCCTGCGCCTTTCTTGCCTCCGAGGAGGCGCGCTACATCACCGGCCAGGCCCTAGTCGTCGACGGCGGCCAGGTCTTGCCGGAATCTGCAGCGGCGCTGGACGCCATCCGCTAACTGAGGGGAGCCCCCGAAGGCGCCGAGCGAGCCTGGGTTGGATGCACCCGCCACGGCGAGGCACATCTGCTGGCGTTGGAGGAAGGAGAGCGGCTCTTGCAGGTCCAAGTTGGCCAGAGTGGATCAGGGCAGACTTTTCGTCGAGCACTCGATCGACTTTCTGCAGTCGGACCGACCCCGCGCCGTTGCCGGCTCTTTGGTTGGTGGCGACCGTGAAGAGATCGCGCTATACCTAGGTCAGGAGAGGCTTGCAGGAGTTGGGCCGCGTGCGGCTCCCCTCCTGCAAGAGGCGCGAATTGCTATGGTGTATTGAAGTGGCGAGTTATCGACGTGTGCCGCAGAAGATTGCAGCAGAGGCCGTGGGACCTGAGGTGACGGAGGGATCCGGAGGCGAGACCGCCTCCGGCAGGGTACTCGCCGCCATGGCCGCCCGGATCGCCACCGGCGAGTACGCCGTGGGCGCGAGACTGGGCGTGGAGCGGGCGCTCGCCGCGGAGTTCGGCGTGCCGCGAAGCGCAGTGCGGGTCGCTCTCGGTCGCCTAGAAGAAGATGGGGTGGTACGGCGCGTCCGTGGCCGCAACGGTGGTGCCTACGTCAGTGACAGGCGGGTGGAGCGGGACCTCACCTCGATCGTCGGCCTTCCCCACCTCTTGAAGGCTCAGGGCATGATCGCCGGGACCAGGGTAATCCGGGCTGCCATTACCGAAGCCGCCGGATTGGTTGCTGGCTCTTTGCACCTGGCTCCCGGCGAACTGGTCTTCCAGATTTTGCGCATTCGCCTCGCCAACGGTGCGCCGATCTCGCTGGAGAGCGCCCACTTCCCGGTGGAGCGCTTCCCGGGCCTGCTGGAGCAGCCGCTCGGCGGCTCCCTCTACGACGTGCTTGCCGAGAGCTACCAGGTGAAAGCCTTTGAAGCTACCGAGCGCATCGGAGTCCACCTCGCTGACCCTGACGAGGCGCTGATACTGGAGGTCGAGCCGGGATCGCCCCTTTTTGATGTATGCAGGGTGACCGTTGACCCGGAGGGCCAGGCATTTGAGTACTCGATCGACCTCTTCCGCTCCGATCGGACTCTCATCTACGTCCGCTCCTTCGGTCGGGGCGGTTAGAGCCGTCCCGCGAGACAAGGTGACGCGACTTCGATTGTCCTTAAGGCCAACGACTGGACCTGGATGCTCGAGCGAGAACGTCCGAGTGCGCCTTCGGCACCAAGCGCTTTCCCGATCGGGGGGTCTCCTGCGCTTCTGGCGCTTATGTTGAATTCAACATAAGATCCACTTGAAGACCTATGTTGAATTCAACATAAGATCCACTTGAAGACCTCGAACCCGATCGAGTCGACCTCCTCGACCGTGCGGCTCCGGACGAAGGTCACCAAGGGTCCGGCATCGAGGGCGGCCGGCCTCGCCATGGCCTTCAAACTCGTCGAGGCGGCGCAAGACCGCTGGCGCTCGGTCAACGGGGCGCATCTCGTGGCGCTTGTGCGCGCCGGCACCGTTTTCAAGGCGGGCAAGCTGGTGGAGACCGAGGAGGTGGCAGCGTGAACGACCATACCTTCGAGGTCATCGTCGAGGATGATCCCGACCCCGACCACGTCCGCCAGCTTGTCGCCGGCCTGGTCGCCTTCAACGCCTCCAGCGCGGTCGCCGAGGATCGCCGACCTCTTGCCGTGTTCCTTCGTGAGGGCAGCCGCATCGTCGGTGGCGCCAACGGCTACACGCGCTGGCAGTGGCTCTACGTCAGCCACCTATGGATCGACGACGCCCTTCGTGGCCGTGGCGTGGGCCGGCAGGTTATGCACGCGATCGAGGAGGAAGGCCGTCGCCGCAGGTGTCGCGCCGCCTGGCTTGACACCTTCAGCTTCCAGGCGCCGGATTTCTACCAGGCCATCGGCTACCGCCAGTTCGGAGAGCTGACCGGCTTCCCGCCCGACCACACCCGCCACTTCCTCTGGAAGCCCTTGGACCCAACGTCCGGATGAACCGCCGGAAGGAAGTCGCGCCTGTCCGATCCACAGGTATTGACTATTTCTCCAGGCTGAGCTCTCGGCCCTGCCCTTGTGCGTAGGGTGGCGGGTAGGAGAACCATCGGAGACCGTCAAGAGCAGAGCCCAGCCGCGGGAAGTTCATCCCGCCAGCGCGAACTCGGTCCGGAACACCGCCGTGGGCGTCGAGCACGCATCGGATCGCCGACACCAACAATCGACCTCTGGTCCTTGAGCGCCACCTCTGCAAACAGGACGTTTATCCGGGGCGCACCTTTGAAGGCGACTTCCGAGTGATCGTCATAGACGTAGACCGCCTCCAGAGACTCGCCCAGAAGAACCCGCCTTTTCACATCGGCAGCCTCCTCCCAGGTCGCCGAAATATCGAGATCGCGCAACAGACCAACCATGGCCTCGAAGTTCGCTGCAAGCTCATCCGAAGCAGCCTCGCGCGCCTTCTCCGCAGCGACCGCCGCAATCCGGATGACGCGCCGCTCGAAAGAAATCATCGCCCAGGTGTGCGCCGACAACAACACTGAATAGCCAATCTGCTGGTCAGTCCCCGAGCCGGTTCCGACCCAAAAGCCAATCTTGAAGCCGGGGATCCGACGGGCACTCCATTGGAGGGCGATGGCGATGGAGGAAGTGCGGCTGCCGCAGTCGGCAAGGCCAAACCCGCCAACGGCGAGTGGACAGGGGCTGCCGGAGGCGCCTAGTGGGCGACACTTCTCGGCACATTCGTCAAGCATTCATCACCCAAGGCACGAACCGCCGCATAGTCCGCGGATCCAAACGTAGTCATCCAGGGTTTGCGCATCCCCGTGATAACGGCGATTGCCGGACCGGGGAGACCTCGGCGACGTAGGTCCTCGAGCCCACCGCTCTCGCCTCTGGCAAGAACTCTGCGAGCTTGGCGGGATCGGGAACGGCGGGCAGGCGCACCTCGTAGCCGCCTATGTCTCCGTGTACGGCCTCCCAGCGCCAGCCTGCTGACAACTGAGGGAGTGGTACTTGGCCGCCCAGCATCAAGAACGGCCAGAGGCCGCGCTCTCACCTTCACGGGACAGCCGCCGAGTAAGCCGTCCGCGGGAACGGAGGCATCACCG
>JAJYNL010000089.1 GCA_021786375.1 Actinomycetes bacterium
CCCGATCTGGGGCGTGCAGTTCCACCCCGAGTCTATCTACACCACCCATGGCAAGGAGATGGTGGCGAACTTCGTCTCGGCTACGCATGGCGCCTAGGCGCTCGCCCACCCACATCATCGCCCTAGGGCAATGATGTGCTCGTGGTGGTGGTCGAGCTAGTCGTGGTGGTGGTCGAGCTAGTCGTGGTGGTGGTCGGCGGGGGCCCTGATGAGACCACCACGTCCACGCTGGTGTTCGGGGCAACCTGGCTCCCCACGGCGGGACTGGTCGAGATGACCGAGCCGTTGGCGACGGTGTCCGAGCTCTGATAGGTCACGTTTCCGAGCTGCAGCCCAGCGGTGCCAAGGGTATTGGCCGCCTGGGCAAGGGGCTGGTTCACGACGTTGGGCACCGCCACCGTGGCCGGGCCGTTGGACACCGTCAAGGTCACGGTCGAGCCCGGCGCCGCCTTGGTCCCCGCGTTCGGGGTCTGCTTTATCACCGTGCCGTTGGGCTTGGAAGAATTGACGTAGGTGGTTGCCACTGAAAAGCCCAGGGGAACCAGCTGGGATTCGGCGTTGCCGACCGCCTGGTTCACCACATTGGGAACGGGCACCGGCGCCGGCCCGGAACTAACGGTCAGGGTTACGGAGGAACCCTTGTGCACGCTGGTTCCCGCAGCCGGGTTCTGCGAGATGACGGTGTTCTGGGGCACCGTGGAGGAGCGCTTGTAGGTGACTTTGTAGGTGAGGCCGTCCGAGGTCAGAGACGTGCCTGCTTCCGTCAGGCTGCTTCCGACCACGTTGGGCAGGGAAACGGTGGCCACCGCCGGCTTCGCGGTACCAAAGAAGTTGCCTTTCACGAGAGCGAAGATGCCGAAAAACGCCGCCAGCACCAGTACCGCCGCGATTATGGCGATAATGGTCCCGCGCTTGTCGCGCTTGCGCTGCTTGTCCTCGGGGACCTGTTCCATAGCGGTTGTGGTATTCCGGAACATGGAGGGGATGGCCTCGGTGGCCTGGCCCTGGACACCAAGGCCGGCCATCGCCTCGGTGGCGGGGCCACTCACAAGGTCGCCCGCGTCGCGCGACGCCTCGACCGGGCGCCGTTGAATGAAGCGCAAGAGATCGGCCCGGAAGTCCTGGGCGGTTGCGTACCGAGTCTCGGGGTCCTTCCGCATGGCCTTGGCCACGACCTCCTCGAGCGGCTTGGGCACATCGGGCCGCAGGGATGAAAGGGCGGGCGCCTGTTCCTTGACCTGCTTGAGCGCGACCGAGACAGTGGAGTCACCCGTGAAGGGAGGCTGTCCGGAGAGCATCTCATAGAGAACTACGCCAAGGGAGTAGACGTCGCTTCGCCCATCCAGCTGACGCCCTTCGGCCTGCTCGGGCGATATGTAGGTAGCAGTCCCCATCACCGAGCCGGTCTGGGTTAGGCCCTCGTTGGCGGTCTGGGCGCGTGCGATTCCGAAATCGGTGACTTTGACGTGCCCGTCTTCGGCGATCAACACATTGCCGGGCTTGACGTCACGGTGGACGACACCGTGGCGATGGGCATAGTTGAGGGCGGACGCCACATCGGCGGCGATCGCCGCGGCATAGTCAAAGTCGAGCTGGCCCCGCCGACGGATGAGAGAGCCCAGCGTCTCGCCGTCGATGAGTTCCATGATAATGAAGTAGGTGTTCTCCTCCCGGCCCCAGTCGTAGACCGAGACGATATTCGGATGGGAAAGGTTGGCAGCAGCCGTGGCCTCACGACGGAAGCGCTCCACGAAGGTTTCGGAGGTGCTCAGCTCGGGAAAGAGCACCTTCAGTGCTACCGGTCGGTCAAGGAGCAGGTCGTGAGCGCGGTATACGTCCGCCATGCCACCGCGTGCGATCTTCTCAACCATCTCGTAGCGACTACCGTAGGGCTGGGCCACGTTGCTCCTTAACCTTGGTTTCCAATGCCGAGTGCAGAGGCGAGGATAGCCTTCACAATCGGTCCCGCGTACTGTGCGCCGGTCGAACTAGAGCTGATGCCCGGTTGCGCAGGAACCACCACGGCGACAGCAATGCTGGGATTCGGAGCGGGAGCGAACGCAACCATCCAGTTGTCGTTGCCTTGAGGGCTGGCCTGATTGGTCGAGGTCAAGTTTAACTGAGCTGTGCCGGTCTTGGCAGCAATGGACACCCCCGGCAGGGCGATGCCCTGGGCGGTTCCGCTCTTCACAACTCCCTCCATCAAGGTTGTCACCTGAGCCGCTGTGGATGGGGTGGTCGCCACTCGCCAGACATGGTCCGTGTAGGTCTTGATCACCTGCGCCTGCTGGTTGGTGATCTCCTTCATCAGGTGCGGAGCCATCATCACGCCCTTGTTGGCAATCGCGCTTACCACCAGCGCCATCTGCAGGGGAGTTGCCTGCACGTCGTATTGGCCGATGGCGGAGTATGCCACGTCCGGCAGGCGGGTTGAGAGCCTTGCGGCGGAGGGGAAATGCGAAGCGGCAACGCCGTAGAGGTCCAGCGGGGGTACCTGGCCGAATCCGAAGGCCTGCGCCTCAGCGGCCAGCGCGTTTGCGCCCAAGTCCAGTCCGATGGCACCGAATCCCGAGTCGCATGAGACCGCAAGGAGCGTCGGGATGGTTCCTCCACAAAGCTCGTGCGCGTAGTTGGCCAGGTAGTTGTTGGTATCGGGCAGCTTTAGCTCGGTCAGATAAGGATAGCTCTTGGTAGCGAGCGAAGGATTGTGGTCGTAGACCGCCGAGGAGGTCACCACCTTGAAGGTGGAGCCGGGCGGATAGCTGCGCCTATACGCCCGGGCCAGCATCGGCTGTGCCGGGTTCGCCTGGTAGCTCTTCCAGGCGTTGTTCTCCACCGTTCCCGAATGGGACGCCAGAAGGTTCGGGTTGTAGGAGGGGCTCGAGTACATTGCGAGGATCGCGCCGGTCGAGGGGTCGATCGCAACTACTGCGCCGCGCAGCGTGCCTAAGGCATTGGCAGCCACCTGCTGCAGCTTGGAGTTGATGGTAAGGATCACGTTATCGGTGGTGACGGTGGGGTTGATGAGAGAGGATAACGACGACGGAGGGGCGGTATGCGCGCTCAGATAGCTGTTGTAGTAGGACTCAATTCCGTCCATCCCGTAGATGATCGAGTCGTATCCGCTCACATCCGCATAGAGCGTGCCGTGGGGGTAGGTGCGCTGGAAGTGATAGATGTCGTTCGAGGGAACCGACTCCGCAACGACCTGGCCGTCAGCCGTGAGTATCGCACCCCTGCGGGTCGAGAACTGGTTGGTCAGGTTGCGTGAGTTGCCGGGGGCATTCGCGAGCTTCGCCGCCTCCAGCAGCTGTATGTGGTTCAGCTGCACGAAAAGCACGGCAAAGAGGAGTAGGAGAAACACACCGAGGATACGAATGCGCTGCTTCATTATCCGGCTCCCGACTTGGCAGTTGTTGTCGTGGTGGACGTGGTGCGCGGACTCGCCTGGCTGAACTGCAGGGACTGTGCCTGAAGGTTGGATATGTACTTGGATGCAGCGGCGAAGCTCGGTTCGGAAACTCCGTTTCGCAGCTCGCTCGCGTAGGCCGAGGGCAGGTCACTGAGGCGGAGATTGCGCACTGCAACCAGGTGCGGAGCAAACCAGAGCAACCCACCCGGCCGGCCCTGGTAGATGGCGATGCGATTGTTGGATACACCGACGAAGTACGAGCCTCGCACGTAGTTGGTGATGCCGTAAACACCAATGCCGATTACCAGCGCCAGGGCGGCGAGGAATGCCAGGATCCTGAGCACGGTCCCGGCCTTGGTGAAGTTCGAGCGCGAGAGTGGCTGTGGAATCTGCATCAAGTCCGGTCCCCGCGAGAACGCGGGCTGCCTGGTAAAGGTCACGGGAGCAGCGGGCACGGCCGTGCGGGGCACCGGCAGCTCGGTTCGGGCAATCTGCAGCGGAGCCGGAACGTCCTCGGGTTCCGGCGGCCCGAAGTCGATTACGACGGCGGTGGCATTGTCCAGGCCACCCGCCTCGACAGCCCGGCGGACAAGCTCTTCAGCCATCGACTTGGCATCCGCGCCACCCATGAGCACCGCGCCTATTTCGGGATCCGCAAGCTCGTTGGTAATCCCATCGGAACAGAGCAGGATCTTGTCGCCAGGTCGGGGGCGTATCTCCCACATGTCGGGCTCCAGATCCCCGGCTACTCCGACCACCCTCGTTAGCATGTGGCGGCTGACGGATATCTCGGCCTCCTGTGGGGAGAGCTTTCCCGCCCTGAGAAGCTCACCCACCCACGAGTGGTCTTCGGTGATCTGGGTGAGGTCCGAGTCATGCAGGATATAGCCGCGCGAATCTCCGACGTTTAGGACCAGCACTCTGGGTGCCTCCGGTTCGTCGTAAACCACCGCGGCCACCAAGGTGGTGCCCATCCCGGCAAGCTCGTTGTGAGCCTGGCCCTCGCGGAAGACGTCCTCGTTTGCCCCGGCCACAGCACTCTTGAGCGCGCGGCCGTCGGGGGCACCGGCAGCTCGGGAAACGAATCCCTCGACCGCGAGTTTCGAGGCAACCTCGCCGCCGTTTGCGCCGCCCATCCCGTCTGCAACCACGAAAAGCCGGCCATCCGCATAGAGATAGTCCTGATTGTTCCGCCGCACGCGCCCGACGTCCGTGGCGTCGCCCCAAGTGACGTTCATCAGGTGATCACCTCGAGGATGGTCCTGCCCACGACGATCTTGTCGCCTTTGGAGATGGCCGCAGGTCGCGCAATCCTCGAACCGTTGAGAGTGGTGCCGTTGGTAGAGCCAAGGTCCTCGACCATAAACGACGTGCCGTTTAGGAAGATTCTGGCGTGGACGCTGGAGGCGAATTCGTCCTCGCTGAGCGGGATGGCACACGCGGCGGACCTACCAATGGTACCTTGCGAGCGTATTTCCGCGTTGTGGGAAGCGCTTCCTCCAGGTGGCGTTACGCGCAAGCGGACCAATGCCCCCGAAGGTGCAGGGGTTGGGGCAGACTGCTTAACCGGACCCCGCCTAGCAGGCCGCCGTGTATCAGCGGGTATTTTCTGCACTGTCGGCTTTGCCTGTACCCAAACGGCTCTGATCACACGCATGAAAAACAGCCAGATGAGGGCAATCAGCAGATACTTGAATAGATCTAGCAGGCCAAGAGGCATGGGTCACTGACGCCCTATTCGGATCTTCACGCCACCAACGTCGATTTCATCTCCGTCTCGGGCGGTGCTGTCGGTGACCGCCAACCCGTTCACGCGTGTCCCGTTGGTAGAGCCAAGGTCACGAATCCGAACGTATCCGTCTTCGCCCACGCTGACCTCCGCATGGCGGCGCGAAACCCTGGGTTCGTCGATGACGATGGTACTTCCAGGAAGACGGCCGATGGTTACCGGCGCATCACCGAGCGGGACACGCATTCCGTTGGGCATCTCCAGATAGAGGTGGCCCATATACTCCGGGTCCTCCTGATACTGCGACTCAATGGCGAAAGTACCCCGGGGGATCTCGGAATCGACGTCGATGCCGACATCAACGAAGCCCACGAACTTATAGTGGCGCTCGCGGGCGGTCTCCTGGACCAAGGCCAGAAGTTCCGAATGCAAGGCCGAACTAATGTCCGCCAGCGAGTCGAAATCGTCGGGCGAGAGCAGGATCATGTAGTGGTTTGGAACGATCGGGCCACGCACGCCGATGCGCTTTTCCAGCTCCATCTGACGCACGACTTTCTTGCCGATCTCCGACGGCTGCAGCCCCTTGCGCGACAGCCGACCGAACGCGCCTTCGATCAGCCGTTCAATCCTGTTCTCTATGTCAGCAAGGTCCACGGATACAGATTAGTTGAAAATGTCACTTCTGTTCTGGCCGCTTCCCGCGACACCCTGTCCGGAGACCAGCTTGAACAGGACATTGCGGGCTATCGGGCCCAGCCCGGGTGTCGACGGGCCATAGGATCGACGAAGACTTGCGCTACAAGGCGGCGCGGGAGGGCGATCGACATGAGTTCAGGCGGGCGGCGCTTGGCGGACCTGCAACAAGGCGATCTCGACCAAAACCAGATGCGGCTCTACGAGCTGATCACGGGCGGACCAAGGGCCGGGGATCAAAGCGCCTCCCCAATCGTGGATGAGAACGGCTCGCTGGCCGGCCCATTCGGCCCGATGCTCCTCAGCCCCGCAGTCGGCGCACCCCTCCAGGAACTCGGTGCCGCGATTCGCTACCGTTCCATCCTGCCACCACGGGTAAGGGAAGCTGCGATTCTGCTGGTGGCAGCCTCCGAGGGGAGCGCTTTCGAGTGGTCTGCGCACCATCGACTCGCCACTGCGGCCGGCCTCACGGAAACAGACGTCGCCTTGATTCAGGCCGGGAGAGCCCCGGCCGGAGTGACCCCGGAGGAAGACGCGTTGCTAGCGGCGGCCCTGCTGCTGGTGCAAGGAGGGGCTATCGATGATGCCCCATATGCCCGCCTTGCGGCCTCCGCCGGGGAGAAGGCACTCTTTGAGTTGTGTACGCTCGTCGGGTACTACAGGACGCTTGCATTGGTGATGCGCTTGTTTGCCATCGACTGAATAGCGTGATTCGATGGCGGGTTCCCGGTGCAGTGCCTCACATGTATGGGCACCAGAAACCGCGGACATGCCGACCGCCGCACAATCGAATCCGGCAGTCGCATGAGCTGAGCTTACGCCCAGTCTCAACTGGTCAAACTGGTGGGCGAAGGGGGACTTGAACCCCCACGTCCTTTCGGACACAGGAACCTGAATCCTGCGCGTCTGCCTATTCCGCCACTCGCCCGGAAATATAAATGATAGTGCGGCTTGGCCAGGAGCAACCCGGCTAGCCCACCCCGGAAAGGGTGACACTGGCGGAGAGGGAGGGATTTGAACCCTCGGACCCAGTTTCCCAGGTCAACTCATTAGCAGTGAGTCCCATTCGACCACTCTGGCACCTCTCCTGGGTCCAGCGTGAATGACATTCTATCCCCAAGGCGCCCGGAGCTATCGCACCGGCGTAATGGCCAGGGGACACCACCCGGATTTGCCTCTGACCGTATCGGAATAACGGCTCGAAGCGGAAGGTGTCGAGCCCGGGTTTCCCGCCAGGCTCTTGGTGCTGCCCTCGCGGTCGAAGATCATGACCTGGGTTGCCCGGAAATACAGTCGGGGGATCTGGACGGCCTCGACCACGATGGCCACGGAGCGGCTTCCGGCCGGTCGCCTCACATGCATACGTGGCGTTAACATTGCCGATGAGGAGCGGTACGCCGGGCCCGCAACCCGGTCAATCTCCTCGGGCCGTCTTAGGGGTGATCGCGACGCGACCTACCTGGCCCAGCTTCTCAACCGGTTCTCCCTTGAAACGCTGCAGGCCGCCCAAGGCCCTTCTCCACTTTGGCAAAGACTATCCGCACGCAGCGAGGGCCTCCTGGTGTCCATTGGCCTCGGCGTAAGCGGAGTGCGCATACGGCTTCCACGCGGCCCTCGCCGTGATCGCTCGCCCCACTCGCGAAAGCCTCGACCTTCTAGGGGATCAGGCAGAGTCTGCGCGCCTCTGCCAGGACTCCACGGCACTGGAGGCACGTCATCTGATCTAACAGGCCCGCGATACCGGTCTCGTTACAAGGAAAGATAGCGCCAACCTTGGAGGAATCGAGGCTCAAACCGGAACTAAGTTTCGCCACCACCCCAAAGACGCGCTGTGACTCCAACGAGCTATTGGTCTCCCATCCTGACGGGTTGACCAGCTCGAGGCTGTCGAAGGGCTCCGGGACGTCGAGACCGAGCTCCCTTGCAGCTATCCGCTTGGCTTCGCCAACGATGTCAGCCGTATCCGCCAGCCGCCCACCGCAGAAGTCCAGGGTGGCTCGGCCCACGCCGGGCCTGAAAACCGGCAGCGGCAAGACCAGTTCGTCTACCGACACGACCATCACTATTAAGGAGTCCGCGTTCTCGACCCTCCAGTAGTCGATCTCGTTCTCCTCCGCATCTAGCCAGCGTTCACCGATCAGGTTCGCCCATTGGTTACGCACCTCGACGAGGCGCGATTGGAGTTTCCAGGTGGGTCTCGGGACTTCCATTCTCGAGAATTTAGCCATCTCGCCCGATCCGCGGGCAAATGGTGGCGCGCCGTGAGTGCCATTATCTTGTAGCCCGGAGCCCGCCGCCACGTTGGATCCGTTCGCCGGGTGTCCGGGACCCCGAGGAAGCCTTTGCCTAGATCCACGCCGAACCACGAGCGGAACCTGGCCCTGCTGGTGGCAGGCGCGTTTTTCATGGAGTTCCTGGACGGCACCATTCTCACCACTTCGATCCCGGTAATCGCCAGAAGCCTCGGAGTGGGCGCGGCCCGAGCCGGAATCACGATCACCGCCTACATGCTCGTGCTCGCGGTGCTCATCCCGCTATCGGGATGGATCGCCGAGCGATCCGGGACACGCCGGGTCTTCATCTCGGCAATTGCCGTATTCACCTTGGGATCCCTGGCCTGCGCACTGAGTGGAAGCCTCCTGGAGTTGACCGCCGCGCGAATTGCACAAGGGGTCGGAGGGGCGATGATGGTCCCCGTCGGACGACTGGCGGTGCTGAACTCCACACCCAAGGAACGTCTCGTCGCTGCGATCGCCTATCTGACCTGGCCAGCACTCACCGCACCCGTCATCGCCCCACTGCTCGGTGGTGCGATCACGACTTATGCGTCGTGGCACTGGATCTTCATCATCAACATCCCCCTCGGTATCATTGCCATGGTGGCGGCCTGGTTCCTCGTTCCCGCCACCGCGTCTCGCATCGGCAAACCTCTTGACTGGAGAGGCTTCGCACTGGTCGGTCTAGGTTTGGGCCTGCTCGCTTACGCGGCCTCGGCAGCCTCGGCGGCGCATGCCGACTGGAGAGCGGTTGCAGCTGAAGCAATTGCTGGTACGGCATTCACCGCGGGTGCCATCATCCACCTACGACGAACGCTGAACCCACTATTGGAGTTCTCTCCGCTCGCGACGGAGTCGTTCCGTATCGCGCACACCACCGGAAGCGTTTTCAGGCTGACGGTGAGTGCAGTCCCCTTTCTCCTTCCACTCATGTTCGAGCTGGCCTTTCACTGGTCACCCATAAGGGCGGGTAGCTTGGTCCTGCTCCTGTATCTGGGCAACGTTGGGATAAAGCCACTCACCACCCCCTTGCTCAGATGGTTCGGGTTCCGCCCGGTGATGCTTGCCGCGACCGCGAGTCTGGCTGTTTCGCTGCTGCTGTCGTCGGCCCTAACTTCACACACCCCCCTACTGGCGATTTGCACGCTGATGGTTTTCTCAGGCGCCGCCCGGTCAGTCGGCTTCACCGCCTACAACACCGTCGCTTTCGCCGACGTCGACCAGGGCGCCATGAACCGGGCCAACACGCTCGCCTCCACACTGCAGCAGCTTGCCGCCGGATTTGGCATCGCATTGGGCGCGGTCCTGCTCCAGACCGCCCTGGGATTTCGATCTCTCGAGACCGGCCTTGGTGCGGCCTCGGCCGGAATTGACCCCTACCGCTTCAGCTTCCTCGCTCTGGCCGCTCTTTCCATCCTCGCGGCACTCGGAGCCGCACGCGCCTCCTCCGATATAGGTTTGGCTGCGCGCCCTCAACGCGCCTAGCGGGAGCCGCGGTTTTCGCGGCTAATGTCCCCGAGATGATCGGCCCTTGGCGGCGGACGGGAATGCTCGCGGCATTGGCCCTGGCTGTTGCCTTCGGTCTTGCGGGATGCGCGACCAAGCGCCTGTCGACGACGCCGTCCACTTCGCCGGCGCCGAGAACCGCGAAGGAACTCCTTGCCGTCGCATCCATCTACAACCGGGACTTCGCCGCCGACAACGTCGTGCTCGTCTACGCCCGGTGGGATCGACCCAGCTGAAGCATCATAGGTGAAGCCCGGCACGTGCTAGGTCATCTCGAGTGCCCGTCACACCCGGGAACACCGGTGACCGCGAGTGCGGCGCCTTCGGCTCGCGGTTGGCGGGAAGTCCACTATTTCGTCGACGGTGTTCAGCTAACGGATTACTGGATCTACCAGGCTGGGGGCTGGCGTTTTGACCCGATTCATTCCAACCCCGACGCAGTGACGCTATAAAAGCTGTCGACGGCCGAGTACATGCGGGCCGTTGGCTGCGCAAGGTAGGTGCTACCTGGATCTACCTTCCAGGCGTCTCTTGGACTGGTAGTCCACCTTGCACCCGGGGCCTGGCGTCGGAAAACGCCCGGTCAGGACTGATACCACGTCTTGAGGCCAAGGAAGGCACCGAAGGCCACAAATCCGACGCCGGAGATGACGTCGATCGCGCGCCGCGCCTTCTCGTCAATACGGTGCCGCATTGCGGATACTGCGGCGGAAAGGATCGAAAACCATGCGAGCGATCCCAATCCCACGCCCAGAACCAGCAGGGCCGCGCCGCCGGCGCCTTTGGTGAGGGTCGCCGAGGATGTGGCGGTGAAGAGAGCCGCCCACGAGGCGATGGTCATTGGATTCGATGCCGTGGCCACGACGGAGGTCGTAAAGGCGCGAACTGGGGAAGCAATCTCCCCAGCGCTCTCCATGCCGGCTCGAATACGCATCGCCGACCACACCGTCCTGACTCCCAGGCCGACCAGCACCGCGGCCCCCAGGAAACCAAGGGCCAGCCGCAACTGGGGTTCGGCGCGAAGCACGCCGGCTCCTCCAACTACGCCTATCGCCGCGTAGGACATGTCGATCAGTGCGGCGCCTGCGCCGATGGAGACCCCCACCACAAAACGCCCGCGCAGCACGCTGCGCATGCAAAGGAGCCAGATCGGCCCGACCTGGGCACCGACCAGCAACCCCGAACCCAATCCGGCCAGCAACGCGCTAAACACACCCTAAAAGCTAGGCGCTGACCGGGGCTGTGGTGGTTGTGGCCCGGCCCGGGCATCCGTTCGGTCAGTTCCACAAGAAGCCGAGGGAGTTGGTTTGTCGCAAGCCCCTCAAGCATGCACGGCTGGTTGAGCGCGTTCGACCCGAAGTTGACGACCATCCTCCCACGCCGCGGCGGACGTGCAGGGGTGGCAAGTGGACATCGCATCTGCAACCCGCCTCTACAGCTGCCCCACACGGCGCGGGTGGGAGAACCATGGGCCAGGGAAGCAATAGAGACGCGGGAGGAAAGCACGTCAGCTCTCCCGCTTTGGCCGGCTACCGGTTCCTGGACCTAAGTTCCCGCTGGCAATGCAGGGACCGACTCTCTGCCTGGGGAAATGCTTGTCTCTCCTGGCTGCGTCTGGGTATGTATCTGCAGCTCCTGTGGCTCCATTGCCTGGGGAAACGAGTATGTCGCGGTGGGATTCGGGGAACGCCGGCCTGGAGAAGATCACCGCCCGCAGTGTGTCAAGAAGTCATAGCGCTGGATGATGCGGCATAGCGGTGCGGGCCTTGGGGCGGCCGGCCCAGCTCCTCCTTGAAAGCGGCCGGGATCCCAATCTTGGTCGTATCCTGATCAACACCAGCAAGCTGGAAGGCGTGATCTCCAGCGAAAGGGTGTGGGCTTGGTGGATTCAGCGAGCTATTAACGCCGTGCTCCAATAGATGCCCGGAACCCGTCAAGAGCCAAAAAGCCTCCAACGCCGAACCATCACCCAAACAGTTGTGGTCGGCGACTTGGTGGTGCTGCGTTGTCGCTATTCGAACTGTGAACAGGTGCGCGCACTACTGGGCCAGCTGCTCACCAGCCTGTCCGGATGCGAGATAAAGCGGCTCTTCAGCTTTGAGCGGGGTGAGGTGCGCATTTCCTGACGCGCGATCCCGCTTTGAGAAGCTCGAACCGGTTCCCTTTTGACTCACATGCGAAATCCTCGGTTGCTGCGTTCGCCCGCGGGCGAACGCAGCACTCTCGGGCAAGCCGGAACCAAGACCACCGGCGCCGTAGTCAGGGTTGTGTCGTTGGGGAGCCTGCGTCTCGGGCCGGGTTATTCCACCACGATGGAATCCAGCACCCTCCAGTTGGGCTTGCCGGCGTAAAGAAGAGCCCGGATGCGGTAGTTTTCGAAGTTGGTGAAGCCG